>DJZU01000003.1 GCA_002448715.1 Candidatus Neomicrothrix sp. UBA6944 | reverse complement strand
CTTTTTTCTTCGCAGGAGCCTTCTTAGCTACTGCTTTTTTCTTCGCAGGAGCCTTCTTCTTAACAGGAGCCTTCTTCTTAGCAGGAGCCTTCTTAGCTACTGCTTTTTTCTTCGCAGGAGCCTTCTTCTTAGCTACTACCTTTTTCTTCGCCATAACTCACCTGCCGAATAGTCGTGTTCGAAAAGGTGTCGCATCATAGCCCCCCGGGATCGTGTAGCGACGGACCATCGCAAGAACCGTTAAATAACAGGCAAACAAATTCCAGACGGTAGCTTGAATGGTTGCATGGCAGATCAGGACGACCGATGAGCACTCCAGACAACACTCCCTATCCCAGAGTGCCCAATAGGGCAGATTTCCCTGCCATAGAGCGCTCTGTGCTTGACCGTTGGAACAAAGAGGGAACTTTTAAGCAATCAATAAATTCTCGACCTAATGACGACGAATACGTGTTCTATGACGGACCGCCATTCGCGAACGGACTGCCACATCACGGGCATCTATTAACCGGATATGTGAAAGATGTGGTTCCCCGCTATCAAACAATGCTGGGCAAACGCGTCGACCGCCGTTTTGGCTGGGATTGCCATGGGTTGCCCGCCGAAATGGAAACCGAACAAGAACTAGGAGTCTCCGGAAGAGCAGCTATCACCGAATACGGAATCGAAACCTTCAACGCCAGTTGCAGGGAATCAGTACTCAAGTACACCTCAGAATGGCAAGAAACCGTCACGCGCCAAGCCAGATGGGTCGATTTCGATAACGACTACAAAACCATGGACCTCTCCTATATGGAATCGGTGATGTGGGCCTTCAAACAACTGTGGGACAAAGGCTTGATCTACAAAGCCTTCCGCGTCATGCCCTACTCATGGGGCGCCGAGACGCCACTATCGAACTTCGAAATCCGCCTAGACGACGCGACCCGCCCTAGGCAAGATCCCGCCATCACCGTCTGGTTCCAACTCAAAGAACAACAAGTATCAGAGTTTTCCGCGGGGCTACCGACCCGACTGCTGGCCTGGACCACCACCCCATGGACTCTGCCTTCAAACCTGGCCCTCGCGGTTGGACCCGAAATAGAATACGTACTCGTCGAAGCACTCAACGCGCGTTGGATCCTGAGTTCTCATTGCTTAGAAAAGTACGCCGAACAGCTACCGGACTACCAAACAATCCAAACCTTTCCGGGCTCGTCACTGGTCGGACTTAATTACGAGCCAATATTTGATTTCTTTGCCGACAGAGACGATGCCTTTCGTGTTCTTGCTGCCGATTTCGTCGACACATCCGAAGGGACCGGAGTAGTACATATGGCACCCGGTTTCGGCGAAGACGACCAGTTCGTTTGCGAAGCCAACGAAATTGAAATTCGCGACGCAGTCCCAGTGGACGATCAGGGAAGGTTCACGGACATAGTCTCAAACTGGTCTAACGAAAACGTCTTCGATGCAAACCCCAAGATAATTCAACACCTGAAAGATCTAGGAAAAGTCCTACGTCACGAAACTTATGAACACAACTATCCGCATTGCTGGCGAACAGACACTCCAATCATCTACAAGGCAATCTCATCCTGGTACGTCGAAGTCACAAAGATTCGTTCCCGACTGCAAGAAATAAACCAAGAAATCAACTGGGTTCCCGATCATGTCAAAGACGGACGATTCGGACAATGGCTGGCCGGCGCCCGTGACTGGTCCATCAGTCGCAACCGTTTCTGGGGATCTCCCATACCCGTCTGGGTGAGCGACAGCCCCGATTATCCGCGAACCGATGTCTACGGCAGCCTCGACGAACTAGAGGCAGATTTCGGAGTCAGGCCAACTGACCTTCACCGACCATTCATCGATGATCTAACAAGACCCAACCCCGACGATCCTTCGGGCAAGAGCACTATGCGGCGAGTCCCAGAAGTTCTCGACTGTTGGTTCGAATCTGGCTCTATGCCGTTTGCCCAGGTCCACTATCCATTCGAAAATAAAGAGTGGTTTGAGGAACACTTCCCAGCAGATTTCATAGTCGAATACATCAACCAGACCCGTGGATGGTTCTACACACTGCATGTCTTGGCTGGAGCTTTATTCGATCGACCAGCTTTCCAGAACGTGATCTGTCACGGAATACTCCTGGCAGAAGACGGAAACAAACTGTCCAAAAGGCTCAGGAATTACACCGAACCCACAGAAATCTTTGATTCACAGGGCTCGGATGCTCTTCGCTGGTACTTGATGTCAACAAATATCGTCCGGGGCGGCGATACCCGAATATCTGATGCAGGAATTGACGATGTAACCAGACAAGTTCTCATCCCAATATGGAATGCATATTCCTTTTTCACCCTCTACGCCAACGTTGACCATCATCACGCAGCACTCAGAGTCGACTCTAAACATCTGTTAGATCGTTATCTCTTAGCCAAGACCCGATCTCTTATAGCAAATACCACTTCGTCGTTAGACGCGTACGACCTCCCTGGTGCCGCGAACGAAATCCAGTTGTTTATAGATGCTTTGAATAATTGGTACATAAGGCGCTCGCGAGATCGATTCTGGGGTCCTGAGGGCGGCGGCCAAGGAGACCCTGACGCCTACGACACCCTTTACACCGTGTTGACTATCTTCACCCGCATTGCTGCTCCCTTTCTTCCTATGGTCATGGATGAAATCTACGGAGGTCTGACCGATGGTGCCAGCGTCCATCTAGCACCCTGGCCACGTGTTGAAGAGTTACCAGAGGACTCAGGCCTAGTTCAGCGAATGGACCAGATACGGGAAGCAGCATCAACTGCACTGCGGCTAAGAGAAGACGCTGGACTTCGCGTACGCTTGCCTTTGACATCAGTCACAGTCGCCGGAAAACACGCATCGGAACTCAGCGAAGTTTCGGACCTTCTCGCCGAGGAGATCAACGTTCATAGCGTCATTTTGACCGATGAGATAGGCGATTCTGCGACCATGACCTTGAAGCCCAACGGCAATCTTCTTGGTCCTCGGCTCGGGGCTGACGTTCAGAACGTTTTTGTCGCAGCTAAAGAAGGGAACTGGAGTTCCGTCGGCGACAACCGTGTCGATATCGCTGGGCACATTCTTGAATCCCACGAGTACGACATGGCTCTGGAGCCAGCTGACTCCACGACCACCGCATCTCTCAAGTCCAACGACGCAGTAGTGATTTTGGACACCAAGGTAACTCCCGAACTTGAGGCAGAAGGCTCAGCTCGCGACCTAATTAGAACGATTCAGCAGGCAAGAAAAGAAGCCGACCTTGAAGTAACTGAACGGATCACAGTTGAAGTCATCTGGTCCCCCAACGATATCGACGCAATCAAGGAGCATGAAACGGCCGTCATGTCAGCTGTGTTGGCAAACCAAATTTCATGGCTACCCGGCAGCGCTGAGCCAACCGTCAAACTCACGAAGTCGTAATACGTTACCTATTTGCCCTCTAGAGGCTCTTGTCGCTGCAATGCAGAAAAGAAGGGATCGTCGATTTCCTCTCCAGAGCCGCTTTCTGTTTTTAAACGATTAGCCACATTGACCGCTGGTTGGTCATTTCGCATTTCGTCAATAACCGTTACGCCTTCCACCATCGTTGTGGCCGGGTGCTGATCGGGCGGACCGTCCGGACGACCGCTGAGATCTCTTGCAATTTCGCCCAGCGCCCGTCTACGAGTTTCGATCAGATCTGCCAACTGGTCAGCATCGCTGCGCCTCGCTGTGATTCGCGCTTCAAGCTCCAATAATTCTGCTTCCAAGTCCGACTTGCGCGCCCACGCTTCGGTCGCCGCAAGCTCCGACGACGAAACCACTAAGACGTCAGCTAACAGGTCTGCTACCTGCTCTCTTGCTGCAGCAACCGCGTCCTCTACAACGTCCTCGGCAGTTTCTTGAGCAAGTGCTATCAATTGCGCAATCCGGTCAATTTCAATGTTGGTTGCCCCAATTGCAACAGCAACTCGTTCCTGATCGGGCCTATCTTCGCTTTCAACTCTTGGCGCGGTGGCCAGTGCCTCTTGAATGCTCTCAACCGCACCAAGGCGCCCATCTTGGACTTGAATCCCCTCTTGCCCACTGCCTTGGTTCGTGCGGGCCTCGGCGACTATGAGCCGGTCAGCTACGTCGTCCAGTCGTGTCTGCATTTCACTTAGGACCGCTGCTACGCGTTCCAAAAAGTCGTCTACAGCGTCGGGGTCATAGCCTCTGAATCGCTCAGGGAAATGCTGCGTTTCGAGCAACTGTGGGGTCAACTCCATACGCTGACCCTAACAATAAGGCGGCCCTACCGAAACCGGGATCTGTTGAACCTAGATCAACGACAATTCAAGATCACACCACCGAGAATCCATTGCACCAGAATCAAGACCAGGATTGGTGACAGATCAAGGCCAAATCCACCGAGCCGAAGAGGCGGAAGTGCCCTTCTCAAAGGACCCATCAAAGGTTCAGTGATCCGGACCAAAAACGTTCGCACAATAGCGACGGGACTATCGTGGGCGATGGGAATCCAACTAAAGATGATGCGACCAAAGATGGCTAAGACGTAAATGTCGCAGAGCGTGCACAAGACTTGAGTCACCGCGGAAACCTTTGACTAATAGTGCAAACCCCGCTCTTGGAGGCGCTGACGCTCCTCGTCGGCGAGGTTCACATGAGACGGGGCCAACAGATATACCTGATCAGCGACTTTCTCCATCTTGCCGCCCAACGCATAACAGAGCCCACTTACAAAATCGATAATCCTTCGAGCAAGATCTCGGTTAGCGGTTTGCAGGTTGACGATTACAGGCTGGTCGGCTTTAAATCGGTCAGCTAGTTGCTGCGCATCGTTAAAGGTTCTCGGTGCCACCACGTGCGGCTTGGCGCTAGTTATTGGGATTGTTCTAACGGATCCTGACGACGCGGCTCCCGCACTGCTGACAGCAGACCCACTTTCGGAACGATCAGGAAGAGTTAAAGACTCGGAGGCGCTGGTCACGACCGTTACCTGATCTTCACCGGGATCTCTGCCATCAGGGTGTTGAAGGCCGTCCAACTCGTCATACTGCTCATCGGGCCCTAACCCGAGGTAGAGCATCGCCTGCCGCCACATCGAAGCCATTCGCTTCCTCCTAAATGCTGAGAGTACCGCGGTCTCACCGCGATGGGCGATCACCAAACAAAGCTGTTCCAATTCTTATCATGGTGCTGCCCGATTCAATGGCAACCTCTAGATCGTTTGTCATCCCTATCGATCTGGTCTCAAGCCGATGATCATCCGCAAAAGAAATCAATCTCTTATAAGCAGCACGTATCGAATCAACTTCTCCTTGCGGACCGATACCCATTACCCCGGTGACGCGAAGGTTTCGCTCGCTCGCCGCTACAACCAACTCCTCCGCTTGGAGAAGATCACACCCGCCTTGACCCTTAATTTCCGTCAGTTTCAGTTGGATCATCACAGATGACCCAGGACTACGTTTCGCAATCTCATCAAGCAGCGATATTCGATCAATCGTCTGCCAAACAGAGACGATGTCAGAAATTTTTCGCACCTTGTTTGTTTGCATACCTCCGATGAAATGCACCTGCAGCGCTTTTCGCTCCTCGATGTTTAGTTCGGGCCACTTAGCTGATAGCTCCTGAGCATAATTTTCCCCAACCATTTGGAACCCGCACTCCAAAGCAAGAGTCATGGCCCATGCTCCAAAACCTTTCGTCACCGCGACTATGTCAACGCCGTTGCCTCCTAAAGTCGCAATGCGTTCTTTCAGAGTCCCAGCCCGATCCAGGAAATGTTCTTTAGAAACAGATCTTTGTTCCATTATGACCGCCTCTCGATTTCAGCCATAAGCGCGAAACGTTCTACGTCGCCCTCACTCCGGTGAGACCAATAACGCGGATCCCTAGCGGTGCACCGTTGCATTCGGTAGTCAATCGCGACCGAACTTTTCAGCAACATCACCGCAACCGCCGCTCCCAAGTCGAGCGCTGGGTGCCCATCCTTAGTTTGACCAGCTACGCTCCGATCAGCCACATTCATCATTTCCGACAAGTCGTCAAGACCAAATTCGTATTCTTCTGTCGAGATGTGTGGACCAACAATCGCCCGCAAAGCGCCACTGCCAGAAGCTGTCAGTGTTTTCACCGCAGCATCAATAACTCCCTCTCGAATACCTCGCCACCCCGCATGAACAACACCAATGAAGGCCTTTGATGATGCGGCACTGTATAAAGCGACTGGAACACAATCAGCGCTTCGGATACCAATCACTGCGCCCGGTGTCGAAGTAACAACGCCATCGGCTATGCCGCCGTGCCCTTCTCCTGGTTCAACAACTGACAGAATTTCGGCACCATGTACCTGTTTAGGAAATGTGCGCACCTTCCGCTCCTCGGTCATGAACGAGGTAGAACAAGCGTCGCCATCGCTGCGCTCCGATATTCGAATCCGGACCGAATGGTGCCTGCCAGCGCAGCGATGAAATGTCAACACGACTGAGAATTCCTAGAACGACTAGGACTTAGGTCGTCATTTAAGAAAAGAAGGGACGTCGAACTCGTCATCGTCGTCATCGTCATCGCCAACACCAATATCGCTAATCTCCTCAGCATCGAAAATATCGGCGATTTCTTCAATGGCGCTAGCGGTCGCGGACCTCGTTGAACCTGCAGCACCGTCATCCCACCGATCGAACCCCGCAGCAATAACAGTGATACGAATCTCTTCACCCATTGAATCGTCAATTACGGTTCCAAAAATAATGTTGGCATCTGGGTGAGCTACATCGTGAATAACGTCTGCAGCGTCACGTACTTCATGTAGACCCAGGTTCTCCGATGCAGTCACATTTAGCAGGATGCCGCGTGCTCCCTCTATGGATGCTTCAAGCAACGGACTCGAGACAGCCTGCCGAGAAGCGTTTTCAGCTCTGTTCTCGCCATGTGCGCGACCGATACCCATAAGTGCGGACCCAGCATTTGACATGATCATTTTCACGTCAGCGAAATCCGTGTTGATGAGTCCAGGCGTGGTGATAAGAGTCGTAATACCTTGAACGCCTTCTCTCAGTACGTCATCTGCCATCTGAAAGGCATCTACCATCGTGGTGTTTTCGTTGGTGACACTCAACAAACGGTCATTCGGGACAACAATCTGCGTGTCTACTTTTTCTCGTAGTTCCTGAATGCCAGTATCAGCTTGCACTGCACGACGTCGTCCCTCAAACATAAACGGTCTAGTTACGACACCTATCGTTAGCGCACCAACCTCTTTGGCGATCTCCGCTATCACCGGCGCAGCACCTGTGCCTGTGCCACCGCCTTCTCCAGCTGTGATGAACACCATGTCAGAGCCAGCGAGCGTCTGTTGAATCTCCTCGACATGTTCTATTGCTGCCTGCCGACCCACATCTGGATCGCTGCCCGCTCCCAAACCGCGCGTCAGTTCGCGTCCAATATCGAGTTTGATATCAGCGTCACTCATGAGCAGGGCTTGGGCGTCTGTGTTCACGGCGACGAACTCAACACCGGTCAGCCCTGACTCGATCATCCTATTGACGGCGTTGCATCCGCCTCCTCCAACGCCAACGACCTTGATCACCGCCTGATAGTTCTGAGGACTCGCCACTGGGCCTCCTGCTGTCTCGTATACGACTAATCGCTAGAAATAGAACTCAACCCTGAAGGTAGCGCAAGTTTGAGACTCTTAAGGTCAGCCCCAGTGCCACCTGAACGAATTTTGAGTTGCTACGAGCATTTCAACTACGCGAGACCACTGGCCTTTCTGGAACCGAGACATCAAGGACTCGGTCTGTTCTCATTTGCTCCTCTAAGTAACTCAATAACGCCGACAAAGCAACCACCTTGGCTGAAATTTGCCCGTCATCACCAAAGATAACCTCCTGCCCGCTGTTCAAAGTGCCCGAAAGATCCCCTGTGCCAGGGTCACGACGCAAACTAACAAACCTCTCTAGCAATCCCGCTGGCATGGTCTTCAAAAGTGAAAGCAAAGCAGCACTATCACGACTTAGATATGACCCAGGGACGCCTGCAGCCCGAACTCCACTGATTCGGGGTAAATCAGGAGGTGACATCAACCCGTGACTCAAGACCCTCCCATCAGAGGCAATTAGCGCCCATTGTTCTGGTTCGCTCATAGCTAAAGCGATCGGTTGATGTTCAACGATGTCAACGACGACGATGCCGGCCCACGAGCGGTCAACCGAAACAGATTTGATCCTGGGAAGAGCCTCGACTCTGCGTTGGGCCGCCGATTGATCTACCGACAGCAATGGATCACCTGACTCGAACCCTAACCGTTGTTCTATTTCTATAAGAGTGAGGTGATGTAAGCCGTGCACTTCTATCTTCTCAACGTCAAGAAGCGACGAGTATCCGACCGCAACAAAGCCACCGACAAAGAGGACCAGCGAAAGAGTAAGCCCGACTATGCCTTTGCGAATCGTCGGTGACAGGGCAGCTCGTCGCCGTCTGGGTAACATCGCTAATCCTCGAACCCCACTCGCTGAATTTCAGTTCTCAGTCCTATGCCGGTTTCGGCGTAGACGCGTTGGGCCACCGCTGTAATCACGGCGTCGACATCGTTTGCTGAGCCTCCGACATCTGCTTGAACAAAGTTGGCATGTTTTGCCGACACCTGTGCCGATCCGACCCGAAAGCCTTTAAGTCCGAGGCGGTCAATCAACTCGGCAGAAGTTTCGTTGCTTGGATTTACAAACACTGACCCAGCGTTCTGGCCGCCCGGTTGATTGTCGCGACGCCACCGAACAATCTCATCCAACATTCTTTCCCCTGAGTTGTCGTGATCATCAGCAAGTTGAAGAGATGCCTCCAAAACAATCTGTCCTTGCCTTAAAGCGCTGTGTCGGTAACCAAAGCTCAAGTCCTCGTTGACTACCATTTTGACCTCAGCCATATGAAGATCAAATATTTTGACGGCTCGAACGCACGCCTGCATGTCACTTCCATGACCGCCAGCATTCATTCGCACTGCTCCTCCAATTGACCCAGGCACACCCACAGCCCATTCGAAGCCGCTTAACCCTGCAGCAACGCAACGACGCGCAAGCGCAGGTAGCGCAACCGTCCCTCCCACTTCGACTTCACAGGCACTGCGGTCAAACTCGGTCTTTGAGAAGTCCGACCCCAGAGACACCACAATTCCCGGGAACCCGTCATCGGCTACGAGCAGATTCGATCCCTTGCCAATAACCAAAACAGGTAATTCTGTCTCGTTTCTAGCTTCACCAACTTTTGCTAAATCTTCATGAGTGTTCGCGACCACATATAGCGCCGCATCCCCGCCGACACGGTAAGTCGTCATAGCGCCCAAGTTGACTTGAACCTGTGCGCGTGCCCCAAGTATCTGCTCCGCTACCTGCAATGCATTGAGCTTTCCACGGCTCATCGCGGCGGCCTTGTTGTCCTGCGTCGACTCTGAACCTCATCCGCGACAGAGGTCAAGTCTCCCGCTCCCATAGTCAAGCAAAGATCGCCGGGACGGAGGGTCGAATCCAAATAATCAGCTACTTGTTCTCGCCCGGGCAGGTACGTGACCGACGACTTTGGGTGATGGTCAAGAATCGCGCGAACAAGCAAATCTCCTGTTATACCCGGGCGAGGCGATTCACCAGCGCTGTAAATCCCAGTGAGAACTACGTGGTCCGCATCTACGAATGAGTCTCGGAACTCTCTCCACAGCTCGGCTGTTCTGCTGTAGCGGTGAGGTTGAAATACCGCGACGATTCTGTCCCACTCGCCTGTTTTAGCGGCCGCCAACACGGCCGATACCTCTGTAGGCAAATGCGCATAGTCATCGACATACACCACTCCCTGGTGCTCTCCTCTAAATTCAAACCTTCGTGCAACACCTGCAAATCTGGCCAACGCCATCGCTACCAGTTCAGGGTCCGCGCCCATTTCAACAGCAGCGGCGAAAGCAGCGGCCGCGTTCAAAACGTTGTGAAGACCAGGAACTGGCAACTCACATTTGGCGATGCTCTTTTCTTCTCGAATTACTTCGAATTTAGATGCATAACGACTGCTCGTAACCGCAACAACTCGATAATCGGCACTTTCGGCGGTTCCGTATGTGAGGCACCCGCCTACCTCATCCACTAGTCGGGCTGCTCCGGAATCGTCGATGCAAACGATTCGTGGACCATTAACTGCTCCCAGAAAACTTCTGAACGCCTCAGCTAGGGCTTCGTAGGTTCCAAAGTAGTCAAGGTGATCACTTTCTAAGTTGGTCACTATCGCACTCTCTGCACCAACCTTGAGAAATGTTCCATCCGACTCATCAGCTTCGACAACGAAAAGATCGCCTTCATTGTTCCAAACTGCGCCAGAACCAATGTCGTTGAGATCTCCTCCCACTATGAAAGAGGGCTCAAGGCCGGCCGCTGTAAGGGCAAGCGCCAGCATCGAGGACGTTGTGGTCTTTCCGTGGGTTCCCGCGACAGCAATTGTCCGCTTATTGCTGCAAATAGCAGCGAGTATGTCGGCGCGACTGAGGACCGTTCGCCCTGCCTGTAACGCGGCCAAAATCTCAACATTGGAATCCGGCACAGCCGTAGACCTACAAATCACGGATGCATCTCCGATATTGTCCGGGTGATGGCCCACTTCGATTCGCGCTCCCATTGAACGAAGCCTGTTAACCCCTGCAGATTCACGCAGATCACTGCCACTCACCGAGTGACCCATCGACAACAGAACCGCAGCAATCGCATTCATGCCGGCACCACCAGCACCCACCACGTGTATAGGCGTGAGATCCGAAAGAGAGGTCTGCGTCGAGTCGGATGCCTTCAAAGTCATCTTTCTTCTCGGTCAATCGATGGTGCTTCGCCAGACGCATACTTGAGCACGAGGTCAGCTACGTTTCGGGTCGCTCTTGGATGACCAACACTACGTCGTTGCCTTTCGCCATCTGGGTCAGCCGAGCCTTTGAATTCGTTGAGCATTCGCTCTATCTCGATGCTTAAACGGTTTCCATCTAGCTCAGCGTCTTCGACGAGTGTCGCGAACCCGGCTTGCACTAGCACCTCAGCATTTCGCCGTTGGTGGTCATTGGGAGCGTTCGGGAGCGGTACCAGGATAGCTGGCACGCCTAAAACGGCCAGCTCTGCGCTAGTGGAACCACCTGGACGGCAGACCACTAAATCGGCCGCTGCTATCGCTTTCGGTAGGTTCTCATCATATTCAAAGGACTTAATTGTTTGGGGCAGAGCGTCAGGTAACACCTTCCAATCTCGCCGACCAACAACATGATGAATCATTGGCAATTCAGTAATTGAAGCAGCTTGCCATAAGGCTTCATTGATCCGCAGTGAGCCTAAGGATCCGCCGAACACGACTACAACTGGATCATGTGGAGGCCATCCAAGCTCAGCTCTGCTTTGTCGGCCCAACTGATGTGCTTCTAGCACCGACTCTCGGACTGGGTTGCCAGTCACAACTTCGTTCTTGAGGCCGGTCCCAAGGCTTGGTACGGCCGCAGCCTTAGCAAAGCTCCTCAGAAGTCGATTTGCAGCTGAGGCCACTGCGTTCTGTTCCGCTAGCACTAAAGGAACTCTTAGGATCACTGCCCCTATAGCGCCAGGTAAAGCCGCGTACCCGCCCAGAGACAGCACGACCCTTGGCCGTAACCGAGCGATTAGCCAGGCCCCTTTCAGCACTCCCAAGCAAATTCCGATCAGGTTCCCTAGGTTCGCAAGAGATACGCGGCGCCCATTCAGGCCACGACCGGTCAGTGCCCAAAGGCGATACCCGGAGGCTGGAACCAGCTCTTTTTCGATACCGCGCGCGCTCCCAATGAATACGATCTGATCTTTACTCTTGCCCAGTCGTTGAAGTTCATCTGCTACAGCTAGACCTGGCAAGAGATGTCCTGCCGTGCCTCCCCCGGCGATCACAATTCCACCCTTTGGACGGCCTTTCTTGTTGCGTTCTAAGTCGTTCATACTGATTGCCGCGCAATGTTTAGCAACAGCCCAGCTGCTATCGCGTTAAGAATTAACGACGTCCCGCCGTAGGAGATGAACGGGAGCGTTACCCCCGTGATCGGAATCGACCCCAACACTCCCAAGAGGTTGACAGCCATCTGAACCAAGAACCAGATGGATATGCCCGCTGCTAAGAGGGACCCAAATACGTCGGGAGCATTTTGCGCTGTCCGAAACCCCGCGACGATAAATGTTCCGAGCAAAATAACGACAGGTAGAGCACCCATAAAGCCAAGCTGTTCTCCCACCACTGCAAAAACAAAGTCAGTGTCGGCAGCCGGAACCCATCCCCACTCCGCATGGCCTCCTCCAAGGCCCGTCCCATTAAATCCGCCTCGAGCCAGACTGAGTAATCCCTGCGTGACCTGCCAGCTCGAACCTTCGATGTCGTCGGAGGGATTAAAGAAAGCTACGACTCTTGCGCGGCGATAAGACTCGCTCAGAATGAGAAAAACCCCTAGAAGGAGACCGATACCAATCAACGGGATCAGATGTTTGACAGGAATGCCCGCCGCCCACATCATCCCCAGCGCAATGATGCCGATTATGAGGGCGGTACTCAAATCGCGTTGAATGTAAATAAGACCACAGACAATCGCTACCCAAATTGAGATGGGTACGGTGACTCTGTCGACACGGTCAAGAAAATAACGCCGTTGATCAAGGAACGATGCGACACCAATAACTAGAGCAAACTTCGCTAATTCAGAAGGCTGAACGTTGAAGAGCCCGAAATCAAGCCATCTTTTACTACCTCCACTGGTTCGACCCACGAATTGGACCAGGACCAATGCAAACGTTGCTACTGCGACGAGGGCAGGAGCCCATCGCCTCCAACTTCGATAGTCACGGTTTAAAATAAACAAAAGAGCTAGAACGGCAATCGTGACCCAAGAGGCATGCTTGCCAAAGGTCGCAAAGGCATCTCCTTTTTTGACAATGGCAGTCGGCGTAGACGCCAGTAGCACCGCAACGGTCCCCGTAAGCATGAGCAACAACACCGAAGCCAACATCGCCAAGTATCGCCAAGGTGGCCTTGTGGCATTCGCGTCTAAGGGCTCGGTCGCCGATACGGGGAAGAAAACCCTGCTCATGTCGCGCGTCCCCGTTCACCCAATTCACTCACAATGCGTTTGAAGTCATCGCCGCGTTCGACATAGTTGCTGTACCAATCGAATGAAGCGCAAGCTGGCGAAAGGACTACATCAGCCTCAAAGCGAACTGCGTAGTCGAACGCCCTAGACACTGCATCTTCCATAGAGTCAGCGATGGTCGCTGGTAGATCCGTGGCAAAGACCTCAATTACATCTTCACTAGCGTCACCAATAGCCACCACTGCTCGAACCTGGGCTTTCACTGAAGCAAGTTCACTTAGGTCAAGCCCCTTGTTTCGACCCCCGGCGATCAATACGACAGCATCCAAACCGCTAACCCCAGCCGTGGTCGCGTGGGGTGTAGTTGCTTTACTGTCGTTGAAAAATCGAATCCCTTTGTTGGTTGTGACTAACTCCATGCGGTGAGGCAACCCTCCGAAGTTGCACAAAGTCTCTTGAGCTCCATGGGTCGAGGCTCCTATCGACAAACTCAATGCGACTGCAGCACAAGCATTCAAAAGATCGTGCGGACGCGACAACGCTAGATCTGAGATATCGACGATCTTCTCCCCGTGGGCCGTGAGCTCCGACCGGGTGCAGTGAACGTCTCCAGCAGACAACCCAAAGGTGATTCGTTGAGATTCGAGCTCTGGAAGCCAAGGAGTGATGGATCCTAATTCGTGGGGAACTATTGCAAAGTCACTTGATGTTTGACTGTGAAAAACTTTCGCTTTCGCTGTTGCATAGGATTCAAAATCGCCATGCCAGTCAAGGTGATCAGGAGACAAATTTAGCCAAGCAGCGGACTGAGCTCGAAAGTGTTGAACTCGGTCTAATGCAAATGAGGATGCCTCAACGACGAAAACTTCAGTGTCGTCGTACTGTCCGGTTACGGCCTTCACAAAGGACACCTCGGTATTTCCAACAGCAGCAGCTCGTACCTCAGAGTTGTTAAGGATCCCTGCAGTCAATTCCGTGACTGTGGTCTTTCCGTTGGTCCCGGTCACGGCCACCCGCGGACGTTGATCCCAAAAAGCTCCGACATCAAGCTCACTTAACACGACTATGTCTTTCTCGTCCGCCATACGTAAGAGTTTGTGATGCCTTGGAATTCCAGGGCTAGCCACCACCGTCTCGACTCGATTCAGAAGTTCTGCCAGATCCGCTTCAGATGTTGAATCCACTATTTCGACAGCTAGCTCGCTGGCCGTTTTCATCACGGCTTCAGGTTGGTCATCTGTGACGACTACGTGGTGACCGCGAGCGATTAAGGCTTCAATCAATGCCCTACCGGTGAGCCCTAGCCCACCAACTGCGACACGGGATAAGTCGAATTCTGTCACGGTAGATACATCCGGAGTGCGAAGCCGGCCGAGTCGATTCCAATGAAATCCGCATAGAAAGCACCCAAGGCAAATGCAACAAAGATGCCATTAATAATCCACATTCGAATCAAAACCGTGGTCTCTGGCCAACCTGCCAACTCGAAGTGATGATGTATCGGCGCCATTCGAAATACCCGGCGTCCAAATAGACGGTAACTAGCGACCTGCAAGATGACCGAAAAAGTCTCAAGAACATAGAGCGCACCGATAACCGGCAGGAGAAGGTGGGTTTCGAGCAGCAACGCTAACCCTGCAAATGCAGTTCCAATGGCCAATGAGCCAGTGTCGCCCATAAAGATTCGTGCCGGCGGAGCGTTCCACCACAGAAAGCCAATACATGCGCCGGTCATTGCCGCGGCAACTATGGCTAAATCCAATGCATGGGTGACGTCGTAGCTCTCAGGGTGCCTGAAAATCCAATAGCCAATAATCACGAATGCCGAAAAGCCGATGGCTGAGGAGCCTCCCGCTAGCCCATCAAGCCCATCGGTCAAATTCACCGCATTGGCAGTTGCGATTACCAAAATCGAAGCCCAAATAACCCACACCAGCTTGCCTATGGAAAGACCTGGTAGGTCAGCGCGAGTCAAGGCAATGACCGGGCTAGTTTGCGCCCAATACATGGACATCACGGCGAAACCGCAAGCTACAACGAGTAGTCCAACAATTTTTGCTGACTTGTTAAGCCCTAAGTTCCGTTCACGGCTTACCTTGATCCAGTCATCGATTAAACCGACGCCACTAGCGGCAACTATCGCAGCAATAAGAACAAGACCAGACCGCGTGAAAATCGTTTCCGAACGAATGTGACTGACCATGTAGCCGATGACCGCGCCCGCGACGATGGCAACGCCACCCATAGTCGGCGTTCCCGCTTTAGTTAGATGACCCTGAGGCCCATCTAAACGAATTGGTTGCCCTACTCCGCGGTTTCGTAACCAGGGAACCAAAATGCGGGTACCGATGAGGCTGACACCCATAGACACGCCTGCAGCAATTAGCAATGCGATCATTAGGCGCCGCTTTCTCTTCGCCTTGTCAGAGCATCCTGACTAACCGACACGTCGTCAAAGGGCAGTGTTTGTCCACCGATTATCTGATAGCTCTCATGCCCTTTACCCGCAACAAGCACTAAGTCACCTGGTAGAGCTTCTGCGATGGCTTCATGAATCGCTTCGGCGCGATCAAGCACAATTCGATACGGAGTGGCACCAATCGCAATCCCGGCCGCTATTTCTTTCGCGATCTCTATCGGAACCTCAGACCTGGGATTGTCGGATGTAACAACTATTTCATCAGCAAGTTGTCTAGCGATTTCACCCATGAGCGGACGTTTCGATGGATCCCTATCACCACCGGCTCCGAACACAACCCATATTCGGCGGTCGCAGAGCCCTCGAACTGATTGCAAAGCCTCTTTCAGAGCTTCAGGTTTATGCGAATAGTCCACTATTACTGCTACGTCAGAATCTGGCACTGTGACCGGTTCCATCCTGCCTTTAACAGGCGAGATTTGTTGTAAACCGTCCACTATCGCTTCCTGCTGCCATCCCAGGGCCCTGAGCGTCTCCGCCGTTACAAGCAGGTTCATCAAATTGAAGCCGCCTAGAAACGAGGATTTGACTTCTTGTCCTCGCCAAACAAAGGATGAGCCGCTCGGTTCGAGCTTCGGGTTTTCGATCAATTCTGGGTCAGCAATCACTAGGCCTTGATGTCCTGCTCCTTGGAGTTCAGAAGCAAGACGTTTACCCCACGCGTCACTTGTTGAAACAACTGCAATAGGGCTTTCGGAGTCAAATAGCCGGCGCTTCGCTTGGAAATAGGCCTCCATGTCTTTATGAAAGTCGAGGTGTTCTGGGCTGAGGTTCGTGAAGACCGTTGCTGCGAAGTTCACTGCTTTAACCCGACCAAATTCAAGAGCATGGGAAGAGACTTCGAGACAGGCCCACTCTTTTTTGTTGTCGCGCATAACTGCCAGAGATCGCTGCAGATCAGGTGCTTCGGGCGTGGTATGGATTCCACTAAGCGTGCCGATAACACCCGCCTCTTTACCACACGCCTCTAACGTCTGAGCTAAGGCATGAACCGTTGTGGTTTTGCCTGCAGTCCCCGTGACTCCTATGACGTTCAAACTCTTCGACGGCTCGCCATAAATAATGGACGAAGCTGGCCCTAATGCCTCTCGGACATTCGGCACCACTATTTGCGGGACGACATTTTCCAACTTGCGTTCCACTAGCAACGCACGAGCCCCGCCTCGCACCGCTTCGTCCGCGTACTGGTGACCGTCATCATTAACTCCGGTTACACAAGCGAATAGATCACCTTGGGTAACTTTGCGACTGTCGTGGGTAACGCCAGTAACTCGCAGAATGTTTGCAGGATCATCAAGGTTCGCGAGGGACGCCCCTCGGCATGAACTGATGATTTCCTCTAAAGAAGTTCCCGGCATCCTCATCTACCTTGTTTTAGGCACTCCGAGAATGCCTAGAGTTCTGGCCGTTATCTCGCTAAACACCGGAGCTGCTGTGAAGCCAGCTTTATATTCGAGAGGTTCATCAAGGACGACAACTACTGTCACTTTGGGCTCTATTGCGGGAGCAAATCCTGCAAAGATCGTCGTGTAGCTATCTCCATAGCCTCGCTGGTCAACTAGCGGCTTTTGCGCTGTGCCGGTTTTTCCTCCCACTCCGTAACCGTCTACCGCTGCCCGCTTCCCCGTTCCTTCGATGACCACGCTTTCCAGCATGGCGCGCATTTGTTTCGCAGTGGTCGCGCTCAGCACATCTTGACTAACCGGACTTTCAATTTGACGAGATGCGCCTTCCGGCGTGACAAACCCCCGCACTAACGAAGACGGTACGTATTTGCCATCATTTGCGATGGCGTTGTACGCGGCAGCTATCTGGATTGCGGTTACCGAAACTCCCTGACCAAAGGAAATGGCGGCTAAATCAATCCCTTCCCACTCTTGCGGCGGTTTCAATTTGCCTCGAGTTTCGTGCGGAAAGGCCGGATTATCGCCGCCTCCCGATGAGTATTGCCCGAGACCAAACGCTCTGAGGTAGTGATACATCTGATCAGGACCGAGCCGTTCGGCTATTTGGATGGTCCCAATGTTGGATGATTTAGAGAGGATTTGGGTCACTGTGAGTTGTCGGTCTTCATAGACGTAGGGCTCACGAAACGGTTTGTCGGAGTACTGGTATAAGTAAGGCACACTGAAAACCTCGTCAGGCCAAGTGAGGCCTTCCTCTATGGCTGCTGCGATGGTGAATGTCTTTGCCACCGACCCCGGTTCGAATTGTTTGGCATAGGCACTACTTGCACCAGCCACCCGAGCTTGGCCACTTTCTTTGAAATGATCTACGTCGGCCAAAGCCAATACTTCTGCTGTGGATACGTCGAGGACTATTGCCGTTCCCCAATTCGCGCCACTAGTCACGACTGCGGTCTTCAAGACCTCTTCGACTAAGCGTTGGACCGGGGTGTGAATTGTGGTCTCTATGTCATATCCAGATTTAGGTGGTTCATAATCCAGGTCCCCACCCGGTAGCTTCACTGACTCAAAGGCTGCTACGTAGTCGACCCGACTTCCTGGCCGCCCTGCGAGCAAATCAGCGAACTGCAACTCAATGCCATTCAGGGGCTCCTCATCGCGATCAACTTGACCTAGGAGATTGCGAGCAAATTCGTTCCCGTTCGGATAGACGCGGTCTGGCTCGTCTCGATACTCGATTCCAGGCAATTCCAGTTCGCGAATTCTGTCAGCAACGCTCGGAGGCACTTCTCGTTTCAGATGGACATAATTCAGATCTTTGGAAAGCAACTCGTAAATGTTTTGAGCGGGCATATTCAAGATTGGAGCAATCGCCAAGGCCGTCGCCTGAGCACTAATGATCAGGTGCGGGTTGGCCCCGATGGTCGTTGCTGAATCTGTAGTCGCCAGAAACGAGCCATCTCGGGCAAGGATGTTGCCTCGTTCACCGGTGATCGAAGATCGCGTTATATGGCGAGAAATCTCGCTGAGATATTGTTCTCTGTTGACGATTTGGACCATGAAAAGCCGAACAGCAATGACCCCCAGCGCCGCAAAGGCGATAAGCATGAGCCATCCAACTCTTTTACTGCGATACCCGACACGACCCCAAGGGTCAGAGAAGTGAAACGTTGTCTTCGGCGCTGCGGTTTGCTTGCGAGTTTCTTCTGCTTGCCGGGCTCCGGTAAAGACGTTCATTGACTACCAGGGCCTTCGCTTATCTTGCGCTTCTAGGAGGGTCAATCGTCAGGGCCTCTGCCAATATCGGGTCCATCGAGAACCTTTGGGCTTCGTCTCCCTGGTCAACTTCATCGAGCGCGGGGTCTTTATTTAGCGCTATGTGCTCGGATCGGAGTCGTATCTGTGTTGCTGACTCCGCTGGAAGGAGAGCTAGTTGGCCGTAGGCCAAACGTTCAATCTTTAGTGGAGCTACGGCGTTCTCGTATTTGAGTCGCAATTCGCGCACAGATTCTTCCTGCAGCGCTATTTGCTTGTCCAGCCGATCTATTTCCACCACTTGTGTCTGGAGCCTGGCGTTAAAGAGTGCGTGTCCCAAGATGATGGTGAGCGTGATAACTCCTAGGACGGTCGTAATACCAACGAAGCGACTACCCAACGACCTGCTTTGCTGTTGCACACCGAAACGAGCGCTTCCACCAACCTCGATGACATCGGGTGCGATAGGAAGATCGTTGAGGACAGCAGCGGCCATCGGAATTAGAGCTCGCTAACTGAAAGACGTTCAGCTGCTCTGAAACGGGCACTGGCAGCTCTCGGGTTCGCTTCTATTTCCTCTGCGGTTGGGCGAACAACTTTTCTTCGTAACAGCTTGACGTTGGGTTCTGAGTCGCAGATACATGGCAAAGTTGACGGACATTCACATACGCCGTCAGCTGCTTCTCGCAAGACTTGCTTCACGATTTTGTCCTCTCCTGAGTGGTAAGAAAGAACGACTATTCGACCTCCTGGTCTCAGCCGCTCGATTGTTTGCTTAAGGGCCAGTTCGATTTGTTCAAGTTCATCGTTGACGGCTATGCGGATCGCCTGAAAGGTCCTCCGAGCCGGATGTTTCCCTGTTCTTCGCGCCGGTGCCGGCACCGACTCGCGAACCAATTCCGCCAACTCCGTTGTTGAACTGATGGGACGCTGGGCGACTATTGACTTCGCTATCCGCCGAGCGAACCTCTCGTCTGCATTGGTTCTCAGTAGCCAAGCCAATTCGTCTTCGGTGTAACTATTCACAACTATCGACGCGTTGAGGTCTTCATTCGGGTCCATTCGCATATCCAACGGTGCGTCGTGTCGATGCGAAAAGCCTCGGTATGGAGTATCGAGCTGGTGGCTGCTCACTCCAAGATCGAAAAGCGCGCCAGTCAGTTCTCTGTCGTCGGAATCAAGAACTCTTGCAATTTGGTCAAACCTGGCTTGTACCACTTTGATTCGTTCACCAAAGTTGTGTAGGCGTTCTTTCGTTGCCTGCACTGCATTCGGATCACGGTCCAGTCCGATTAAGAACCTATTTGGGCGTTGTTCGAGTAGGGCCTGAGCATGGCCACCACCCCCGACTGTCGCATCAACGAAAAGGCCTTCTTCCAGCGATTCAAATGCTTCCAGAACCTCTCCCAGCATGACCGGCACGTGCTTGTAGGGCCGAAAAGCTTTACCTTCGCCAATTCGTAAAGACCCTGGATCGTCGGTCTGCTCCGTCATGTTGCATCACCGTCAATAAAGTCATCTGGTGACTCCAGCAAAGAATCTCCGACTTGGGTGACCTCTTGCCACTTGGCTCTGTCCCAAATTTCGACTTCGTCTATCGCACCGACGATCACACATTCGCGTTGCAGATGAGCGAAAACTCGTAGGTCTTCGGGAATCGCTATTCGACCTTGTTTGTCGGGAAGAACTCGCGCTGCACCTGCACCAAAAGATCTCTTCGCAGATCGATGACGTATATCCCCTTCTTCGGAACGCGAGGCCATAGTCCGCGCGATGTCTTCGAACCGCACTGGGGTTAAAAGAGCCAAGCATCCTTCTGGGCCTTTGATGAGAAAGCCACTTTGTTCGAAGGACGTTCGAAAAGAGGCAGGTAGAACGATTCGCCCTTTGGGATCCAAAGAGTGTTCGAATTGTCCTACAAATACTTCGTCCACGTCGTACCTAAAGAATTGACCCTGAGGAACAGGGTGGTTTTCGTGGCTCAAAACGCAGAGGGAGTAACCCACTGCCTTCCCTATCGCGCCACATCGTGACACTTTATGTGTTTTTATAGGTTCAGTCCAGCTATTCCGAAACACTCATCTCACTTTGCGTCGGAAATTTTGAATCACATTGATGTAATTAACCGCATAGAGTGCTCCATAAGATCACTTTAAGTAGTTATCAAATACTAAAAGTGGGAATTAGCTTGATCCTCTGGGTAAACATCACTCCCCCGCGTGCTTGGTTAAAGCTGCGATGTGGCCTGAGAAGGGCCGGGCTCGATTGTGAGCAAGCATCTGGTCTTAGGCAGTCAACGGTAGAAGGGTAGGTATATAGCTCTCCCACTCAGGTGGAACACCCCGACGCAAGGCCGCTGCAACCGCTATGGGCTCAGGCGCGTAGGGAGTCTTTCTCAGCTTGAATCTCGATAACTCAGGAAGGGTGTCTCCCTTTGCGGCATTGCAGCGTCGACAGCAAGCGACCACATTCTCCCATTCGTGCTCACCGCCCTTGCTGCGAGGATGCACATGGTCTATACATTCGGCCCGGCGCCCGCAGTATTGGCATTTGTACCCATCACGTGCGAAGACCGCCTTGCGGTGGAGGGGCGCTCGGCGCCTGTAGGGGGCCGCCACTCGATAACGAAGTCGGATAATAGAAGGAACGAAGAGGTCAAGCCGTTCGGAATGCACAATTTCGTCACGTTCGTGAATCATCTCAGCCTTGTCCGCTATCAAAAGCAACAACGCTCGCTTCACCGAAACGATGGAAAGGGGCCGAAAACCAACGTCGAGCAACAAGGTCCGTTCCGAAAGAACCGAGTCGCCTACCACCCTTATTCTTCTCCTGATTTCCAGCTCTTACACCAGTCCAACCAAGCAACAACATCGGCGGCATAAAGGTCTGGCGTAGATGAGCCATCTCCGCCATACATCGTCACCATACGAAATTCCAGGAACTCACGGGCTGGCAGTGGCAAAAAGGGAGGCTTGCTCCACCAACCACTCGGCAGCATCCGAAACCAGGTATTGATGCCAACACCCCAAAGTCTCGGTCGAACAAGGACCGCTCCAGCGGCCGCTAGAAACAACCGGGAAGCACTTATGGGAGGGACCACGCTAAGGATCCTAATCGGGCTAATTACCCTGGGGGGCTGACCCCACGCCCCTAAATCCAACTGCTGCAGCGCCTACTAACGGAGCCGCATCGCCAAGTTGAACAGCGGAAATTCCGATACCCCGAGAGAACTCCAATTGACAGCGATCACCTAACTCTCGATTCGCCGCCTCAAAGAAAGGGTCGCCAAAACCGAGCGCCACCGAACCACCAACTACTACCTGTTCTAAATCCAAAAGATTGACAACCGAGGCAACCGCTCTACCGACCATTACCCCGGCTCGAATTCTTTCGCTTATTTCCGCCTCGGCAGGCGGCCTACCGGTGCGTCGCTCAATCGCAGGCCCCGACACTTCAGCTTCTAAGCATCCATACGCACCGCAACCACAGAGAGCTCCATCAGGGTCAACGATTACGTGACCGACATGTCCTGCATTACCGTCTTTGCCATCCAGGAGCGCACCGTCCACTACGAGCCCACCGCCAACTCCAGTTGAAACAACCATCGCCAAAAAATTAGAGAAGCTTCTTCCCGCTCCGTACCACGCTTCCCCTAATGCCAGGGCTTTCGCGTCATTGTCTACGACAACTGGAACACTTAGAGCGCGTTCGAGTTTGTTCAGTAGCGGGAATGCTTGCCAAGCTGGGATATTTAGTGGAGAAACTAAAGCTCCGTTTCGCGTCATAGGGCCGCCGCACCCGACTCCGCAAACGTCATACTCCTCATCATTTGCCGCTACGTGTTCAATGAGACTCACCAAGGTATCCCACAGCAACGCTGCATTATTCGTTGGCGGTGTCGGGATTTGCGCTCGTACTAGGACCTTTCCCCCACTATCCACCAGGCCCGCCGCAAGCTTTGTGCCACCAACATCAATGGCCAGTGCGATTTGCTGAGAGGTCCTGTGACTCAGAGGTCGTCCCTGCGGAAAACGGAGCGCATTCGTTCAGACAAGCCGCCCATATTTGCGCGCATCTGGCCGCTGCGGACCTGTCCGGTGACTTTTTGGAAGCCTGCTTTGCCCATTTTTCTCAGATTTCGTTCGATCACGATGGCACACACAAACATTGTCAGGAAAGCAACAAATGCCAAGCCGAAGTGCACTTGCAGCGCCGCGATAATGCCTACAAGTCCCGCAACTCCAATGATCGCGGCCCACTTGATACTTCTCAAGGCATGGCGATAAAGGGTGGTCTCCCCAACTTCGCGCGCGAATTCAGGGTCGGAGTCATAGAACTCCTTCTCTATCTCATGGAGTATGCGCTGTTCGTCGTCAGAGAGCGGCACGACACCTTCCGTTCATCGATTCCTACAGTTTAGGACCACTGTCGCTCAAGATCGACATCAGCAGCGCCACGAATCACTATTTTCAGATGGATTTGATCCCAAGCCTGGCCCAATAGCAGAGTGGCCATAGCGCTCACGTATTCGGTCCATAGCGTCGGAAAGCCGACTCCAACCCGACTTTCTGCCCTCATCTTCTACCAAGGTAAGTTGGCGCGGTCCTGCAGCATCTAATCGACTTAGACCTATTCCAAGAAGTCTCACCCCAAGGTCGAGATCCAGTTGAGCCAATAATTCATTGGCCCTTTCCGCTATTTCAGGCAAAGTGTTGACGGGTTCATCGAGGGTTACTGTGCGGGTAACAAACGACATGTCGGGGCGTCGCACTTTCAGATGAATAGTGCGACCGGCCGTTCCTTGACTCCGAGCTCGCGCTGAGACGGCATCCGAGAGTCTTACGATTTCGCTTTCCAGTACCTTCCTGTCGTAGACGTCCGTAGCAAACGTTTCCTCATGACTTATGGACTTTCTTCGCCGTTCAGAATCAACTCGACGGGCGTCGATTCCTCTACTGAGCTTGCAGAGATGAGCACCATGCGAAGCACCTAGAGCTTCAATTAATACCTGCTCGGGAACCGCTGCTAACTCCCTAACTGTGGAAATCCCCATTGACCGTAATTTCTGCAACGTAACCGCGCCCACCCCCCAAAGCGCTTCGACAGGGTGTGCTTCTAAGAACCTCTTCTGCTTCTCTCTCTCAACAACATATACACCGATACCTGGTTGAATCCCGTTAGACGTGATCTGAGGTTTGGCAGCAACCGAAGCTAGCTTGGCAAGCAACTTTGAACCAGCGACTCCAACCGAACAGTCAAGACCCACACCCTCGTAAATATCATTTCGCAACTGCCAAGCAATCTCTTCAGAACTTCCAAACAATTTATGGGCCCCACCTACGTCAAGAAAAGCTTCGTCTAAAGCGATCGGCTCAATCTCCGGCGTAACCGCCTGAAATATTTGGTGAACCCTTCGAGAGATTTCTCTGTAGCGAGAGAAATTTGACTTCACAAAAATGGCGTCAGGGCAAAGCCTTCGAGCAACGACGCTCGACATTGCAGATTTGACACCCATAGAGCGCGCCTCATAGCTAGCTGAAGCCACTACACCTCGTTGAGAATCGCCGCCAACAACGACAGGTTTACCTATGAGCGACGGATCGCTTTGCCGTTCAACCTCAACGTAAAACGCGTCCATATCCACATGCAAAATCGGCAAATCTTCCATCGAATCAAGACCGCGATCGTTGATTACTCTTCGAACGCGGGCACGCCGGGATCAAGTTAGACCCGCTCCACACGAAGGGCATTGATGTCCTTCCCGAATATGCGGTAACGAAATTCTCCACTTTCCGGGAGATCATCATTCACATACCCGAGAAGTGGTTCGCGTAGCCACAACTGTTGCCCGGCCAAGAGTTCATCGAGATTCTCCTTCAGGACCCAATCGGCTGCTTGAACTATGCCATCTGGGTCATCGATATGGAGCTGCCCCGAGTAGCCAGCCGCTAGATGAACTTCGACTCGCAAAGTCCAATTCATATCTATAGCTTCCGCCACGACCGTATAGACAGGGCCGAGCCAGCTTTCAACTGAAAGACCTGTTTCTTCTACAACTTCGCGGGTGAGGCCCTCGAGAACAGTTTCTCCTTCATCGATAACCCCACCCGGAGTGCTCCAGTCGGTGCGCCCACCTTTTCGGTGGTTAAGGACCATCAGGATGGATCCCTCATCCAGAATTATTCCTCCACCTACCGTCCATCTCCGCACCTCAAGAGTTTGCCATCCTCACGTGGTTCTCTGCGACATCCGAATACGATGCTCGAGTGACTGATTCATCGAGTCAATCTGACAGGCACACGCCTCTTCCCGACAGCTTTGAGATTCCTAGCGCTTTACCATCAGTGATGGCACGGGTATTTGCGTTCTCCGCGATTTTAGCCGGGAGCATTTGCGGGGGCCTAATGGGCTTCGCCCTTGGTCGCCTTCAATGGGACACCAACGGAGATCTTTGGGTGTTGTTAGTGGCCTGCCTAGGCTCTATCACCACATCGGTTGGAGTAGCAATCGTCGCCGTTCTGGTCCTTAGAGCAATGTCAGAATGGAACGATGTGGCGTCAGCAAGAGCCCGGCGCAAAAGATGAATATCGTTCCTGATGCCGACGAGCTCGATGACCTTCTGGCACTTGCCACAGATTTCGCACTTAAAGCTGGCGACGTGCACCGCCGCCGAGCCACAGGAGATGTGGCATCTAAGTCAACGGCCACCGATCCAGTAACCCAGGTGGATCGCGAAGCAGAAGCTCTTATTGCTGGAGCGATTAGAGAAGCTCGGCCTAACGACGCGATTCTCGGAGAGGAGTCAACACTGGTCGAAGGCACTTCAGGCTTCCAGTGGGTAATTGACCCACTGGATGGGACCGTGAACTATCTCTACGACTTTCCAAGCTACGGGGTCTCGATCGGAATCGAGACCGATGGAGAACCTGTGGTAGGCGTAGTACTTGATACAGCCATAAACCATTTATTTGCAGCGCGAGACAACGGTAAAGCAACCAAGAATGGTGAAGAAATTAAGGTGACTACTTGTTCAGAATTATCACTCGCGCTGTTGGGAACCGGTTTTGCTTATGCCTCCTCGGTACGAGAACAACAAGCAAAGATCGCCACCGGGCTTCTACCCAAAGTCAGAGATATTCGCCGGTCCGGTTCCTGCGCAGTTGATCTTTGCTCCGTGGCAGCTGGACGACTCGATGCTTTTTACGAGACAGGGGTCAACTGGTGGGATGTCGCCGCTGGCATACAAATCGTTCGAAGTGCTGGTGGCATTGCGACCTACGAACCAGACTTGAAACGCGTCTTTGCTTCGGGTCCCAAGCTCTGGGAACAACTAATTAACGCCGTAAATCAAGCCGAAACGGAGTCTGGCCCCCAATCCCCTCCTCCATCGGCCAATATTTAAGGTGTGAGTATCCAGATCCTGACCATTGAGGACGATGAACGAATCCGCACAGCGGTGCGGTTCGCTCTTGAGGACGAGGGTTGGAAAGTTCTAGAAGCTGAAACTGGCGAACAGGCCCTTGATGAGTTTGACTCAATGAGCCCCGATGTAGTTCTTGTGGACATCGGGCTACCTGGAGTCGATGGCTTCGAAGTGTGTCGGTCCCTGCGACGGGTAAGTGACGTGCCAATAATCATGGTGACCGCCAGGGATGACACCCACGATGTAGTAGCTGGCCTGGAGGCAGGCGCCGACGATTACGTAACCAAGCCAATTGCCCCCAAGGAACTCTCTGCGAGAATTCGAGCCTTGTTGCGCAGAGTGAAGTCCGAAGACACGGGCTCAGCCCCCAGAACCATAGGAGACTTGGAGATAGTTCCCGAGGAGGGCGTGGTGCGGAAAAGCGGAACGGAAATTCATCTCACAAAGACAGAATTTCATCTGTTATGTGAGCTATCAGACCAGTTGGGCAAGGTTCTCAGCCGCGAACACCTTCTCGAAGAGGTTTGGGGATACGACTATTTCGGTGATGGGCGACTGGTAGATGTTCATGTTCGTCGACTTCGAACCAAAGTCGAAACTGACCCAGCCCACCCTCGTCACGTTGTAACCGTGCGCGGTATGGGCTACAAACTTCAACCTTAAATATGGATTCACGCGGCCTTCCATGGCGCCGCCTCCCGTTAAGAACTCGGGTCATCGGTGCATTCACCCTCGGAGCAGCAATCGCTGCCTTGGTGCTCGTTGTAATCACTTATGGACTTTCGCGACAAAGCATGTTGCAACAAAGAGAGGAGTCGTCAGAGCGTCAGTTCTTCGCAAATGCGCGACAAGTACAAAGTTCCCTGAGAGCTGAGGATCCGGACTTCACGCAGTTATTGGAGTCATTACCTAGTCTCAGCGGGAGTCGCTCCATCATTCGAACTGGAGCTGAGACTTGGACCTCCCTCTCCTTAACTCCTAGTGATCTGCCCCCTCTACTGATCTCGACGGCGCTTGACTCGCCTCAAGCCCAAATGATGCGTTACCGATTAGACGACCAACCCGTGTTGGCATTTGGACTGGAGATGCGACCGAGTGCAGCATCAGCTCTCGAAGGCGTTGCATATTTTGAGTTGGTTCCACTTGCCGAAGTTGAGAGCACTCTAGAAAGTTTGGCTTTGATTCTGCTGGTCGGGGGCGTTCTAACAGTGTTATTAGGTGTGGGAACAGGTCTGTGGGCAAGCGGGGGTCTATTACGGCCCCTAACCGATATTTCCGACGCTGCAACCTCAATCGCTCACGGCCGTTTTGACACGCGCCTTGAGGAGGTATCTGACCCAGACCTTGACGCTCTTGTTCGTTCGTTCAATGAGATGGCAGCCGCTATGGAGACACGGATCACCCGAGATGCACGATTCTCCTCAGACGTGAGCCATGAGTTGAGATCACCTCTAATGACTTTGCGGGCGTCCATAGATGTCATGCAGCACCGCCGAGAAGAACTCCCGGAGCGAACCCGACAAGCATTGGATTTACTCAATGACGAGGTCATTCGATTCGAAAACTTGGTTCAAGATTTACTCGACTTATCCCGTTCGGACTCAGGCCCAATGGAAAATGATTTAGTCAACATTGAAGAACTAGTTCGAGCAACTTTGGCTTCTTCGGAGGACGCTGCTTCCCTGGAGGTTTCACCAAACGCGCAAGGGGCACTAGTCATGGGAGATAAAAGGCGTTTGGCTCAGGTTTTAGATAACTTGCTAAGGAACGCAGAAAAATACGGTGATGGGCCAACTCGAATCACGGTTTCGTCGGCTGGCAAGAGCATCGAAATAGCCGTTGAGGATTCTGGTCCTGGGGTCGCCCCCTCGGAACGAGAGTTGATCTTTGAACGATTCACCCGCGGTGCAGCTGCTCGCAAACGCGGCGCAGGAGACGGAGCTGGCTTAGGTTTGGCGCTCGTTGATGAACACGCTCGCCGCCACGGCGGTACGGCGAGGGTGGAAGGCAAGCCCGATGGTGCGAGCGGAGCCCGGTTCGTTGTCACGCTTCCCAAAGCAGGTCGCCGATGAAACTATCTATTTATCGCCGCTCTATGGCCGCACTTGCAGCCTTGGTGATGCTGACGAGTTGCGGTCTTGGTACCGACAACGAACCGACAGCGCTTTCTGTTCCTAAAGACGTCTTTCCGACCGACGCCAAGGAGAAAGATGAGTTTGACCTGTCGACAAACACAACCTTTCATCCTGTTTATTTTTTTAAGGACGACGTTTTAGTTGAAGTACGACGCCGACTACCTGCGCCAGTTTTCCTTGACGCTCCATTAACCAATCTGCTCAGCGGCCCGACGGAGTCAGAGGCTGAAGCTGGGTTTGCTTCAGCGATACCCGCTGGAACAGCTGTAGTAGATGTCGCTCTGTCGAAAGACAACACGATTTCAATTCACCTAAACCAAACATTCTTTGAGATTGAAGGAGAACAACGAATCAGAGCATCAGCACAGCTCGTCTTCACAGCATCAGCTTTAATCAGCGACAGTCAAGGCATCATATTTTTTCTAGACGGGGAACCAGTCCAACTTCCAGACGGTGAAGGAGTTATCGAAGAAGTACCCGAGGGGCGTTCCCCTTCTCCACTGACAATTGACGACTATTCGGCACTCGCTGAAACCCCAGCCGGCAGTTGATGTTTATTGAGAACCTTCTCGATCTCGCCGCTGCCGTGATTGGTCAAGTCCCCGGAGACTAGCTACCAACATCAGCATCGCCGGGAACAGTTCCAGCCGACCTAAAGCCATCATCGCCATTAGGACGATGCGTCCAGCCCTCGGGAACACCAGAAAGTTACTTGTAGGACCTGCCTCACCGAGCGCTGGACCTACATTTCCCAGCGCAGATGCTGATCCGCTGAAGGCCGTAACTGGATCTACTCCCAGTCCCGATAGGACGACACCGCCAACAACTATCAGACCCAAATAAAGCATCACGAACCCAACGACTTTGGCTGCAATCTGCTCTTCAATCGTGGTTCTACCTAATCGAATGGGGATAACCGAATTCGGATGACGGGCTCGCCTCAGCTCTCTAAATGAGTACTTAAAAACCACCTGCAAACGCAGCACTTTCATACCACCTGCCGTTGAGCCGCTCATACCCCCAACAAGCATTAAAACTAAAATCACCAAGTGGGCCGCTGGCATCCAAAGAACAAAGTCCGAGTTTCCGAATCCAGTGTTAGAACCTAACGAAACGGCGTAAAAGAGTGACTCTCTCAGGTTCTGCAGCCATCCAAGTTCTTCAAGATTTACCCATACGAGTATTCCGAAAGCACCAAAGATAAGAGAAAGATACCAACGGACCTCAGAAACGCGTCTGTACGCCCCTACCCCCTGCCTAAGCGCGTGCCAATGAATCGAAAAGCTAGCTCCGCTGAAGAGCATCCCGACCATAAGAACCAGTTCTATGGGAAACGAGTCAAAATACGCTATGGATTCGGCGTGCGGCGAAAAGCCCCCTGTTGACACCGTTGTAAAGGCGTGAGTAGCTGCATCAAAGATTGACATTCCGAGAGTCAACAAAACCATTGCGACTATGCCCGTCATGACGCCATAGAGCAACCACAACTGCCGGGCCGTGTCGCGCACGCGTAAAGTGAGCCGGTCAGCTGTAGGTCCAGGTGCCTCACTAGCAATCAAATCTAAGCCACCAATACCCAACGCTGGAAGCACTGCTACCGCCAACACAACCAGCCCCATTCCTCCAAGCCATTGGGTCATACTGCGATAGAAGAGGATTCCTTGGGGCACAGCGTCAAAGTTCGACAAAATCGTGGAGCCGCTGCAAGTGAAGCCTGAAATTGACTCAAATAGTGCGCTATCAAACTGCCCCCACGGAATGACGCCTGTAAGTAAAAATGGGAGCGCGCCTGCTACGGAAACCGCAAGCCAACTCCAAGCGACGGAGGCAAATGCGAGGGCGGAATCTGCAGTTGGTGAAATCTGCGAGCCGAAGAAGAGGGTGAGCCCTACCAGCGCGGTAAGAAGGGCCGAAACAGTCAAGCCTGTGACCCCCTCTCCACCATCGACAACAGCAACAGCAGTCGAGAAGATCATCGCTAAAGCAGCAGCCAAAAGCCCAGCGCCGGCGACGCGTACTGGTGTGACCGATACCCGTCTCAACGAACTGCCCTCTCATGTCGGGTCAAACGCCACCGTCGAATTTCTCGCTGCATCGGCTCTCCAAGTCCCCCCAAAGTAACCAAAAGAGGCGTTACCGATATCCTCCCAACCAGCATCAACGAAACGGCTGCAAGATGACCAAACGCACCCAACATTCGTAGATGTTCTTCGGGCCCATTAAGGCCGAACGCGAAGCCAACGTTGGAAAGCGCAGAAATAGCGAACGAGAACGCTGCTTCGAAGTTCAAGCCGTCAGCACTAAGCACCAGGGCTAGGGGAAGAATGAGGGCCGCCGACAGGAAAAGCTCTCCGATTATTCTCGCGAGCGCAACTTCGCCGATGGAGGACCTACCCAGGTGAATCTTTTCTACTGCGGCAGGATGAATGCTCCGGCGCAACTCCCGTCCTATATAGCTTGACACCACCATGAGCCTCATAACGGTGAAACCACCAGCGACTGAAGCAGACATGCCGCCTATCACCATCAAGACGAGAAGCACTGCTTCTGTGCCATACGAAATCGAGGTCAGATCGCTTGCGACGAACCCAGTCGTGGAAATCGCTGAAGATACGGCGAAGATGGTCTCTCGAACATCGTCAGTGGTCGGCCAGTTATCCGACCAAGCAAGAGCAGCGAAGACGCCGCTGACTACCAAGCCAACGTAAGTTCGAAATTCAATACTTCGGAGAAACCGGTTGAGGTCTCCTCGGCGAAGCGCCCGAAAGATTAAGGGCAAGCTTGTCCCGGCTATCAACATGCCAACAATGGCCACCCATTCGATCGCCCCCGAATTAAACGCTCCGATTGAACCTGAACGACTGGAAAATCCTCCAGATGAAACAGTCGTCAGGCAATGAACGACACTGTCGATAAAAGGCATCCCTGCCAAGAAATACGAGATGAGTAACAAAAACGTCAGCAAGGTATAGAGCAGCAATAGCCGTGCCATGGTTGAACCACTCTTTGGGGCTAAGCGCCTCGCTGAACGCGTTGAAACTCCCCCATCCGCGTCAAGACCGCCGACACCAAGGTGGGGTGAGATTCGCACCAAAACTACGATCAGTGCAGCAGACGCCAGCCATTGCCCAAAGGCCCGAAATAGCAGCATTCCAAGAGATAATTGGTCGGGTTCAATCGTGGACGAGTTAGTTCCGGTGATAGTCGCTGCACCTTCGGCTAAGGACGCATCAATTGTTGGAGCAACACCAGTCGTGAAGTGAGCGATCGTCACAGCGACCAACGCTGCTAGGGCTCCACATACAAGAGCCGCGAACAAACGTTTTAGCGGAAGAGAGGAGGGAAATTCCGATAGCCAAAGAATTAGTAATCCCACTAATCCAATAGCGATACCTGATAGGAATAACGCCGTCGCATCCGACCCTCCATCGAAAAAGTCGACAGCCGAACACAGGAGAAACAGGGGTGCAATCGCGAGCCACACCGCACCTACTGTCACCCCTATCGCTGACTCGAATCGACCATGGGCAACGTGGTGACGAAGTTCTGTTGAGAGGTCCTGTATCCAAAACCTTAGACGCCGAGCGAACGCTGGTCCGACGACCCGTACGGGAGACCTTGGTGTCACCCGAAGGCCTGTTTCACCTCATCAACCAAATGAGGCTTTGCAAAAACAATTGCGTGGTCACGAGCCCTTAAGACGCTCCGACCGCGAGCTATCTGAGCATTCCCATCGCGAACTATGGCAGCAAGAAGCACATTTGCTGACAATCCAAGGTCTTTGACTGCCGCCCCATCGGCTGGGGCCTCGGGAGCTACCTCAAATTCAACTACCTCAACATCACCCTCGAGAAAGGTGGTGACGGCGGCGACGTCGCCTCGAACGGACCGCAAGACACTGTTGGCGCTAGCTGTACGGGGCGACAAGGCAGCGTCGATTCCGACTTGACCTAGAAGCGGAAGCAAACTTAATCGGTGAACGACGGCAATCGTTTCTGGAGCCCCCATCGATTTCGCGTACAGGCAGGCGAGCACGTTGGCATCATCTTGTCCCGTTGATGCAACCACAGCATCGAAATCCCCCACGCGTTCCGACGATAATAAATCCGTGTCAGTTATGTCACCGTGAAACACCATGGAGCCAGGCAAACTTTCAGCTAACTCTTCGCAGCGTTCTTTTTGCACCTCAATAATCGCTACCTCGACGCCACGGTCATTGAGTCGCCCAGCCAAAAGCGCGGCGGTTCTGCCGCCTCCGAGCAACATCACTCGCTTGACTTCGGTTCTTCTCAAGCCGAGTAGTTTCATCAGCTCCCGTCGACCTTCGCGACGACACACCACTCGAAGTAAGTCCTGGGTTTGCAAGATAGTGTCCTCGCGCACTACTTGGCTTTCTCCGTCTCGGACGATCTCTCCGAAAATGAAATCCCATTCAGGTTCGTATGCTTCGCCAATTTCTCCTACCGAACGACCGACTATCGGAGCATCTTCGGTGAGTCGAGCACCAACTAGTAGGACTTCACCCCCCGCCATCTCATATAAATTGCGGGCGCCTCTATAAAGCAGTAGTTCCTGAATTGCTCCAGCGGTTTGCTCATCTGGGTCCAGAACTAAATCGACTCCCATCGCATCTCGAATTTTTCGACCAGCAGGTCCTCTTAGTTCGGGGTCATCAATACGGGCGATCGTTGACAGTGGCTCCTCGCCGCGAGCCTGTCGAACCTGTAAACACACAAGGAGATTGGTCTTGTAGCTCTCAGTGACCGCTACCAACACCTCGGCTTTATCCACTTCGGCCTCAAGAAGCGTGCTCGGATTAGTTGCATCACCAACGACAGTAAGGACGTCGTTGTCTTGCTCGATTCTCCTTAGTGGATCACGCCGTTCGTCGACGACAACCACATCGTTCCCTTCGCGTGAAAGCAAAGCTGCTACGTAGCTTCCGACCTCTCCGGCTCCAACCACCACGATTCTCACGACATCAACGGTACCTCCCAACTCTGAGACTTAGAACCTAGGAGACAAGCTATTTAACGCCCACATCCGGGCGATATGTTGTGTTCATGGCAGTCGTAGTATCTATCGATGCCGGAACCACTGGTGTTCGGTCTTTCGCTCTTGATGAAACCGGTAAACAGCTAGCGCTTTCATATCAAGAGTTCACCCAGCATTACCCGAACCCTGGTTGGGTTGAACATGACCCAACTGAGATCTGGAATGCCGTGCAATTTACCTTGTCTGAACTCAGTGGCCGCGTCAAAGAACCCATTGCAGCTATTGGTATAACGAACCAACGAGAAACTGTCGTCGCTTGGAACCGTAAGACTAGTGAACCTCTGTGTAATGCCATTGTTTGGCAAGATCTGCGAACATCTGACCGCTGCGAACAGCTCCTAGAGCTCGGTCATTTGGATCAAATCCGGGAAACGACTGGCCTCCTACTTAACCCATATTTCACAGCAACGAAAATCGAATGGTTGCTCAAGAACAAGGTCGTTGAGAAGAATTCTGATCTGGCTTTTGGCACTATCGACAGTTGGCTCCTCTGGAAACTCACCGATGGCTCCTCATACGCAACTGATGTCAGTAACGCATCCAGAACACTGCTTTATGACATCAAGAAAAACCACTGGTCATCAGAGGTATGTGAACTGTTCGGAATACCTCAGTCAACTCTTCCTGAAGTGTTGCCGTCGTCGGGCCGTTTCGGTACCACATCAGCGACAACGGCTGTAGGTGCCGGCATTCCCATCAGCGGAATTGCCGGTGACCAACAGTCGGCGTTATTCGGTCAAGCTTGCCTTGAGCCAGGTATGACTAAAAACACCTATGGAACTGGATCATTTGTTTTGATGAATGCTGGTTCACAGTGTCCGGAACCCGCTGAAGGTCTGCTGACGACTGTTGCTTGGGATCTCGGGAACGGCCCAACTTATGCGTTGGAAGGCTCGATCTTTGTAACCGGTGCTGCTATCCAATGGCTACGCGACGGACTCGGGGTTATATCCCATGCGTCAGAGATCAGCGATCTAGCTAAGTCGGTCCCAGACAATGGTGGCGTGTACTTTGTGCCCGCATTCGCAGGTCTGGGCAGCCCATGGTGGGACACTCGAGCTCGGGGAACGATTATCGGTATCACCGGCGGGACTGAACGTGGACATTTAGCACGCGCCGTTGTGGAAGCAATGGCTTTTCAAACCCGCGACGTGGTTGAGGCTATGTCGCAGGCGGCAGGAACATCCATCGGCGAAATGCGAGTGGACGGTGGCGCCTCGGTAATGGACTTGTTGTTGCAGATCCAGGCCAACCAGCTAGGCGTCCGTGTAGCTCGACCAATAATCACCGAAACAACTGCTCAAGGCGCTGCAATGCTGGCTGGTCTCGCCGAGGGAGTGTGGAGTGAAACCGGAGAAATTCATTCCGCTTGGCGCCTAGACAAAGCTTTCGACCCTCAGGGCGATCGGAAGGCCTACGACGCCGAACACGAACGATGGCTTCAGGCTCTTGACCGATCCAAGTCCTGGGTCAGCTAAGGGGTGGTCAGGAAAGTCGTTCTAGCCCATTGCCTAGTTGCGTAATCGCCTGCCGTATCCGATGCTCGTTTTCGACAAGAGCAAAGCGAACATATCCTTCGCCACCGGGACCAAAGCCGATCCCTGGAGAAAGAGCCACATTGGAAGACTCGACAAGGTGTTTGCAAAAGCCGACCGAGCCCATCTCTCTATACGGCTCGGGAATGGGCGCCCAAACAAACATGGTTCCTTTGGGAGGATCGACTTGCCACCCAATGCGCTCTAGGCCTCTGATCAGGCTGTCGCGTCTTGACTGGTAAATATCATTGACCTCGAGCGGGTAGTCACTCTCTTCGTTCATCACGACAGTGGCAGCAATCTGGATTGGCTGAAACGTTCCGTAGTCCAAATAGCTCTTCAGTTTTGCTAAAGCACCGACCACTTCATGGTTGCCTACACAAAACGCTACCCGCCAACCTGCCATCGAAAATGACTTAGTGAGACTATAAAACTCAACTGCAACTTCTTTCGCGCCCTCCGCTTGCATGATCGATGGCGGACGGTAGCCGTCAAATCCCAGATCTGCGTACGCGAAGTCGTGAACCAAAACCACGTCTCGCTCTCGGGCGAAGTCGACGAGGCGTTGCATAAAAGCTAGGTCGACGCATGTCGTAGTCGGGTTGTGAGGGAAAGAGAGAACAATGACTCTCGGTCGAGGCCACGAGTATTCGAATCGCTCAACCAACGAGTCGAAGAAATCTTCGCCAGTGGTTAAGGGAACCTCGCGAACGTTGGCTCCGGTGAACAGCGGCCCGAATATGTGGATGGGATATGAAGGTGCAGGCACCAAACAGGCATCGCCGGGTGCAAGGAGCGCCCACATCAAATGCGAAAATCCTTCTTTGGCACCAATTGTGTTGATTATTTCGGTCTCTGCGTCTAGCTCAACATTCCACTGGCGTTTGTATAGATCCGCTACGGCTTCCCGCAGCTTAGGGATCCCTCTACTAGCTGAATAACGATGGTTGCGTTCATTTTCTGCTGCTTCGCTGAGTTTCTTTACTGCGGTTAGAGGGGAAGGTATGTCAGGGTTACCAAAGCCCAGATCAATGACATCGGCCCCTTCTCGTCTACGTTCGACCTTGAGTGAATCAATGATCGTAAAGACGTAGGGCGGCAAGTTACTTATTCGACGAAACTCCACGGAACTTGAGGGTACCGATCCTGTGGGTGATATTCGAAACAGACCTAGAGAAGCTCTTTTCTTACTGCTCCACCTTGGCTTGAAAGTCATCAAGCGCTGCGTGCGCAATTCTTCCCTCAGCGCGGCGTTTCACGAAGCCTGGCAGAGGAATAGCGAGCTCGATGGCAAGCTCGTAGATCACCTCGGTCTGTTGGGGTTCTCCGCTGACATCGCTAAATCGGTAGCTTCCGTCGAGGCGTTTGATGATGTCGCCGCTCGCCAGTTCCCACTTGATGACTCCGGGTGACTCTGAGTAGTCGTACAGCAGCGAGTAGGTGGCACTTCGACCCATGGCGGCAACTCGAAAACGTGCTTCAGTGACTCGACCTTGCTCATCCCGAGCTTGAACCGATACCTCCCGTAGATCGCTGACCCAGGAGCCATAGCTTTCGACATCAGCAACAAGAGAGTGACATTGGCCAAGGTCGGCATTGACAACACGAGAAACTTTTAATCTGTCGATCATCCATTCCTCCTATCGAGCGGCCTAGTTCATTCTGCCATGCGGCGAGCGTTAGGAGGGGTCGTTACCTCGACCTGTGAAAGATCCGTGCTGGGCTGACCACAGAGCTGCTGAACCGAAGAGAACCGTTGGTGCCAGGATGGCAAATGCTATTTCTGTGTAGGGCCTCAAACCTGCCGCAGTGAAGCCTGTGACTAGTTGGAAGACCAGGCACCACAAAAAGAGTCTCTGAATCTTCTTTGGAGCTGTTTCATGGAGCAAGAACAAACCGGCGACTGTGACTTCCTCCATACGGCTGCGCCGCAACCCTCCTAGTAACGCGAGCAAAAGAAACGCTAGGCCTAGGCCGAACATAAGGAGCGAGAGAACAGCCACCGCCACTCCGAAGTTATCGGGAGCAGCTACACCCGCTACCGCAAACATCAGCAACATAAAGGTCGATTGCCAGGCAATTCGAACCAGGTAGCTACTCCCTCCCGATTGCTGTTCGCCCTGCATCTCGTTCACGACAATGCTGTTCGTAGTTGCTCGGCCAGGATGTCGTAAGAGAGCGAACTCTCGATGCGCTCTCGGCTGCGTTGACCCATATCGGAACGACGCGAGGGCGACGCCAGAATGGACTGGATGGCTTTGGCAATAGCGATTGAGTCTTTCGGTTCGTCGATTACGTAGCCGGTGACGCCGTGGACGACGGCTTCATGAGCGCCCCCTGAGAGTCCCGCCACTTGAGGCACTCCCGATGCCGCTGCTTCCAAGAAAACGATACCGAACCCTTCCTGTTCGAGTCCGGCCCATCGAGTCCGGCAGGGCATAACGAACACATCCGCGACTCCATAAGTCGCCGGGATTTCTGAGTCATCTATACGGCCTAAAAATCGGACAGGGAAGTTAACTTTGCTCGCTATCCGTTCTAGACGTGCCTTATCCCTGCCGGTGCCTCCTATAACGAGTTGTATGTCGGGGAACTCACTGCGAAGAGCCGCAACGGCAGCAATGGTTCGATCGAATCCTTTGCGGGGCACAAGGCGACTGAGTCCCAATACAACAGGACCGTCGCTGAGACCTAATTTCTCCCGGTGTTGCTCTATGGCGCCACGGGAGCCCAGCGGCGCGAACCGGGATCCGTCTACACCCGGAGGTATCACGATGGTCTCAATTGGCTTGTTCGCTGCACGCAGAGCTTCTGCTGCCGGGTATCCGCCTGCTGTGATTACGAATTCTGCACCCCATAAAACTCGTCGAAGAAGTTGTTTTGCTACCGGGAGTCGCCCTGGTAGCGCTACTTCTGCTCCGTGAACAATGACTGCGTAGGGAAGATTTAACGAAGGCGCCAGGTGCCCTAACGGCAAAGCAGGATCAAGGACTACAAGTTCTGCATCTACTTTTTGCGCCAGATTTCTTATGTCATTGGCGAGTGACTTAGTTGGAAGGAACACTTTCCGTTTGTCGCGAACTATGGAATGTCTTTGTTGTACATCGAACATTTCTGCGTCCGGGTAGTCCGGTGTGAACACGGTGACTTTGTCGTTCGGTAACCGTTTCCAGAGTTCCCAGAGATAATTTTGGATGCCTCCTACCTTTGGCGGATAGTCGTTGGTTACCAGTAGATGTCGTTTCATCAGACACCACTGTCCATGGAGATACCGCACTCTTGCAATTCAGCGTCCACTATTCCTTCCGGGTCGTCACGGAGCAGAGAGGCCGGCTGTTGCTCGGTCACGAGATATTTCTTGTTCAGGCGGAAGGCCGCCCAAACCGCGTGGCTTCGCACGAGGGCTTCATCGGAGTTGAGGCATTCCCTTAGCACTCGGTCAATTTCCGGGTCATCGTAGTTTCCGCTGTTGCCTAAGACGACTAGGGCGTTTCGCCGTAAATAGGAGGGTTGGCGCCGCGGGATGTACCAATGGCCAAACTTCTCCATCAGTTCTTCGTCTGAGCTATCAAGAAGCGTCACGATGTCGACATGGGATTCTCTAACCGCAGAAGCCTGCGGCACATTCGGTGCGTTGTCATTGATTGGACAAAGCAGTTGGCAGTCATCGCATCCATATAGGCGATCGCCTAGGGCCACACGGTATTCGCGGGGAAAGATTCCCTTTGCCTGGAGCAGCCAGGCCAAACATTTGTTGGCATCAAGCACTCCGAATTCATCCAGCGCTCCCGTGGGACAGTCTTCGCTGCATCGTCGACAGCTCCCACAACCGTCATCGACACGGTCAGATTCCGATCTGATCGGCATATCGGTGACGATCGATCCGATTACTGTCCACGAGCCGAGTTTTGGATGAAGAAGCATGGTGTTACGCCCCAACCATCCCAGTCCAGCTCGAGCAGCAACTGCTCTATCAGCGAGCCGGTTGTCATCCATAACTATCTCGGTTCGCGCCCCCAAGAGATTCAAATGTTCCGCTAAGGCCTCCAGCCCTTTTCGCAGAAATCCATATTCCTCCGAACGGACATATGCCGCCACCGTCCCCTTCGGTGAGATCTGATCCTTGTTCAAAACGTCGCTGAGCTGGGACGATGGTGGCGCATATCGACGTAAGGCCACCACGACGCTTCTTGCTCCTTCCAATAAGAGCGACGGGTTAGTGGCTCGTCCGGGGTTGCCAAATGTAAATGTCATTCCGGCGTGCAGTCCTAGGGCTTTACGCTCTTCGATCGCTTTGCGTGCCTCGAGAATTGGCTCGATCCCAGTTACGGCTACATCGTCCAAACCGACTCTACGGCCAATCTGTTTTAGATCTTCGAGATTAAGAACCCTGACCACAACACATCCAAAACCTTTGCCGGGACGCCAGCTGACACTCAAAGTGCAGCCAGGGCCGCTTGATTAAAAGTTACCGGCTCGAAATGGATCCGGCAGAATTCCGTAGCTTCAATTCTGGCACTAGTCCGCCCTGGCTCAAGGCTCGCAGTGCCCTAATTTCTGTCAACTCGATGACAACCGAGTTGCGGTCGGATCGACACAAATAGGTAACCATGCAATCCTGACAAGTTGCAGTTGCCTGATGCTCGCAGCAGTCACAATCAATGTGGAGCGACCGATCCTCGACGGAGGTCTCATTGCTGGAGTCGTTTATTCTGATATTTGGCACTTTCTGTGTCCTCCTCGTCACCAACTGGCCAAGGTAGAGAAGAGGTGGGACAGCCACCGGGTTATCGCGATCTCAGGCAAGCTATCCAGGTACTCTCTTGTTCGGGAGACGAGAATGTTCGCCGACGAAGCAGACATTTGGGTAGGTCGCCAGTACGGCCCCTATAGCATCACGGAGCTTCTGGGTCGCGGAACCGTTGCTCACGTCTACAAGGCAACGCTGCGCGACGGAAGTGAAGTTGCACTCAAGGTTCTCACACCCTTTGCTGAAGCGCGGCAAGAGATTCGTTCACTGTTTGAGCAAGAGTTCGAGTTGATGGTGCGTGTGGACCACCCCAATGTTCTGAAAGCCATGCAGGCAGGAGTAATCGCTGGGACTCACTACATGGAGATCGAACCTATAGTCGGAGAAACCCTCTGGGAAAGCGTGCAAGCCAACGAACAGATTGGAATTGCTGAATCAGTAGCAATCATCCAACAGATGTGTTCAGCGCTTGACCACATCCATGAACAACAAATCGTTCATCGAGACGTCAAACCGTCGAACATCATGCTAGATAAGCTCGGCGAACGCTCGGTCCTTTTTGATTTCGGTTTAGCGCACAATCTCAGTGGACCACCCCCACCTGAGGGTCGAGTGTTTGGTTCCCCGATGTTTTTGGCACCTGAACAAGCGCTCGGACAGCACGTTGATGAAAGAACCGATTTGTACAGCTTGGGGGTTACTTTGTATCGCTTGATCGTGGGGACCGCGCCGTTTTACGGTGAACGAAACGAGTTGCTGCACGCCCACGTGAACTTGCCGCCGCCTGATCCTCGCGGAGCTGGCGTCGTCGACGATCTGGCTGAAATCATTCTGCGGTCGATGGCTAAGGACCCGTCCGACCGCTTTCAAAGCGGCGCCGACTTCGCTGCCGCACTAGCTACGGTCCAGGCACCTCAGACCCAGCCTCGGAAGCGAGGTTTCCTCAGCAGGATCGCTGGCCGTTCGTGAATGCAGCGCGGAGTAGCTATTCTCATTGATCGAACGTTTGTTCGCTATATTTGTTTAGGTGTTCCAGCAATCACTTGACGACCTAGGGACGCCTCTCCATGAGGCGACGTTCTGCGTACTTGATCTGGAAACTACTGGTGGGCGGCGCGACAGCGACATGATCACCGAAATTGGTGCTGTCAAATATCGTGGTGGAGAACAACTCGGGGTATTCCAAACCCTTATAGACCCAGGTAAGGCAATCCCTCCCGAGATCACGGTCTTGACTGGCATTACATCTGCAATGGTTTCCAGGGCACCAAAAGTCGAGCAAGTCCTACCCACTCTGCTCGAATTTCTAGGAGATGCTGCGATCGTTGGACACAACGTTGGCTTTGATCTTGCATTTCTGAATAGTGCGTTGAGGCGTTCCGGGCGAGATGCCTGGAACGGAACAAAGATCGACACCCTCGCGATAGCTAGGCGCCTAGTTCGTGATGAAGTGCCAAATCACAAGCTTTCTACGCTGTCGAAACACCTACGACTAGCAAATCAACCAAACCATCGCGCTTTAGATGATGCGAAAGCAACGGCGGATCTTCTCCATCACCTACTCGAACGGGCATCTGCTTTGGGGGTTTTAGGGTTAGACGATTTACAGCAGCTCCCAAAAATGCAGCGCCACCCTCAGGCGGTCAAGCTTCGACTTACCGAGAACCTTCCACGGTCGGCAGGCGTTTACCGTTTCATTGATCGAAGAGGTGAAGTCTTGTACGTCGGCAAAGCAACGAATTTGCGGGCACGAGTGCGGTCTTACTTCTCCACTGATCGTCGTCGAAAGGTAGATCAGCTTCTCCGAGAGACCCAAAAAATCGAACACACTGTGTGTTCAGGGGCATTGGAGGCCGAAGTTCTTGAGTTGCGGCTTATCCAGGAACTCCGACCAAGATTTAATCGACGCTCCAAGAACTGGTCGAAATATTCTTACGTGAAGCTCACTTTGAACGATCGTTTCCCTCGGTTGTCAATCGTTCGAGAGTCAAGAGAAGATGCGGCCTTCTATATAGGTCCTATTTCGTCCCGGCGGGTCGCGAGAGACATAGTGGATGCGATAGAGACCGTTGTGCCGCTTCGCCGCTGTACGCAAAGAGTTCCGCGGGAACCTCGAGGGGAGCCGTGCGTTACTGCTCAACTGGGGACCAGTGTGTGTCCGTGTTCGGGTGACGTCAGTGAGGTCGCCTACGGGAAAATAGTTCGTTGTGCGTTAGCGGCGTTGGAAGATCACCCGGAGCGCCTGCTCGAGCCGTTACGGGAGCGAATGCTTGACCTCTCCAGTCAGCAACGCTTTGAAGAAGCGGCGGATGTGCGTCGTCGCGCGTCTGCGTTGTCTGGGGCGCTACGACGTCAGCGACAAATAGACGCTCTTCGTGGTGCTGGTCGAGTGGTCGTCAACGCAGCTGGACAAGGCTGTACGACGCTTTACCAAGGCCGTCTAGTCGACGAGAAGGACCCTCCGACTGCGCCGCAGCTAGGCCAAGTCTCGACTGTCGCGAGGAAAGAGGAGATTGATGAACTGTGGTGTGTAGCCAGCTGGATCGAAAGCGAAGCAGATACTTTGCGACTCGTTCACTGTGACTATCCTTTAGCGTCTCCGTATCCCAATTTGGATGATTTTCGCGCTCGTAAAGGACTGGTTTTAGAAGGCAGACGGGGTTAATCGCTTTGCTGACGCCTGCCTAGGAAATTAACCCCGTGGCCGTACCGCTCAACGAGTTCTAACTGGTCGACCTCATAGACCATGGTCCAACGACGGTCGCTGTCATCGAATTTGACGGCGGCCATAACGAAACGGTTACCGGGTTGAACAGCTACTACGGTCCCCTGCTGGCCTATTAGGTGTAGGCGGCTTTCATCAGAAGTATCTACGAGACGGACAGTATCTCCTACTCCATAAGGAAGGGCCTGTCCGATAACCATGGTCAGTTGGCGAGCTCATTGCTCATGTCGACCACTTGGGCGAGCTTTGTTGCTGCACCTCCGTTAGACATAGCATCCTTAGCGGCTTCTACTCCCGAGGCCAGGTTTTCAACTACCCCTGCCACAAGTAGTCCCGCTGCCGCGTTGAGCGCGACGATGTCGGCTCGGGGACCTTTGTCGGCTCCTGCAAATAGATCGCGCATGATTGTCGCGTTGTCTTCGGGCGTTCCACCTTGAATTTCTGCTCTGTTTACTCGAGGTATCCCTATGGACTCAGGGTCGAATTCGGTGTCACCGACAACTTCGCCATCGCGAACCTCGTAGATGCGGGTCAAGTCTGTTGTGGTGATTTCGTCAAGCCGATCACCTCCATGCACGACTAGGGCATGTTCACTGCCCCTTGCTGCTAGCACTCCAGCTACTCTCGGCGCCATGGTTGGATCGCTTACGCCGACTACTTGCCGTTTCACTCCCCCGGGATGGGACAGAGGGCCTAGGAAATTGAATGTTGTTGGAACACCAAGTTCCGATCGAACTGGTCCGACAAAGCGCATAGCTGGATGGAAGTTCTTAGCAAAGGCGAAACCGAGGCCTACTTCCGATACACAACGCTCTACTTGTTCGCCATCGAGGTCGATTGCTAGCCCCAAAGCACCCAAAGTGTCGAAAGATCCACTGCTTGAGGATGCTGCGACGGACCCATGTTTGCAAACCACGGCGCCCGCTGCAGAGGCTACAAAGGCAGCCATGGTCGAAACGCTCAACGCGTGTCGCCGTCGAGCAGGCGCTCCGCCACTGCCGACTATGTCAATGGTTCCGACTGGGACGTTGAGAGGGGAAGCTGCGTCCATCATTGCTTCTACAAGTCCCGTGAGTTCGAGAACAGATCCACCTTTCATTCCCAACGCGATAATGAAACCTGCGACCTGAGCATCACTCGCTTCGCCTCTGAGAATGCCACCAAGAGCCGCTCGTGCTGCCGCGGGCGTCAAATCCACCCCTGCCACTAGGTCACTGAGAACACCTGACCAGCCTCCGAAGGCGTCAAGGGAAGCGTTATCCACTGATGAGTTTTTCTCGCTAGTCACCCTCTGGACTCTATCGTCCGTTAGGTGCCTCAGTTTCGAGCAAGGAGCGTTGGCGGGCGGCAGCCCGTCGCCTTCTGCGAATAATGCTGCGCCTTTCTCGTTGCGTAGCCCCACCCCAAACGCCTTCTTTCTCACGCACACTGATGGCATATTCCAGACACGGTCTAGCTACCGAGCATCCAGCGCAGATTTCTTTTGCTAAATCAGCGTTGTCGTCTTCATCGTCGGGGAAAAAGATCGAAGCATCGATTCCGCGACAAGCTGCTATCTGCTCCCACCCTTTCAGACCAGGAGCGAAGGGAAGTGAGCTGCCATACACCTCGGTAGCGGATGTCCCGTAGTTTGAGTGTAAAACTGTGTTATTGGCTGGGTTGCTAAGACTCATCTGAATCAGGATTCTTTCCCATCGCTTATGGGATTGTCCACACTAATTGAGCGTTCGGTAAACATTTTTGGAGAAAACGGATTTGTCTACAGAGTTTGTGTTATTCGGAAGGCGCGTCGACCGCTCTTCGTGGTTTTATGGGACTTCTTTTTCTCTCAGTGTGATAATTGTGTTTGGCTTGCTAATTGGCAACTTGGTAGACCAAGCCGGCAACAACTCGCTGCTAGTCACCGCTGCGATTTCTATTGGTCTGGTAGCCGGTAGCTATATCTCCGCGTGGCGAGCACCCAGGGCACACCTGTTCCACGGGATCCTCACCGCCGTCCCCATTGTAATTTTGGGATTCATCTTTCAATTTGTCCGACTAGCTCGCAACGTCAGATCGGTCTCTTGGCTCAGCGTGCTATTCGTTTCTTGTTTGACTGTTTCCCTAGCGAGCCTGGGCGGAGTGTTAGGTGGTCGTTTCAGCCCAAAGAAACGGTCGCTCTTCGAGTAAATAGCTGTATCTCGCATAAGGAGAGCGGCCTAGCGATACAGTGATAGCGGCGGTGAGTCGGCTGGGTGACCGCAGTTGGTCTCACCTGTAGAGATGAGGCAAATTGAGGAAGGTCGGGACTCCGTAGGGCAGGGTGCTGGGAGAAAACCAGGCGTCGCGAGGCGACGGAAAGTGCAACAGAAAACAAACCGCCGATGGTTTAGCTCCGCTATTCACAGGCAAGGCTGAAACGGTGCGGTAAGAGCGCACCAGCACGCAAGGCGACTTGCGTGGCTTGCAAACCCCACCTGGAGCAAGGTCAAGCAGGAATCAGGCGGCCCGTCTGATGATTCCGGGTAGACCGCTGAGATGGATGGTCACCCACGTGATCACAATCACTGGACAGAATCCCGCCTACAGGCTGACTCACCGCCATGA
>DJZU01000010.1:6862-8773 GCA_002448715.1 Candidatus Neomicrothrix sp. UBA6944 | reverse complement strand
GTTAGGTGAGATATCGATAGAACGCCATCTAAGCGGCAACGGGGTTCCCTCCCCCTGCACCTCAGCGGAAACCCAAAATCAATGGGGCCAGCTACCAGGTTGCAAAGCTGAACGACAATTCCATTCCATCTTCGAGTTCATGACCGACGAGGTATTCAGCAACTACGTCAACCTGGCCGACGTTAACCGCAATGACTTCATTATTTCGTCAACCGAAAGGTCATTAGCACCTCTTCGTTGCGACGGAGAAAAGTTTGAAACGCGCGACATCGGCGGCTACCTCCAACTGCAAGGAGAAGAAACTGCAGCCCCAACGACCAGCGCCCCAGTGCAGCAGCATTCCGGAGAATCTCTCCCCAGCACAGAAACCCTGGCGCAACAAAAACCGATAATTGCGTCAGTTGCGGGAGAAGGGTCGTCTGTGTCACAACGATTCGAAACCGCGGCCGGCTTCAGTTTGATAATTGCCTCTGATAGTGGACCGCTTGAGATTGAAATCAATACTGGTGAAGGCCCTCGAGTGATCTATAACCGACCGCCAGGCGACGGAATCGCGACCTATGAGAGCGATGCTTTTGTTTCATCCGAGGTGTCAGTTGTCGTCGAAGCTGCCTCATCAGTCTCCTGGAAGCTACTGATCGTCGCTCGTTGAGCGACTCGCCATCCGTTTAATGCAATCGAGCTGGGCGCTACTTATGGCAAACCGCTTCCAGCATTATCCCGTCTGGGTCTCGCCAAAACGAGGCGTAGTACGGCGGCGGATATTCCGGCCATTGTTGCGGCGAATGGACGATGTCGGAGCCAAGGTCGCTGGCCGCGAGGGTAGCTTCATCAACCTTCAGTCTCGTTGGCACCATAAACGCTAGATGCTGCAGTCCTGCAGAATCGGGGTCGTATCCATTCTGACTTGGGTAAAAGAAAATGAACGTACCCCTCTTATTGTCGGCTGGTCTAAACGCGAACTGATCGTCATGTGCCAAAAATGGCTCATAAGCCAAGTAGGGCATAAGTGCGCTGTAATAGGAATAGGAAACCTCTAAGTTCGAAACGTTGACACCCATGTGCCCTAATGGCATCTCTTATCCCTCCTGACCTTCAGCATCTGGCCGCATCGAAACAACAACGGCCCACGGTTCACCGCTAGGACAGTTGAGCACCTTGTGAACGACAGTGTGGTGATCCAAGACCGAAATAAACGTGTTTCATGCTTGGTATCGGACTGAGCTGTTTCCTCGTGTCCTATTCAATGGATCAACACATCATTGGCCCCTATGCCCAAGGGACACCGTCGTAGGGGTCGCGTACTAGCCTTCGCGCTACCACCATCCGATGCACTTCGTCCGGCCCATCGTAGAGTCGGGCGTAACGAGCTTCGCGGTACATGAATTCCAAAGGGGTGTCGGCGGTGACACCCAATGCGCCGTGGACTTGAATAGCGCGGTCAACAACATTGTGTAGCATTCGTGCTCCCCAGAATTTAATGAGACTAATTTCAGTGCGGGCTTCGCTCCCAGAATCGATCGCGCGCGCCGCGTCAAGAGTCATCATCCGAGCTGCCTGGATTTCTGCAGCTGACTCAGCAATCATGGCTTGAATATCGCCTTTTTCGGCGAGATAACTACCATGGGCATATCGGGTTTTCGCTCGCTCACACATCAATTCAAACGCGCGTTGGGCTTGTCCTAACCAGCGCATGGAATGGAATATTCGTCCTGGCCCAAGTCGCTTCTGAGCGATATGAAACCCTTGGCCCCGACCGCCGAGAAGATTTTCATAGGGCACGCGAACGTCGTTGTAATTGACCTCGCAATGATTGCCGCCTGTGTGGCCCATGGTTGGTACGACTCGAACGATCTCGTAACCCTCAGTATCAGTGGGAACGATGATGGAACTAAATTTGTTGTGCTTTTC
>DJZU01000010.1:0-6561 GCA_002448715.1 Candidatus Neomicrothrix sp. UBA6944 | reverse complement strand
GGAACTAAATTTGTTGTGCTTTTCCGCATCAGGTTCAGTAATGGCAAACACCGTCGTGAACGCAGCGCGGTTAGCTCCAGACGTAAACCACTTGTGTCCGCTAATTACCCACTCATCACCATCTAAGACTGCAGTTGCCTGCATTTGCGTAGGGTCAGATCCCGCTACCTCAGGCTCGGTCAAACCCACCGATGGATAAATTTCGCCTGCGACCAACGGTTGTAAGAAACGTTCTCGCTGATCGTCGCTCGCGTACAGGTGAAGCATGATCGAATCTTGCATAGACAGGCTGCCAACCGCCCACTGACCCCAATGAGACCTCCCGATAACTTCGTTTAAATAGACAAAATCCATAAATGGAAGTCCGCCGCCGCCTATCTCTGATGGATGCCCAAGAGCCCACAAACCTGATTCTTTGGCCTTAGTTTTCAGATCCGCGGCGACTCGCTCAGAATTAGTATCTTCGCGCATCAGTTCGGGCTCGCTAGGAATCACAACATCATTAATGAATGTCTTCATCTGCGTTTTGAGAGTTCGCAGGTCCTCGGGTAGCTGATCAACCATCATGTTCCCCTTCCTTTATGGTGAGGAGCTTAACGGACACCTAAGTAACGCTTCCGACGTCTGTAGCTCTGCATAGCGGCGGTTTGCGAGGCTGAGAATCCGGCAGCTTCTGCAACAAAGCCAGGCACTGAACCGTTCCCCGTGTCTTACTATCTGCCTATGAAGAAGGCGCCTAGAGGCATGACGTCATCGTGAACTCCATACTGGGATCTCGCAACGGTGAATATGCAGAAGAGTGGGTTACCGAAAATATTGAAGCCGGGCACTGGACGGCCGAGACATTCGGAGATTTCCTTCGAACACAAGCCACAAAACAGCCGCTTTCCATTGCTCTTGTTGACGAGAACACCTCAGTCACCTGGGCTGACTTCCTTGACGAAGCCCAACGAGTGAGCGCTGGTCTGGCTGCTCTCGGTGTTGGTCCCGGTGACGCCGTTTCGGTCCAGTTAGTCAACTCGGTAGAGCTAGCGATTTCTGTTTTAGCCATATGGGAGCTGGGCGCTGTGTACCAGCCAATTAACCCGATGTATCGGAAAGTTGAATGCGCCGGACTCTTAAAAACCGTTAATCCCAAAGCCGTCATCTCATCTGAAACAAATGGCTTCAACCATGCCGGGCTTTTGGATGAAATCATCAGCGACCTCGACTTAAACACGGCAAAAATAATTACAAAATCCCTACGAAAAGGTTGGGACCAGTTTGAAGGACTGTCTGGACCTAAACCCCATCAACCCAGAAACTCACTAGCGCACGCAATTTACGGGACGACATCTGGCACAACTGGCAACCCAAAGATCTACATCCACATTCAGGCAACACAAATCTTCGAAGCGAAAGCACTTTCGGAAGGGCTCAAAATGGGACCTGATGACGTGATGCTCGCAGCCGCTCCTCTTACCCACCGAGGAGCATTGATGGTTGGACTGATGACCTCTCTTGTCTCGGGCTCAAAGTTAGTTATGGGGGATGGCAGCGATACCGCCAAGCTTGCCGAATTGATCGAGACAGAAAAAGTGACAAGTTTCATGGGCATCCCAACGATCGTGTCCGATCTGCTCCACAAGCACCATCAGGACCAATTCGACGCGAACTCTCTTCGAGTCGTCGTGGCCTCCGGAGCACCAGTTACAGATGAACTCCTCGCCCGTTTTCAAGATCAATGGCCAAATGCCGTCCCAGCTACTGGCTATGGATTAACGGAGACAGGCTGGTGCACATTCCTTCGCGTGGGCGACCCGTTAACGAAAATCCGCACTTCAGGAAGACTCGCCCCAGCTACCAAAATCGAAATTCGCGATGAAAGCGACCGCACACTTCCCTCAAACGAAATTGGGGAAGTACATATCAGAGGACCCATGACGTGCGCCGGTTACTTAGGAAACAATGACGCAACGGCCAAGGCGATTGATGACATGGGATGGTTCGCCAGTGGTGATCTCGCCTACCTAGACGATGACGGTTACATCGTTCCCGTCGGACGGTCCAAGCACACGATTATCAGAGGCGGCCTCAACATTTACGCAGAGGAAATAGAAACCATGTTGCAGGATCATCCGTCGGTGAAAGAAGCTGCGGTCGTAGCGTTCCCTGATCCTCGGTTGGGTGAACGCGCGTGCGCGTGCGTATCGCTGTGGCACAACCAATCTTTCGACCTGCCAGCACTACAAAAATACTTTGCTGAACTCGACACCGCCCGCTACACCTGGCCCGAGCGAGTCGAAGTACTCGAATCTTTACCGCGTAACCCCATCGGCAAAATCGACCGCATCGCTATTCAAAAATTATTTAACTTTGATCAGAGCAACTAGGCCCCAGGCCTGAATCATCTTTTTGGACGGTTCGAGAGGCCCCCATCACCTAGCGTCGACTCTCAAACGACTGGGGAGGATGCGCATGGCTACTCAAGTGGACCGGCTAGCTCAAGGACTTATGTTTCCTGAGGGTCCTGCAATTGGTTCGGATGGATTCCTCTATGTGACCGAGATAGCTGGTCAACGTATCTCGAAGATCGCAGAAGACGGCACAGTTGCAACTTTTTGTGATACCGGAGGAGGGCCGAACGGAGCTGCATTTAACTCTCAAGACGAGCTTGTGGTTGCTAACAACGGTGGAAGATGGCCCACTGATGTTCCTTCAACGTCGCAAGCCCCAGAACCAGAATTCGCTGAAGGACGCATACAAACGATTGATAGCGAAGGTGTTGTCGTTTCTGATCTCTTAGAGATTGATGGAGTTCCGTTGAACTCCCCTAACGATTTATGTTTCGACTCTCACGGCGGCTACTACTTCACTGATCCCGAATGGAGCGGGCTTGTCGGCGGAGATAGAGATGGCGGTCCGGTGTGTTATGTCAACGCTGAAGGCGAAGCGTCTCGCGTGGCTTCCAACATCGGCTTCCCCAACGGTCTAGGAGTTCGAGGAGACGGCAAAGTGTTGGTTGTTTGCGAGTCTCTCACCGGGATGCTTTTGAGTTACCGAATTGAGGAACCCGGAGTTTTGAGTGAAGCAGCTAAGCCACATGGGATGATCGGACGAAGATCAGTGCCAGATGGCTTCTGTTTTGACGCATCGGGTCAGATCATCGTGGCGGGTCATGGTTCGAACAACCTGTTCGTACTCGATGGGCAAGACGGCCGACCTATTCAAATCATCGAAGTCCCAGATAAGGGACCCACTAATTGTTGTTTCGGCGGAAAAGATTTTCGCACCTTGTTTGTAACCTCGTCCGATCAGGGATACGTCTACGCCATTGACTGGCCGATCGAAGGAATGCCCCTCCTCCACTCGCAATCCGGTTAATTCAATCAGCGCCGGCACTACAAGCAGCAAACGCGCGCCGGCGGTTGAGGACCACCTGAGATAGCGGTCCACTTTCACCCCAATACCCTTACGACCGGTTTAGCGAACCTGCTTTCCGGTTTCAGCCTCCAGCGCCTCAACTCGATCAGCGTAAATCGAAAGTCCTTCAGGCTCGACCAAACGGGCAAGAGCACAGTTCAGTGTTACTTCAATGCGTTCTGGCAGAAAGCACTCATAGTCATCGCACAACTGGAAACTAACGACGACCGAGACTTGCAAACTGTCTGGGATCTCGTGACCTAAGCGGATGACATCGGATGTAACAGTTATTGGAACAGACACTCGAATGCACTCCGTATACACAGGTACTTCTTCGTCTATGCCCAAAGTGTTCATTGGTTCACTAGCCGGCCATGACACATCACCAATCCGGATGCCGTCACCTTCTACATCAACCGCGAGGCAGGCAAATTGGTCCGGAGCACCAGCCGCGTATGCATGCATACCTTCGGGAATCTCAATATCGATGAGAATCTGAGATATGACTTCCAGCTGAAGAGCCGGCTCGCTCAGGCCGATGCTTAGGGTGATCTGGTCGGAAACGTCAACACTCTCAGCTTCGGAGTGAATTGCTGTCTCCCGACCAAGAACGCGAGCAAGCACAGAAGATCCAGACGCTCGACGCGCATGATGCTGATGAAAGTCCTTATCGGCAACCGTCATGTTCGCGTCGACGTAGTAGGTACCTGGATAGGCGATTCCATACCAGCGCATACTCTGACCTTCGTCTGGTCGTATCAATTGGTTCATTATTCCGAATGCCTGAATAACTGCCGAATCGCTATCAGACAACAGGGGGAAAGTTATGTTGTGCTTGGCAGCAAAGTCTGCGAGAACCTCTACGGGGTCATTGCTAATCGCAAAAACTGAGTAGCCCGCTTCCTCGAGGCTTTCTTTGATTCCTTGCAGTTGAACCAACTGCGTCATACACGGGGGTCACCAGTAGGCAGATCTATGGAATACGACGACTCCCCCATTTGAACCAAGGGACTCTGCCACGTTGACGAGGTCGCCATTTTGATCCTCGAGAACAATTGATGGAACAACCTCGCCAACCTCAGGACCGGTGTGAAAGTCTTTTTCAGGTTGCCTACGGGTCGCTCTGGTCAGCTCCTGTGGACTGTAAAAGCCAAATTCGTCGTAGTACTGATTTGGGGTTTGTGACACAGCGGCTTCCTCACTCGGTGACGTTTATGACGTTACACACCTGTTAGACCTAGCCATCGTAGGACCCACTGCAATATTTGCTCAGTCTTAAATGCTGGCAACTAATGGCCGTTCTACGGTGCCGCAGCTTGGGCATCCATGATCCAGTCAATCACGTCGTCGCCGTCTCTTGTTCCCCACACCCCCACCGCACCACGAGATCCAGCGGCTGGCACTGGGTCCACTCGTCGCCATTCAGTTGCGACAACTCTGTGTGCAATGAGCCAACGGTCGTCTCGCTTCTCGAAACGGTCGACGTAGCGAATACCGAACACGTCGTCTTTTCCCTCTGTGTCTGCTGTCGCTTCTCTGCGGTGGTAGGCCACGGCGTAGGTTTCTGCCCGCGCTGAGTCCCCATCAATTTCATCGACAAGAACGTTGCCCATGAAATGCATGGTCGCGGTCCAACGCGGCAGAAAGCCTTCGCACATCTCGATGAATTCTTCGACGCTGCCTTTGAAGGCGCCATGGTCGTCGTATGCGTCGGGGTGGTAGCAGGACCTCACCAACTCGAAATCGAGTCGGTCAATACCGCGTGCGTACCTGTATACGACATCGGTGATTTCCTGCTTTGCTATAAGAGTCTCCAGATCCATGCATGAGATTCTTGCAGATCCGAAATGGTGCTGTGGCAGAGCAGGGAACAACGCCCCAATCACCCACCCCAGCATTTATGATGCATCGGCGTGATTTCAAGAGCAGCCCAGCAGGAACATGACCGAGCAGAAGCCGCTGGGGAAGAGAGCTACATAGACCTAGATACTGGTTACCAAGTGATGACCGAGCAGTAGAGGCCTTTCGGCCACGTTCGGCCATTCGTTCTAGCCCAGATGACAGCTCGTAAGCGACGGGCGTCAAGAAGGGCCGAGTCATTCCGAAGTAACCGGCGCACAACATTTGTTGGGAAACGGGCTCAGCCCAGCCCAAGGCCTCGCCTTATACCGTTTCGATCTGTCCGCCTCGAACTAAACGACCTGGCATCTCTCCTGTGTGAACTCCATGTTCATATGTGACCACTCCCCCACAAATCGTGGCCGTGTAGCCGTCAGCCTTTTGGATGAGACGTTTCCCACCCGAAGGTAAATCAAAGACCATCTCTGGGTCGTGAAGGCGGACCTTGTCATAGTCGATGACGTTGACGTCAGCTTTGTACCCCTCTGCGATGACGCCTCGATCGGTGAATCCGTAGACCAGTGCTGTGTCTTGGGACATTTTGTGCACAACAAATTCAATGGGAAGTTGAGGTCCTTTTTGGCGATCCCGCGTGGCATAGGCAAGCATGTAGGTAGGCACGCTTGCGTCGCACAGCACTCCCACATGGGCACCACCATCGGATAGACCAAATACTGACTGCTCGCGTGAAATGAAGTCGAACTGGGGTTGGACCGTGTAGTCGTAGTCTCCGAACAAGTACAGGATTGGGCGACCATCGGCCATGGCGTCCATTAATGCTTCCCTGACAGAAATACCTTCGCTGGTCGCTCTTCCTTCGAGGGAATCCTCATAGCCGGGCTCGTAAGAGAGATCTTCAGGCAAGACGAACATTTTGTCCCAGGAGGAAATCATTCTGTTGGTGTCGCGATCTCTAGCGATTTTCGGCTCGTCAGCAAGGACTTGCGTCCTGAATTCGGGAGACCTCAGGAGGTCTCTTTGTTGCTCTATGGGTAGTTCTCGGATCGCGTCATAGGAGGGGAATTGGCGCATCGGGTTAACGGTGCCCTCGAGGGTCATCAATATTGATGCCAGTCGGGCTCCAGCTTGGGGTCGAATCTCTATACCTTCTGCTCGGAGACGTTCAGCTAGCTGCCAAATTTCCTCCCCGGTTTCGGGGGTCACCAATGTGGTTAGGGGTCGGCCAGTAATTCTTGCCATGTGTTCGATCCACTCGAGCTCTTCGTCACTTTTTAAGTGATCTGAAATGATTTCTATAGC
>DJZU01000022.1 GCA_002448715.1 Candidatus Neomicrothrix sp. UBA6944 | reverse complement strand
ACATCGCCGATTGGTGCCGGGTCTGCGGCTGTAACCAAGTTGATGACACCGTCCGGAAAACCAGCATCGATGAACACTTCGTAGGTTGCTTTAGCGCATAGCGGTGTGGCTTCTGCGGGTTTTAGAACGAGGGTGCATCCAGCGGCCAATGCAGGCCCCATCTTTCTAGTGAGCATAGAGATGGGATAGTTCCATGGAGTTACCGCAGCGACAACACCGACTGGGGCTTTGACTGAAAGAAAGCGTTGATCTGCCCTTTGAGAGGGTAACCATTCTCCGGTTACCCTCTTGGCCTCTTCGGCAAACCAGATCAAGAAGTCTGCAGCATATTTGACCTCTGCGCGCGATGCCTTGAGCGGTTTCCCCTGCTCTGATGTCATTAGTTGAGCTAACTCTTCACTTCTCTCGGTCATTAACTCCCAGGCTCGATACAAGAGCCGTGAACGCTCGTACGCCGTCGTTTGGCTCCATGAGGCAAACGCGGCGCTTGCGGCGTCGATGGCGGCGGTTGCGTCAGCGGCATCACCTGCGGGGACCGCACCAAGTACTTCACCTGTCGCCGGATTGGTTACCTCAAATGTGCGACCCGACTGCGCTTCTACCCATGATCCGTCAATAAACACGTCGACCTCCGAGCCGTCGTTGATGCAACTAGTCGTTTGCGCAGCCTAAAAGCTGCCTTATGGTGTCCCGATTTCTTCGAGAAATCGATCATTTTCTTCAGGTGTGCCTACGGTAACTCTCACACCTTCATTCTCAAAAGGTCTCGTCACTATGCCTTTACTCTCTAGATGCTGAAAGAGCGCACTCGCGTCGTCGCCGACGGGGAGCCACAAAAAATTTGCCTGACTGGGTGTAACCGGCCAGCCTTCTCTTCGTAACGCCTCGCTTACTCGTGTTCGTTCCTGTATTACCTCGGTGACGCGTTCGTTCAGTTCGTATTCTGCGGTGGGCTCCAGCGATGCGAGCACGGCTGCCTGTGCCAATCCGTTTACAAGAAATGGCAGCGCTACTTTGTCGATTGCCCCAATCACATCTGTGTGTCCGACCGCGTAGCCAACACGGAGATTGGCCAACCCATACGCCTTGGAGAAGGTTCTGAAAACTACTGCGTTGTTGTACCGGGGCAAGATTTCGGTTATTGGATTTCTCACCGACTCATCGGTCACGAACTCCAAATATGCCTCATCAATAATGACAACCACATCTTGGCTCAACGCACCCAGTAGCCGAATTAGGTCATCGGTGCTACACGCGGTGCCAGTCGGATTGTTCGGCGTCGAAAGAATTACTAACTTCGTCCGATCTGTAACTGCAGCTTCCACCGCTGCTAGATCAAATGCCTGTTCTTTCAACGGTACGGTCACCGGTGTTGCCTCAGCGATAGCGCTGAACACGGGATGTACTTCGAAAGAGCGCCATGGGTATACGACCTCATCGCCCGGGTCGACGTAAGCCAAGAACGCCTGCTGCAGCAGACCCACAGAACCGCAGCCAACAGTTACCTGTTCGCGGGCAACACCCTGCTTTTCTGATATCGCAGCCCGCAAGGCTTCACCTCGATGATCGGGGTACCTATTCAACAGATTGGCACTATCGGCGACCGCTTCCAGGACCGAAGGTAAAGGGCCATAAGAAGATTCGTTTGAAGCAAGTTTGATTGCTTCGACCAATTGATGGTCAGCTGCTGCTTGGGCCGCTGATTTTCCTGGTTTGTATTGCGGGAGGCCGTCTACTACCGCTCGAGGTCGTCCACTCATCAGAAGTCCTTCCCGATTAATCCGTGACAGCCTACGTGTTTATTGAGTGAGCGCTTCAAGAAGTTGCAGATGTGGTTCCGCTCCTCCACCTGGGTTCAAAGGGATAACGACTATCTCGGTGGCTCCGGCGTCGCGATGTTCATCCAGACGCGATGCAATTCGCGAGGAATCGCCCCACGCCACCAGTGAATCGATCAACCTATCGCTTCCGCCGTCAGTGAAATCGTCGTCGTTGAATCCGAGCTTGCGCCAAGCCCGATGGTAATAGTCAAGCCCGACATAGAAAGCTAGCGCTCGTCTACCCAATGCTCTGGCCTCTTGAGGGTCCTCGCTGGGCAGACACATCAACGTCACATTTAGTGCGGTTGTGGCGGGGATCTGATTTCTGGTTTCTGCAGTGTGTTGTGGTGTCTGCAGGAAGGTACTAACACCATCAACCGAGTTCGCTAGGGCAGTCAGCATTTTCGGGCCATGAGCCGCCACGTGGATTTCCAGTTCGTGATCTCCGGGCACAGCGATTTCGGCTGAGCGAACCGCAGCGACGTAGCCTCTTAGCTTTTCAACTGGGGGCTCCCATTGGTGCCCTCGCGCCTGCGCCAGTCCGGCGTTCGATACGCCCAGTCCTAAAATAAATCGGCCTGCGGAGAATTCCGCCAAGGTTCGAGCGCCGGCTGCGGCTGCGACCGCATCCCGGGCATATACGTTGGCTATGCCTGTTGCCACTCTGAGCTGGCTAGTCGAGGCCAGAACGTAACCAGCTGTGGAGAATGGTTCTCGGCCGAACAGCTCTGGTAGCCACAGAGTGTTGACTCCGATCGTTTCGATCTCTGAAGCAAAGTCTTGAAGCGCTCTGCCTGACATCCGATCGGTGTTAAACATCACGCCGATTGAAGATTGAGAGTGGTCCATTGCAGCTCCTCTATGGTCAACATCTGTTCACTGTGGTGTTGACAATATCGACATCCTGCTAAAACCTTGCCAGACCGTTGATTGGTAGCGGGCGGAGAAATCCCCGATGCGGGTCAATCTCGATCTTGTAAATTTTGTCTTACTAGGGAGGGCTAATGCTAAATCGACCCATTGAACCGGCGTGGTTTATGGCAGTTGGAGTAGCTATTTCGTGGTTAGGCATACTAATGAAAAGCATCCCAGTGATTTTCACTGGGTTTGGCATGTTCATTGGCTTCGCGTTGTCGACGGCGTTAAACGTTTGGAACGAGACTCGCTTTGGTCCACCGCAAACTTGGGGTGATAACGACAGCCCGACTCAAGAGTGACCGCTCTGCGAGTCGCGCTTGGAGGTCCACTCCCCTTCCGTCAACTAGCCGGTAAATTCATCTTCTGAGGAAACTGAGTCGCTGTTAGCCGGCTCGATTAGTTAAGCAAGGCGGTTCGCATAATGAAATTTGGAGCTTTCTTAGCCCCGCATCACCCAGTTGGTGAGAACCCGATGCTCCAGTTTCGGCGCGATCTTGATCTTGTAGCGCAACTCGAGAGCCTTGGATTTGATGAGTTTTGGTGTGGAGAACACCACTCATCGGGTTGGGAGATGATCGCGAGTCCCGAAATGTTCCTAGCAGCCGCTGGCGAGCGCACATCGCGCATCAAACTCGGAACCGGAGTGATCTCGCTTCCATATCACCATCCATTTAACGTGGCCCAGCGGATCGTGCAGCTTGACCACATGACCGCGGGTCGAGTTATTTTTGGAACAGGACCCGGAGCTCTACCTTCCGATGCCCATACCTTTGACATCGATCCGATGCTTCTGCGCGATCGTCAAGATGAAGCTCTCGGGGTTATTTTGCGCCTTCTTCGCGGGGACCCTCGCTTTTCGTACGAAACCGATTGGTTCACGATGAAAGATGCGCAATTGCAGTTGCTACCAGTACAGGAGCAGATTCCAGCTGCAACAGCGTCAATGGTTTCACCCTCAGGTATGACCTTGGCGGGTAAGTATGGCATTGGTGTTCTGTCAATTGGTTCGATGGCAGCGGAAGGGATAACCGCCCTCGGTACTCAGTGGGGATTCGCTGAGGACGCTGCTACCAAGTTTGGTTCTGCAGTCGATCGCTCCGATTGGCGAGTGTTGCTTAATTGGCACTTGGCTGAGAGCAAGGATTTAGCTAGAAGCCAAGCACGGGAAGGTCTCCAGCGATGGCACAACGAATACATAGTAGGAACACTTCAGCGCCCCGGCACCGTTGCCTATGGCGACCCCGACGAAGCCTTGGAAGCGGTCTGCGGAGGGGCAGCTAAGGGTGTCGTTCAATCAGCAGTAGTGGGCACCCCTGATGACTTGGTTGCTTTTATTAGAGAGATGTCTGAACTGACTGGAGGTTTCGGCACGGCTATTGGTTTCGTGCACGACTGGGCAAACCCTCGCGATACTGCCAATAGTTGGGACCTAGTAGCTCGTTATGTCATTCCGGAGATCAACGGCTACACGACGAAACTGCGAGAATCTCAGGAGTTTGTATCCACGGAGCGGGCAGCGTTTAATCGAGCAGGTGAAGCCATCCTTGACAAGATCATGTCAAACGAAAAGGCAGCTGACGCTTTGAAAGTAACCGCTAACCAAGGAAAGAATAACGCTGCAGAAAACTCTTAGTTGTTGAGCGAAAGATTTTCCGGCGCGACATGCTGTAGCTATGCCTCAAGCTCCCCTCCACGGTCTTCAAGTCATCGAAACCGCTACTGGGGTCTCTGGCCCTTATGCCGGGAGACTTCTGGCCAGCTTGGGAGCTAGCGTCGTCAAGATAGAACCCGAGGATGGCGATCCCGCCAGGACGCAACCTATCGATGATGTTCCTTTATCCAGTGGTGAACTTAGCCCTCTGTTCATCCACTTGAACGCAGGCAAGTTGAATGTGGACCCCGATGAAATCGAACCTTCCTGGGCTCATATCGTTCTGTCGGGAGACGTGCTTGCAGACCTACAGGAAACAAGATGGGATCCGAATCGCCTTCGTTCTCACGACACTCGTCTAGTAACGACGACGGCTTGGGGTGCAGATGCCCAAGATCCGGGGTCTATGGCTGACGAACTCTTAGTTCAGACGGCAACTGGGTTCCTCGGCTTCAATGGCGATGATGGTTTACCCCCTCTCAGGTTGCCAGGCTGGCAAAGTCAATATGTTGCCGGGGGGCTTGCGGCGGCAATGGTTCAACTGATCGGAAGGGTTGACGCTTCACATATTGATGTTTCATGGCTGGGTGCTTTACTCACCGCTACCGAACTCTGTTACGGCGATGCATTGCATTGCCAGAGGGCCCGAGAGAGAGTCGGCCCTCACCCACCAACAGCTTTCCCTTCTGGAGCGATCAAATGTAAAGATGGTCACTTTGCCCCTGGGTCAATTCGACCAATTGATTGGGAAATGCAATGCCTCTTCTACGGTTTGCCCGAATGGGCAGAGGATTCGGACTTAAAAAATAGACTCACGAGGCGTCACCACATTCCGATGATCTGGGATCAAATAGCCCCCTGGTATCTCGAGCGAGAAAAGCGGGAGATTTTTGAGTTGGCTCTTACTTCACCTTGGGCGGGTGGAATGGTGATGACACCGCTAGACGCTCTTTCCGATCCGCACCTGTCGGCGCGAGAATATTTGGGAACGATAGACACCCCAAACGGCGCTGTGGTCGGTCCTGTGCGCCCGTTTAGGGCTCCGGGTCTGCCTGTTTCTGATCAAACGGTTCGGCCGCAGGCCTCGGACCCAGTACCTACTCGCGACCAACGGGTCCCTTTGAGTCTTCGACCGTTTTCGGAGCTTCGCCTAATCGAAATGACTATTTCTTGGGCGGGGCCCTACGTCGGCAATGTCCTTTCTCCTCTTGGTGTTGAAGTGATCAAGATCGAATCGACTGCCCCATTTGATGGTTTCAGAACCCAAAGACCATACGACCATGGCATGCGCCCAGGACAAGAGGGCCTGGTTCACGACAACCGGTTCTATGAAGCCGGTGGACTATTCAACGCGGTGAATAAGGGCAAGAAGGATTGTGTTATCAATCTCAATGCGGCTGAAGGCAGAGAAGCGTTTCTGTCTTTGGTAGCCAACTCTGACGGACTCGTAGCAAATTTTTCAGCTCATGTGCTACCCCAGCTAGGTCTCGATTTCGACACGATCAAGCAAGTCAATCCCAAATTCGTGGTGGTTCGCATGCCAGCCTTCGGAGTAGACGGACCTTACAGCGACGCGGTCGGCTATGGATCGATCATCGAGGCCATGGGTGGAGTTGCTCATCGTCAGGGCTATGAACACGAAACGGCTCGAGTATCCAATATCTATTTTCCGGATCCGACAGCTGGGATTCACGCCGCAAATGCTTTTCTCGCTGGGGTTTTTCACGCCGACCAGACGGGTCAAGGAATGGAAATCGACCTCAGTCAGCATGAGGCCATGTGGCAGCACTCCGGTGAAGCGATTGTTCTCGCCTCGGTGCATGGTAGGGATATCGGCCGGCTCGGAAATCGAGAGCCTGGCCACGATTTCGCTGACTTCATTTCAACGACAGATAGCTGGGTCGCCGTAGTTGCGCCAAAATCTGCGGAAGGCACCGTTAAAGATGCATTGAGAGATGCTCATCAATTAACTGCTAAAGAGTTGGCGAAGGCCGTCAAGCTCGCTGGCGGTAAGGCCCAAATCTGTTTAGATCCATGGAGCGCCCCAAACGAAGCTCCTATTTCTTCACATCTTGATGTAGTTGATCATCCAGTAACAGGGCCGATGCGACATCTTGCTTCGCCCTTTGTCGTTGACGGGACACGCCCCATCCCAAGGAGCCACGCCCCTCTTTTCGATCAAGACACCGATGAAATACTGCGCACGGTAGGACAGTTAGATGACTCTTCCATAATGTCGCTGCGGCAGGCTGGCCATGTGGGAGGAACTTTGCCGCCTCCAGCAGAGCTCGGGTTGATCTATAAGTGATACGGCTCGTCGAATTCGGACTACTCATTTGAGGTCAGCTGACGTCGAAAAAGTGCGCTGGATTTAAGTCACCTCAAACACAGCGATAACTTGTTGTCATGGATATACAGCCTTACGAGATTCACGTCTCTGATGAAACTTTGGATGACCTTCACGAACGCCTCAAGAAGGTGCGTTGGCCGGAGAAAGAACTGGTCGAGGATTGGTCACAAGGAATACCCCTGAGCTATGTGCAAGACATGTGCAACTACTGGTTAAACACATACAACTGGCGCGAGCGTGAGCAACACCTGAATCGGTTCGACCAATTCGTTACGACGATTGACGAGTGCGATATCCATTTCATTCATCATCGGTCCCCGCACGAGGAGGCCACTCCGTTAATTCTTTCCCACGGTTGGCCAGGCTCGATAGTTGAGTTCCAAAAGGTCATTGGCCCACTCTCGGATCCAACCAGCCACGGGGGCAATGCAGAAGATGCGTTCCATGTGGTTTGTCCTTCTCTTCCCGGATATGGCTTGAGTGGCAAACCTCCTACCGCGGGATGGGGCGTGGAGAAGATGGCTGATGTGTTTGCTGAGCTCATGCTTGGACTCGGTTACGAACGCTTTGGGGCTCAAGGTGGTGACTGGGGGTCTGCTATTACAACCGCGCTTGGTGGACGACACCCTGAGAACTGCCTTGGCATTCACCTCAATATGGTGATGCGCGGTAAGCGGCCGAAAGACCAGCCCCCAACAGAAGAGGAAGCAGCTGCATTAGAGGCAGCTAATTACTACAGAGACTGGGACTCCGGCTATTCAACCCAGCAGGGCACACGTCCTCAAACTCTTGGCTACGGCCTGACCGATTCTCCCTCCGGTCAACTCGCTTGGATTGTCGAAAAATTCTGGTCGTGGACCGACAACCAAGGACATCCTGAAGACGCTCTCACAAGAGATGAAATGCTCGACAATGTCATGCTTTATTGGGTGAGTAGCTCCGCTACCTCTTCGGCTCGACTGTATTGGGAAAGCTTCAAATCATTGCGACCCGATCAAGTCCTTGTACCTACTGGTGTCGCTTGTTTTCCCAAGGAAATCATTCCGCCGGTTAGATCGTGGAGCGAGGGGATCTACACAGATATTCGGCAGTGGACGAAGATGCCCAAGGGGGGACATTTCGCTGCTTTCGAGCAGCCAGATTTATTTGTCGAAGACGTTCGCTCCTTCTTCGCACAGATTCGTTGAGGTTTTCATGCTTCAAGGGTTAAACATGGATCGTCAACTGTTGATCTCGAGCCTGATTGATTACGCAGGCCGAAACCACTCCAGTACCGAAATTGTTGCAACAGACTCATCTGGGGTTATCCATCGGACTAATTGGGCAGAGATTCGTTCGAGATCGATGCGACTATCCGCAGCCTTGCTTCAACAGGGGATAGGTCCGAGCGAGAGAGTCGCCACTATTGCCTGGAACGACCACCGTCACCTGGAGCTCTATTACTCGATCACGGGTATCGGTTCTGTGCTGCACACCATAAACCCGCGACTTCGACCACAACAGATTGAATGGATTCTTAACCACGCGGAAGACCAAATAGTGTTCATAGACCCAGACTTTTTACCTCTTGCTGAAGCAATTGCCGCAGAGGCCACATCTGTTCGCCAGTGGGTCGTTCTAGCCGAGGAACTGCCTGTGACCTCATTGGAAAACGCGGTCGCTTATGAGGAACTCATCGCCGCGAGCGACTCCCTGCAAGCGTGGCCACTTTTAGACGAGTGGAGCGCTGCGACACTCTGCTACACCTCAGGCACCACCGGCAACCCTAAGGGCGTCATGCAAAGCCATCGCTCAATTGTTTTGCAGACTTGGGCTACCTGCACCGGCGATGGCCACGACGTCAACTCAAGTCAGTCGATTCTGCTCGCAGTACCCATGTTTCATGTGAACGGCTGGGCAATTCCATTCGCTGCCGCGATGGCCGGTTCCAAATTGGTCTTACCGGGACCCGATCTTTCGCCCGAGGCATTGGTCCAACACATAAATACCGAGAACGTGACGTTCTCCGCGGGCGTGCCAACAATCTGGCTGTCTGTTGTTCAACATTTAAAAGACACCGACACTGACGTTCCTTCTCTCAAACGCCTCGCCGTAGGCGGATCAGCCGCACCCCGTTCACTTATGGACACCCTTGAAGACGACTATGGAGTCTTTGTCTCACATGTTTGGGGCATGACCGAAATGACTCAAGGATCGGCGGGTAGGTTCACGCACAGAGTGCAAGGTTTGGGCCGCGAGGAACAACGTCGACGACAGGCTATGGCCGGGAGGGAGTTATACGGTGTCGAGCTCCGACTGATCGACGCTGATGGTCAAGAAGTGAAACGTGATGGCATGACACCTGGCGAACTACTCGCTCGAGGCCCATGGGTTGCTGCGAATTATTTCAACTTAGAAGATGACTCGACACATCTGCCTGCCGAAGATGGGCCCTGGTTGAGAACCGGTGACGTCGCGACCATGGACAACGAGGGCTACATATCGATCGTCGACAGGGCGAAAGATGTCATCAAAAGCGGCGGCGAATGGATTAGTTCAATCGAACTGGAAAATGCCGCTGTTGGTGCACCAGGAGTTGTCGAAGCAGCCGCAGTCGGCTTGCCTCACGACCAATGGGGTGAACGCCCACTACTTCTCGTAGTTCTCGAATCAGGTAAGCATCTCGACCCTGGTGAAATTTTGGACTCAATTCGACCTCACGTTGCATCTTGGTGGTTGCCTAACGATGTAGTGGCAGTTTCTGAGATCCCACATACCGGAACGGGGAAAATTGACAAGAAGCTCTTACGTGATCAATTTGCAGATTTCGAATGGTCCCAATAGCAATCGGTTGGGGCCCTTTCTCTCCTGCCAGATCTAGCTGACCAACACCAATTCTTACGATGAGTGTTCTACACTTATTGACTGGCTGCATTGCTCCCCCTTTGCACTTGATAGCCATTATTTGCGGGCGCTTTTTAGCGAGCGCTACCTCAGTTTTATTCGTTTGCCTTTAGGAGTCGACATGGCAGGAAGCCGCACAACGTTCGAAAAGCTCCAACGAGACCGCGCAAAGAAGGCCAAAGCAGACGCGAAGCGTGCCAAGCGAATGGGCAAGACCCCAGAGAGCGGGCCCCTCGTCTACGAGGAAGAAGAGGCGACCGTGACCGACGATAACGCTGCTCAGTTGGACGGCAATCTCGATCTTGAAATATCCGCTGCTGACCTTCTACGGCTCGTAGAGGAACTTCAAGCAAAGTTCGACAATGACGAAATCGATTTTGATGAGTACGAAGAACGAAAGATTGAATTACTAGCTCGCCTTCCAATGGAGTAGCTGAACTAGTTGGTTTTTCGGTGAACGGAAACAGCATACGTTCCACCGTCAAAGGGATCGCGCTGCCAAGTACCCCATCGGCCCGCCAGAGAAAGTCCGAAGTGCTGCACCAGTTCGTCATAGCGGCTCAAAGAGAGAACTTCGGGCTGTAGCGAGAAACCCGAAATTAACAGGCCGCCGTTATTCACATGGCGGACCAGTCGTTGCATGACTTGCAACTCAGATCCGGGCTCAAGAAAGATCATTACGTTTCCTGCGAGAACAACGATATCGAAAGTACTTTTCAGTTCTAGGTCTCGTAAATCTTCATTGCACCAAACCATGTGTGGCGCTTTGCGCTGGGCCTCTTCTAACATCTGTCTATCAAGGTCAACTCCGACCGAATGAATGCCGCGTCGGTTGAGTTCAATTGCGATCCGCCCGGTTCCACATCCCGCATCAAGGACTGATTCGGGCTGGTAGCTCAGCAAGAAGTCAACTTCTCCATGAACATTTTGACCTGAGGCCGCCATGCGATCCCATCTTTGGTCGTAATCCTGTCCTCGGAGGACATCACTTCGACGGCTCCATCTGCTTTCAGTCATTGAAGCATTTACTTGTCTTGCCAGTTCGGAGCTCGTTTCTCAGCAAAAGCAGTTGCGCCTTCGAACGCATCCTCCGAAGCAAACACTTCTTCAAGCGCCGGGCGTTGAAAGTTCCAAAATTCCTCTTCAGAAACGCCTAGTACATCCTTAATGAGCTGCTTGGAGGCACGAACCCCCATGGGGGCGTTTTGGGCGATTCTCTCGGCTAGGTCAATCGCTGCCTGGAGAGTTTCGCCCTTGGGCACTACTCGATTAACCATCCCATGTTGGAGCGCTACTTCCGCTGTGATTGGGTCAGCGGTTAATGCCATCTCCATGGCAAGGCTGTAGGGCAGTTGACGTGGCAAACGAAGAAGTGCTCCCGCACCGGCGAACAGACCCACTCCAGCTTCAGGGATCCCTAATTTCGCTCCTTCCGATGCGACGATTAAGTCACACGACAAAGCAACCTCTAGGCCTCCAGCCAAAGCGAAGCCCTCAACTGCTGCTACCAGTGGCTTTGCACAACTCTTCTCTGTGATTCCTGCAAAGCCTCGGTCACCAACATTTGGCATTGCATCAATTCCCCCATCGGCGAATTGTTTTAGGTCCATTCCCGCGCTGAACCCGCGTCCGGATCCTGTTAACACCCCCACGCGCACTTCAGGATCACCGTCCAGAGCATCAAGAGCCTCGCCGAGCGCTGAAGCCAGGGCAGTGTTAAAAGCGTTCATATCATCTGGTCGGTTCAAGGTCAGAATTCGAATATGGCCGCGGTTTTCTGTTAACACGAGTTCTTCGGACACGTAGTCTCCTTTGTCATCAACAACCTTGTTGGTTCTTTGCGTGACGCTACAACTGTTAGGCCATCAGATCATCTCCAGTTGGCGTTTAACTAAAAACCCGTTGGTTGTTGAGCAGTAATCTAAACGCAGGTCAAGGAGGCCCCGTGAGTGCGATTAATGACTTATTAACTCAGTTAGAGGGAGCAGATCCTGAGACAGCTCCTCTGTTAGTGCAACAAATGCTCCAACTAGAAGAGCTAGCCCAACTTCAAGGAGCCGACGCGTTGCGGGCTTCGCGCGCTCTCACCATTTTTGCGGGACCCCAACAATTACCAATTGCTGGCGAGTTAGCCGGGCGCGCTCACCAAGCGGGGATACCTGGCGCTGGGACTCTGTTCGCTGAATGCGCTGACAAAGTTTCTCTGATGACCGGGCGGCCCCAACGGTTTGGAACGGTGATTCTCGAGCATCAAGGCGACATGGTTATGGCACCTCTTGATGGGGTGGCTGACGACGAAATGCGTCATGCTTTTGGATTGCCTTCATTGGCCGAAATGCGCAACAACGTTGAACACCGAAACAGAGAGCGAGCACAAGAACGTTACGAGAGCGAAGGCTTACCACCAGGACAACGTTTTTGTCGAATTTGGGCGAGTCCCAGCGCTGAGGAGCTTCGCTTAGGTTTAGAGGCGCACCCAGATGGGGCTTGGGTCGATGGTAACGATCTAACCCTCGCCTGCCAATTGGACGGGCACGGCGCGATCCCAGGTCCGGTTTTCGAACTGCCTATGTGGAACGTATCCGAAAGCGACGGCACCCCAACCGACCTTTGGTGTGTACAAATACGCATCGACCGACTGGACGAAGCCGTGTTCGGCTATGGGTTCTGGGAACTCGACCAAAATGGAATGCCTATTGGCGGGCGGGGACCTGTAGATCGTCGTTACCGCGGGAAGAACGCTCCCGCTGAGCTTCCTAGCCACGACGATGATGCTCTGGATGGCTCGCTAACAACCCACGAGTTCAACAGTTCCGCTTTGCGCGAAAACCGGCGAATCAAGGTTTACCTTCCATCTAGCCATTTGCGAGACTCAAGGCTTCCTGTGATCTATTCGACCGACGGCAACATGATCGACCCTTATATTCGCCGACTTGATGCAGCCATTGCCAAAAAAGCGATACCGCCTGTCGTTGTCATTGCCCCTCACGCTGCCCCGATGGACCACACCGGCAACGAGCGAGCTTTGGAATACCTACCCGGCTTTGACGATCAGCGATTCGATCGACATCAACGGTTTTTCGTTGATGAAATTTCGCAATGGGCAGAAGAAGAATTTGGGGTGTCCGATGCTCGAGAATTTCGGGCGATATTCGGCTGTTCCGATGGGGCAGGACATGCCCTAGCTACCGGCTCTATGCACAGAAGCCGGTACGGTCACTGCATAGCATTTTCAGCTGGAATGCCCCCAGGGGAGCAAATCGCTTGGAACGCTGAGGGTGCCCCGTTTGTGCATCTCTCCGCTGGAATATTGGAACCTGGATTTCACCAAGCAACAGAAGCTTGGGCCGCTTGGCTTCACTTCCATTCCTCTCCGCATCACTTTACAGAACGGATATGCGGACACGATTTGATTCAGTGGATTGAGGAGCTCCCTAGGAGCATCGCCCGGGCCTGGGGTCAGAACCCAGCTAGCTAGCCGCGCAGAAGATACCGCTTGATTTTGCCGGTAGCCGTCTGAGGGAGTTCATCCACAATCTCTACCCAACGGGGATATTTGAATGGGGCGAGCCGGTTTCGGACGTGATCTTGAACCACGCTGACTATCTCAACTCCCTCAGATGGCGCTTCCAAGACTACGTAGGCTTTCGGTTTCACTAATCCTTCATCGTCTTCGGCTCCTACAACTGCTACTTGCGCGATTTCTTGCAATTCGAGAATGCACGACTCAACTTCGGTAGGACTAACCCAAATTCCCCCTACCTTCAGCATGTCATCTGATCGACCTAGGCAGGTATATGTCCCATCGGAGTTACGTACGTACGAGTCACCCGTTGCAAGAAACTCACCTGCTAATGCTTGTCGGGTGCGAGCGGTCCTGTTCCAATAACCAACCATGACTGATTCGCCCTTAACGTGAAGAGTGCCTGCCTCTCCGTCAGGTGCTTCGTGGCCATTTTCGTCTCGAATCGACACCTCATAGCCATCAACGACGCTCCCACTTGTCCCAGGCACGGAATTACCAGGTCTATTGGAAATAGCAATGTGAGCCAGTTCGGTGGTGCCAAGCCCATCCAAAATTTCAACTCCGAAACGTTCCCTGAAACGTCGGTGAATGTCAGCCGGAAGCGGTTCTCCAGCTGAGACAGCAATTCGAACCGACTCGAAACTGTGGTCCGGGACTTCAGAACTTAAAAGCTGGCCATACGAGGTCGGCACCCCAAAGAAAACGGTTGGACGATACGCAAGTAGGTGGTCGGCAATGTCTTCTGGTACCGGTCGACCCGGATTTAGGACGGCGGATGCTCCAGTACCTGCCGGGAAATACCCGGCGTTGCCGAGTCCATAGGCAAAGAAGAGCTTTGCCACAGAGTAGATAACGTCCTCACTGTGCATACCGAGAACAGCTGTAGCGTACATATCAGTGCAAAACGCGAGGTCGGCGTGGCGGTGCATCGCTCCTTTGGGAAAGCCGGTCGTGCCCGATGTGTACAGCCAGAAAGCGATGTCATCTTCGACAGCGGGAAACGGTTCGCCCAACTCCGTGGCACCGTCAAGTCCCGTTACATCATCATCTTTTTGAGTCCACAAAAGAAATGGTTGATTGTCAGTAGCTTGCCCCATTGATTCCTTGAGGGCCTTTGACATCACCAGCCCTACCGCTCGGGAGTCCTCTATCAGAAACTCGTAATCCTTTTCGGTGAGCATGGTTGACACGGGAACGGGGACCGCTCCTATCCACATGGTCCCCCAAAACCAAGCTAGGAATGCTTTGGTGTCTAGACAGCACATCATGATCCGTTGTTCAGGCACGACTCCACGATCTAAGAGCAACTGCGCCACACTCCGTGACGCTTCCAAGAGCTCACCTCGAGTGGTTGTATCTCCGCTCGGAGCATCAATCACCGCCACAGCGTCCGGGGAAAGGTTCGCCGGTTCTACAAGAAAACGGTGCACCGCGTTATCTGTCAAGAGATTTCCCTTCGCATAGGCATCGGCTACAGCCTCTCATGTGTTTAGAGTGTGAAACGAAAAAGCAAGAAGGCATCCTAGAAGTTGACCACTAACTGTCGTAGTGATTCATCTGTAAGGACAACCAGATGACAACTTTCGAAATTCAACCCAACACCTTTCGCCATTGGACACTGTCAGTTGACGACAACATTGCGACCTTAGAGCTTGCAGTTGATTCAGAAGCACCAGCCTTTGGTGACTATGAGTTAAAGCTCAATAGCTACGACATCGACGTAGACATCGAGCTCGCTAACGCCATCCGCCACATCCGACTCGCCCACACCGAGGTTCAATGCGTCGTAATCAAGAGTGCCCTCGACGGCATGTTCTGCGCTGGAGCCAATATACGCATGCTTGCCGCAGCGGATCATTCCCACAAGGTGAACTTTTGCAAATTCACCAACGAGACACGTCTGGAGATAGAAGAAGCAAGCGAACTCAGCGGAATTCGTTTCCTTGCAGCGGTAAACGGCGCTTGTTCAGGTGGGGGTTACGAACTTGCTTTAGCGTGCGACCACATCCTCTTGGTGGACGATAGAAGCACGACAGTCTCTCTGCCCGAGGTTCCGCTATTGGGGGTCCTTCCCGGTACCGGGGGTCTAACTCGGCTCACCGACAAGAGATACGTTCGTCGAGATAGAGCAGATATTTTTGCTACTAGAGCGGAAGGAGCTTCCGGGCACGAAGCGGTGGAGTGGGGACTCGTTGACGAGTTAGCGCCACCAACTGAATTCGACGAAGCTGTCACCCGTCGAGCTGCGAGTCTTGCCGCTACCAGCACGCGATTAGGCGGACAACCCGCATCTCTCTCGCCGCTAAAGATTTCGGTCGACGAAGAGACAATCAACTACACGTGGATCAGCTTGAAGCTTGCCGACACATATGTCGAGCTAAAGGTCTCGGTAGCACAAACCTCAGACTGGTTGCTTCAGACGGCCCGCGAGCTCGATGATGCACTTTGCAGGTTACGGTTCGACTTTCCTGAAATCGGGACACTGATCTTAAGAACCGAAGGATCAATCGAAGATGCCGCAGCCCTAGATGCAGAACTTCAGCGGTCAGAAGAGAACACCCAGCTTGAGACAGCGCTCTTGTGGAAACGCTGTTTAAGCAGACTCGATTTGATGTCCAAAACCTTGGTTGCGGCAATTGAACCCGGTTCGTGTTTTGTGGGAGTACTTCTTGAGTTGGCACTTGCAGCAGATAGAACTTTCATGCTTGAGGGGCAATTTGAAGAGGACGAGATTCCATTACCGGCCGCCTTGATCCGAGTCACTGAAAGCAACTTGGGTCGATTACCCATGTGGAACGAACTCAGCCGACTGACGTCACGTCTATGGGGCGATGAGAACTCTTTGGCTGCAATCGCCGGGATCGTAAGCCAGGATTTGTTGGCTTCGCAGGCTGCTGCTCTCGGGCTAGTAACGAGAACGCCTGATGATCTCGACTGGGATGATGAACTGAGACTATTCATCGAAGAGCGTTCAAGCTTTTCGGCTGACGCTCTGACCGCCATGGAGGCAAATCACCGCTTCTGCGGGCCAGAAACTATGGCTACCAAGATCTTTGCAAGGCTTTCCGCCTGGCAGAATTGGGTGTTTACTAGACCAAACGCGAGTGGACCTGAAGGATCATTACAGCGGTACGGGACTGGATCCCGCCCTAGATTCGACAACCGACGAACCTAACCAATATTTAGATCGCACTTTTGTTCATGACTCAACAAATCGACTACTCAGAGAAGATCCCAAATAATGTAAATCTTGCCGGTGATAGACGGCTTCAGCGAGCACTAGAGAACTGGCAACCTAGATTTGCCGACTGGTGGTTAGAAATGGGACCAGTCGGGTTTCAAGATAACGAAATTTATTTGCGCACCGCTGTCGACGTAGGCCGCGAAGGCTGGGCGCACTTTTCGCATGTGAAACTACCGGACTATAGATGGGGCATATTTCTGTCAGAACCGGAAGTTGACCGGCGAATAGGTTTCGGCGAACTGAAAGGTCAGCCGGTTTGGCAAGAAGTTCCAGGCGAATTTCGAACAGATCTACGTCGATTGATAGTCGTGCAAGGTGACACCGAACCCGCTTCAGTTGAACAACAGCGTTTCTTGGGAAAGACAGCGCCATCGCTCTACGACTTGCGGAACTTGTTTCAAATAAACGTCGAAGAAGGCCGTCACCTTTGGGCCATGGTCTATTTGTTACATGCACATTTTGGGCGCGACGGACGAGAAGAAGCCGATGCCCTTCTTCAAAGAAACTCAGGAGATCCCGATCATCCTCGTATTCTCGGCGCCTTCAATGAAAAAACGTCCGACTGGCTGTCATTTCTGTTATTTACCTACTTCACTGACCGGGACGGCAAGTACCAGTTAGGGGCTCTGAAAGAATCAGCGTTTGATCCGCTGAGCAGGACCTGCGATTTCATGTTGAAGGAAGAAGCCCACCATATGTTCGTCGGCGCATCAGGCATTGCTCGAGTGATTCAAAGAACATGCGAGGTAATGAAGGACTACGACACTGACGATGTGCGTGCTTACGGCGCCATTGATCTGCCCACCTTGCAGAAGTACATCAACTTTCATTTCTCCGTTTCACTTGATCTCTTTGGATCTGAGACTTCTACCAATGCGGCCAACTACTACTCTGCTGGCCTTAAAGGCAGATTCGCGGAACAGTCGTATGAAGACGATCACGTTTTGGTTAAGGACGAAGACGCGATTAGCGAAATTGTCGACGGTCATTGGTTAGAGACGTCGCGGCCAAAGATCACTGTTGTTAATGAACAGTTAAGGCGGTCCTACATCGAAGATTGCGCTAAGGGGATGCGTCGCTGGAATCGAATACTCGAAGAACACGGAATTGACTACCGTTTGAACTTACCGAATGAGGCTTTCCACAGACAGGTTGGGCTGTATCGAGACGAATTTGTCGCTCCTTCCGGAGAGATTCTCTCGGAGTCCGATTGGGAAGGTCATGAGTCGAATTTCTTGCCGACTGATTCCGATAGAGATTTCGTTATTTCATTAATGCAACCCGTTTATTCCCCTGGGCAAATGGCGGGCTGGATCGCTCCCCCAGTATCAGGTATTCACACTCAGCCCGTCGATTACGAATACGTTCGTCTTTAACTCTTACGTCCTCGAATAATTCCATCCGATGGGCGTATCTCCGTCATATGGCATAGTCCCGTGGAATTGTCTTTGGTCCTCGTCAAAGACCATAGGCAGGAAGTAACGGTCGCCCGCCCACATGGGAAGTTTGGCTTCGGTACGAGTTTCTTCATCATCGTCACAGGCCTTGAGGATCCGTTCAAGTCCTACCCAGATAAGCGAGCCCTCCTCGTTGCTTTCGGCAATCTCACCTTCCCAAGACTCCGCAAGGAAAATGAAGCCAAGCCACTCCTCTTTTTTAGGTCCGAAGTTTGACCAAGTAATGGTTCCCCTTAAGGACAACTGTTTTAATGTCGCTCCAGACTCTTCTTCGAACTCGCGGCAGGCTCCCGCTACGACCGACTCATCCAGTTCTAACTTTCCTCCTAGACCGTTGAACTTTCCATAATGATCATCCGTCGGGCGCGTATCGCGTTTTATGAGCAGAACGCTATTACTCTCGCGATCTAGGAGGTACACCAAAGTGCCAATGATTGGACGAAACACCATTAACGGCAAAGTACTGGCAAAAACGAGATCAGGTGGTCAATCAGCGGGCTTGACCCGTGACTGAATTTGTAAAAGTCGTAGAAGAGCAGATCGCCGTCAAGACTTTGGGTGCCCTTGGTGATCGTCCGACCGTTGTGATGTTGCATGAAGGCTTGGGGTCGATCACTCAATGGCGTGATCTTCCAGACAAGATCCACGACGCGACTGGGCTACCGGTGGTGGTGTACGACAGAAGTGGTTACGGGCGGTCTTCATCAAGGAATAGTCAGTACGGCCCTCAGTTCATGCATCGCGAAGCGAGTGAGACGCTGCCCGTATTACTTCAAGAACTGCATGTTTCAAAGCCGATTCTGTTTGGTCACAGCGATGGGGGCACAATTGCACTGATTGCAGCTGCTTCATCTGAGGTAGAACCTTTAGCTGTAGCGACCATCGCCGCACACATCTTTGTCGAATCGGCAGTAATCGACGGGGTGCAAGCTGCCGTGGCGAGACGAAACCTAATTGTCGAGGGCATGTCGCGTCACCACGCTGACCCCGACAGCACATTTGATCGTTGGGCCGACATTTGGCTCAATCCCAAATTTACCGCTTTCGATATACGCGGCCTTCTGTCGAAGATCAAGTGCCCGCTTCTAGTGCTTCAGGGCGATCGCGATGAATACGCCACCGAGGAAATGGTCCACGGTGTCACGCGTGAGGTCCCCCATGCCGTCGGTACGTTCATTCCTGAGTGTGGGCATTTAGCGCATCGAGATCAGCCGACGTTCTTAGTTGAGGAGTTCGTCAAATTTCTCGACGAAAATCGGTTCTTAATTGAGACCTAAACCACCGCAAGAGCTCTCAATGCATCGACTGCTAAGCGATCGGGCGCCTCAAGGGGACCAAAATGAGTTAAGTCCTCATAGACGATTACTTCCGAATTTTTGAGAGCTTCAGCCGCCGGCATTCCTAAGTTTCCGAACTGCTGTTCCATCCCTTTTCCTATAACCACGTCAGCTGCGCAGTCGACAACCTTGTCGTTAGTTGAAACCCGCTCACCGTCGTAGACCTTGGCTTCTTCGGTTCCTCGACATCGTAAACGCACAGATCCATCGTCCATATCCTCAAATGCGTTCGATACGTAGCTGTGAAGCGCGTCAGCTCTACAACTGGCAAATGGAGGTCGACTTGCGAATCTCTCAAATGCCTCCCCTCGGGACTTGAATACTTCTCGTCGTTTCTGTGCACCAGCTATTAACGGGTTTTCGCCAGGGGGGAAAGCTTCGCCTGGTCTCCACATCACGGGTTCGTATCCGTACATGCGGCGGATTAACCCAGGGCGCTGAGAGTCAGCGAGTAACAAGGTGGCTGCTCCTATCGAATGGCCGACACAATCGAGTTGGCCATCATCGATTTTGAGGTGGTCCACTACATGGAGAAGGTCTTTAGCCAAGCTTGTCCATTCATAGTCTCCGTTGAGTGGAGCGGTACTCCAACCGTGGGAACGCAAATCAGGCGCCCACACGTTGAAGTGGCGGGTGAGGTTATCGACAAATGGGCCATAGGTTCGAGCGTTAAACCCAGTGGCATGAACGAAAAGTAAAGGTGGTCCTTCTCCCCCGAGATCATGGAGAGCGATTTGTCCACCGCCCTCAGAGTCCAACATCTGAGGCTGCGAGACATCCGCAGATTTGCTTGGGTTCGCATTCACCTAGCCGACGATAGGCCGGGACGTGGTAATGATGTCGTTATGAGCAATGAGAAATACGACATCGAATTCTTCTGGGATCCAATTTGCCCTTTCGCTTGGGTTACTTCGAGGTGGGTCGAAAAAGTCGCACTCCAAACCAACTATTCAGTTGATTGGCGTTTTATTTCTCTGCGCATTCTCAACAAAGACAAGAACTATGAAACAGACTTTCCGTCCGGTTACGAGCAAGGACACACAGCAGGGTTAAAGTTTCTTAGGGTTGCCGCAAAGGTACGGCAGGACATGGGACGGGACCATATGTCGTCTCTGTACGCCGCCTTCGGTACTCACTACTGGGATCTTGACCAACAGCCTGGTCTCAGAAAACAGCTCGGAACAGTAGAACATGCAGAGCGCTGTCTTGAAACTGCCGGTTTACCCAAAGGTTTCGCTTCGGCTGTAGATGACCCGGACTGGGATGCGGTCATAGAGGGCGAGACCGAATTAGCGTTGTCACGCACCGGCCGAGACGTTGGAACTCCAATTATCTCGTTCCAACCACCTTCGGGGCTGTCATTTTTCGGACCAGTTATTTCCAGGGTTCCCAGCGACGAGGATGCAGTTCCGCTTTGGAACGCCGTGATAGAACTTGCCAGCTTTCCTGGCTTCGCCGAAATGAAACGTTCGCTTCGCGAGGCCCCACAGATCAATGTTTTGGGAACACTCGAAACGGATCCTGTCATGGAAGACTGGGAGGCGGGCTCCCGTAAAGCTCACAAGCCACACAGCTAACGAAGTGGCCAGCAAGTAGCCGTCTAGGGTGAAGAGATGACTGAAAAAGCGAGTGATCTGTATGGGACGGGAGCTAGGGCTCTGCAGGACCACTTCGATGCTCGGCGCCTAGCGGACCGCCTCAAAGAGGTAACCGTCAAAGAGTCGATAGACGAAAAGACTGCTTCCTACCTCGAGCGTGCTACTTACTTTTTTTTGGCGACTGTAGATGAGAGCGGTTTCCCCGATGTTTCGTACAAAGGCGGTCGACCCGGGTTTGTTCAAGTTCTAGACGATCGAACCATCCGCTTTCCGTCATACGACGGAAATGGCATGTTTCGATCGCTGGGCAACATCCAAGAGACCGGCCGAGTTGCTCTGTTATTTATCCGCCAAAACGACAAAGCCAATCGAATACGAGTACATGGCATCGGGCAGGTTCTCCTCAGCGCGCCGGCCTTAGAGCAGTTTGAGGGAGCTGAGGCGGTGGTGGAGGTTCAGGTGAGTCGCATCTTTCCAAACTGTCCTAGATATATCCATGACTTGGAATCTGGAACAATTTCCGAGTTTGCTCCTGGCGGTGAAGTGGCTCCCCCTCAGCCTGAGTGGAAAGAGTGGGACATCTTTGCTGATGTTCTCCCCACGCCACCAAGCTCATGAAGGTATTTACAACTTTCCCTCAAGCAGATCTGCGAGATATTCCAGCCGCGGTTAAGAGCATCGAAGCCGACGGTTACGACGGCATAGTTTCACTGGAAAACAGACATGATCCTTTTCTTCCCCTAGCTGTGGCGGCAGTTCATTCAGAAAAGCTGACGTTGGCTACTGGCGTCGCCATAGCGTTTCCTCGAAGTCCAATGATCGCCGCCAATATTGGCTGGGACCTGCAACAAGCGAGCGCTGGAAGATTCGAGTTGGGTCTCGGTAGCCAAGTCCGGGGCCATAACGAGCGCCGGTTCAGCGTGAAGTGGCTTTCCCCGGCACGAAGAATGCGTGAATACGTCGAGGCTGTTAGGGCAATCTGGGAAACATGGCGCACGGGTCAACCATTGAACTATGAGGGCGAGTTCTACAGCTTCACCCTCATGACTCCCAATTTCACCCCTGAGCCTCTCGAAGTGCCAGTGCCAAGGATCACAATGGCGGCGGTGGGCCCCGCGATGCTACGAACAGCCGGACGCGTGTGTGACGGTGTTCGACTCCATGCTTTTTGCACTCGCGCTTACTTGGAGCGTCAAGTTCTGCCTGAACTCTTAACTGGTCTCGCTGAAAGCTCTAGGACCTTGGAGGAGTTTGAGATAAGCGGAGGGGGTTTTGTCTGCACCGGCCCTGATGATCAATCAGTGCAGGAGATGGTTGATTGGGTTCGTTACCGAATTGGTTTTTATGGAAGCACGAAGGCTTATTGGCCGGTTTTCGAAGAGCACGACCTTCTGGATCTAGGACAAGAACTGAATTTTCTTTCAAAAAATGATGGGTGGTCCCAGATGGCTTCCCTAGTCAGCGATGACGTCGTTAGAGAATTCGCTGCTGTGGGACGACATGATGAGATTGCGCATGCTATTTCCGAAAGGTTTGGTGGGCTTACCAATGCCATCGGCGCCAGTGCGTCTCCCGAAATTCCTGCCGATCTCCCTCCCGACGTTATTCAAGACATTCAGGCGATCTAGCGCTAGCTGTGCGGGTCTTTATGACTTCCCAATTGCGGCATACACAGCTGCTACTAGATTGAAGGCTCTGTCATCTCCAACTAGGCCGCCCGCCATTTTGTTCATCGCGTAGGACACCGTGATCCTTTCATCAAGATCGATGACACCCATAGAGCCTCCCCACCCGAACCAATAGAGGGTCTTCTCGCTTGGGGTTAGAGGTAAGCGTTCGTGATTGACCCCGAATCCGGTGCCGTAGGGAACGTTCAATCCAAGAACTAAGTCTCGATCAAATGTCTGACGTTCCAGAGCTTCTTCAATGGTTGACACGTCCATCAAGGTGACTCCATCGACTGTTCCGCCACAGGCGATTGCGGAGTGCACGCGCGAAATTGACCGCGCGTTACCGATTCCCCCTGCGGCTGGAATCTCAGCACGTCGCCACTCGCTAGTTTCGGTCTCGGTCCCATCCAATACGCAACTACGAAAGGTTCGCATCGCGATTGACTCAGGTTCAACGTCGAGAATTCTGTCGATGCTTCGGTCCGGGGCTTCTAGACGGGCCACGCGGTGATCTTCAGAGGGCGCTAGGCCGATGTGGAAGTCGGCCCCAAGAGGCTCGGCTATTTCCTCTCGAAAGAAGTTTCCCAGTGTTCGCCCATCGACCCGCCTCATTAACTCAGCCTGCAAAGTTCCCTGGGTAAGTGCGTGATATCCCGGAGCAGTTCCAGCTTCCCACCAAGGTTCCATCCCGGCCAATAGCTCAGCGGTGAATGAGTGATCGTAGAGTTCATTTACTGTTATTGGTCTCGGGAAACCCGAACAACCAGTCTGATGAGTCATGACGTGGCGCACCAGAACCGACTCTTTGCCCTTAGCGGCGAACTCTGGCCAGTAGTGCGCTACAGGAAGATCAAAATCGATTATCTTCCTGTCAGCTAACATCAAGAGGCAGATTGAAGCCATTGTTTTGGTTGTCGAGTAAACGTTAACGATGGTGTCACTGGCCCATGGCTCCCCGTTTTCGTTGCGGTCACCATCCCACAAGTCGACCACGAAACGCCCGTCGAGTGTGACGGCGACACTGGCCCCTAGTTCATCTCCAGCTAGAAAGTTCGCTTCGAACGCATCATGAACTAATGAGAATTCTTCGTCGCACATTCCCTTAATCGACACCGCGCACCTCCCAATGCCTCAAGTTTCAAACGGTACTCCTTTGTCAGCGCAACCATCGGCAGATCATGGGAGTTTTCCAGCTAAGCAAGCGCCACAAGTCGACTTGTAGTGAGGGCTACGACAGCAAGCAGTATCCATGAGATCAGACCAACTTTTAGTGGCCGTCCACCCATTGAAGCGAGGTTACGAAACTTAACCAAAGCTCCGACTCCCACCATCGCCGCTGTAAGAAATGCTTTTCTAAGCGCGTCCAAGACGTCTAACGACTCGGTCGGTATTAGGCCGCTGGAACGAATAACGACTGCTGCGATAAATCCAAAAACGAACAGCGGGACAAGTCCGAATATCCCACCTCGGACGTCATTTTGCTTTCTTTCTCTCAAGCTTAGGACGATCAGAATGGGGCCGAGTAGCGCAACGCGGCCCAGCTTCACAACCACAGCTGTTTCTAGCGCGTCGTCGCCGCGCATGGTTGCAGTCGCGACGACCTGGGCGACATCATGAATCGCTGAACCAGCCCACCAGCCAAATAAGTTAGGCGTTATGTCAAGGAATGCTGCAATGACCGGATACAGCACCATTGAGAGTGTCCCAAAGAGAGTGACAAGACCAACCGCGTAGGCAACTTCTTCGTCATCAGCTTTGGTAAGGGGTTTGACAGCTGCTATCGCAGATACTCCACACACTGCGTATCCCACACCCAGCAGACGGCCAAAATCTGAAGATAGTCCTAGAGTCTGGGCGATTTTGCTCACTCCCCAAAGAGTGAGGGCGACCAGACCCATAACTGCTAACACATCGAAGAGGCCCATGTTCTGTCGGAGTTCTCCAACGCTTAATCGGAACCCTAAAAGCACGACACCAACTCGAAGCAGACGCCTAGAAGCGAACGCTAGACCTTCATGGGCGCGTTCTTGATCCGGGATCAAATTCCCAACTAGTAATCCGATACCGAGCGCGACCGCTCCTGCAGAGACGTTGCCAATTGCGTTAACCCACATCGCCACCCCTGTGGCCACCATCACAATCGCAAGTCCCGGCGCAGCGACCAAAAGCCAAGTTCTAACGCTTCGAAACAGCTCAGTTAAGGTCGTCATAATTCTCCGTGACACCACACGTTCCGATCTTCCTATCAGAATTCATCGCTTTTTACGGGTGTCGCTTTTCAATTCATGATGGTTTCACTATGTGAAGCAGCCTGGCCATTGTGCACGTCGGTGCTCCTCTTTTTGGGATACTCCAATAATTTGTCGTACTTAATACAAAATGACTCTGTTTGGTCGTACCTGTAGGGCTACGGTCAAAGAAGTGGCTGTCCCCGAAACCATTTTGATACGCGTTACCGGAAACGATCGACCGGGAATCACAAGTGAGTTGTTAAGCCTTTTGGCTGGCCTTGAAGCCGAACTGCAGGACATAGAGCAGGTGGTTGTCCGTCGTCAGTTGACCTTAGGGCTCGCGGTCTTGGTGCCTGCTGGTCGGGACTTAGTGAAGGAAGTTCTTTTATTTGGGTGGGAAAGAGACCTTGAGATCGACTTCGAGGTCGTCGATGCCACGCCCACGCGTCATGCTCGAAGACAGGTAGTAACTATTTTGGCACCAGAGTTATCACCGACAGCGTTGGCTCGAGCCAGTGGAGCTATAGCTGCTAGCGGTGGGAACATTCACAGAATTCATCGTCTCTCGCGTTTCCCTGTTTGGAGCTACGAGTTCATGGTTGAGGGAGCCGATCTCGAAAAGCTCCAAGCCTCCGTCATGGACGTTGCTGCTCAGGAACAAATAGATGTGGCGATTCAACCCCACGACTTATCTCGCCGCTCGAGTCGCCTCGTGGTTCTCGACGTTGATTCAACCTTGATTCGTAACGAAGTTATCGACCTTCTTGGCACAGAAGCAGGGCACCGAGATGAAGTTGCCCGCTTAACCGAGAGGGCCATGCTCGGGGACATCGATTACGTGGAGGCACTCAGAGAGCGTGTCGCTCTTCTGAAAGGAGCCGAGGAAGACATCATTGAGCGCTCAATCTCCAAGATGATCCTCACAGCTGGTGGACGTACTTTCATCAGGACACTGAAGCGACTGGGCTACAAAGTTGCGATCATCAGTGGCGGGTTCTCTCCCTTCACTGACCATCTCGCGCGCGAATTAGACCTGGATCATGCCTATTCGAACACGCTTCAAGTCGTTGACGGAGTCCTTACGGGCGAGGTTGAGGGCGAAATTATTGATGCTGATCGAAAGGCCAAGTTGTTAGAAGACATTGCTGTACAAGAAGGCATTCCTTTAGAGCAAACGGTTGCCATTGGTGATGGTGCGAATGACTTACCCATGCTTAAGAAAGCTGGCCTGGGTATAGCGTTCAACGCGAAGCCCGCCCTTCGGGAGGCAGCTGACACAGCCATCAACGTCCCGTATTTGGACGCGATTCTTTTCATGTTGGGTGTATCGCGAGAAGAGGTTGAGGCTGCTGACGCTTTAGACGCGAATTTCCAATGATTTACTTCGAGCAAGCATCCCACCGGTGTGAAAATATAGGTTGATGAACTCCTCTGACAGCCATTTGGTACTCCGAGACGATCAGGACGGCGTAAGCACTCTTACCTTCAACCGCCCTGATGCCCTTAATGCTTTAAGTCCTTCACTCTTTTCTGAATTAGAAGCACACCTCGCCGATTTGGCCAGTTCCCAGGAAGAAATTGGGGTAATCGTTCTGACTGGCAGGGGTCGCTCTTTTTCGGCTGGTAATGACCTTAAGGCCATTGAGCGTGGCGAACGTGCTTCCCGGCCACACCAACAAGCAGAATTATTGGACTTTATAGAGACAATGCCTCAGCCTGTCATCGCCTCCGTTCGGGGTCACTGCTACACGGGCGCTCTGGAGCTCGCAATTGCTTGCGACTTGTTGATCTGCGCTGACGATGCAAAATTTTGTGACACTCACGGTAAGTGGGGCATGGTGCCCACATGGGGGATGACTAACCGTCTGCCAGAGAGAGTTGGCCCAATAGCGGCTCGTGACATGATGTTTACCGGTCGAATGGTCACGGGACTTGAAGCAGTTCGCATGGGTTTGGCGAACCGGAGCGTTCCAGGCGATGATCTAGGAACTGCGACCGCAGAGTGGGCGAAAACTGTCGCTGCTAACTCCTGGCACACCCTTCGCGAGGAGAAGCGCCAGATGCGTCAACTCTTGAGTTTTGATCGCAACGAGGGGCTCAAATGGGCCAGGGAACATGGTCCGGGCCCTGCGCCTGACATGATTGAGCGCATTCAAGAAGGCTTCAAACGCTGATACGGTCCTACCCGATACACCAAGGAGCAACGATGCCGAAAGTCACTATTTATCACAACCCACATTGAGGCTCTTCCAAGAATGCCTTGGCGGTCGCCGAGGAAGAAAATGTTGAAGTGGACGTCGTTCTCTACATGAAGAACCCCCCTGATCAGAAAACCCTGGAGCACATAGTTTCAGTCCTTGAAGACCCCGTTGAAGACCTGGTCCGCAAGGATTCAAAATTTAAGGAACTGGGTCTCAATCCCGACGATTACGTGGGGAACTCGGATGCTGTGGTGAAGTTATTAGTTGAGCGCAAAGCGCTGATGCAACGACCGGTTCTTGTCACAGACAAAAAGGCGATTATCGGTCGGCCGAAAGATCGCATCGCCGAGTTTCTGAACTAGTTCCATCTCACCAAACTCAATTAACGTCTAAATCACCATTTGGTGTTGTTCAGGGGTATTAGGATAAGGCTCGCTGCCAACGCCCAGTGGGAGAGTTCATCCAGCAAGTAGAACGGCTGGCTGGCGCCGAAGGAGCAACCGCCCCGGGAAACTCTCAGGCCTCAGGACCGCAGGGAAGAAGCAACGCTGGAGAGCGGGTTGTCTTAGGACTGCTCCACCGAAGGGGAAAACTGCAAATCGCGGCCAATCTCTCAGGTTCCACGACAGCGCGGGGCGTCAGACTTGACGCGGGTTGGTTGCTATGGATGAAGCTCCGAACATACAGAAACTAAAGTGCACTCCGCTTCATTGTCTCTATGCCCAATACGGCGCGAAAGTAGCCCCCTTTGCCGGGTTCGAACTTCCTCTCAGTTTCGATGGTGTAATCAGTGAACATCTCGCTACTCGAGCTTCTGCTGGCCTGTTTGACGTCAGCCACATGGGCATAGTTGATTTAATCCCGAGAAACGGCGAGTCACAAGACGCCATCAGCCGGGCCCTAGAGCGAATCAGTCCTGCTGGTATCGCAGATCTCGGTAACGACAGACTGCAATACGCGCTATTTACGAATGAGCAGGGTGGTGTCGTCGATGACTTTATTGTCAGTCGCAACGAATCGCGAATTCGTTTAGTTCTGAACGCTTCACGAACAGATGCGGATCTCGCCTATATCCAATCAGCGCTGGTTGGGATCTCTGAGATAACACTTCGCGAAGATTTGGTTCAATTGGCACTTCAGGGGCCAGAAGCGGTGGCCATTCTTGCCCCATTCCACCGGGGTGTCGCAGAACTCGGCTTCATGCAGTCTGGTCGCTTCCATATTGACGGTATCGACTGTGAGGTAAGTCGAAGTGGTTATACCGGGGAAGATGGGTTCGAAATTATCGTGGACTCGGAGAACGCCCTAAATGTCGCAAGTGCTTTGTTGAAGCACAACGGAGTCACATTTTGCGGCTTAGGAGCTCGAGACAGCTTGCGGCTAGAAGCAGGACTTTGTCTTTACGGAAACGACTTGGACGAAACAACAACACCAATCGAAGCTCGGCTCGCTTGGACTATTCCGAAGCGACGTCGCGAAGACGCTGCCTTCGCTGGTTCGCAAGTCATCCTTGATCAGATCGCTGCCGGCACTCAGCGCACAAGGGTGGGCATTTCCTCTCTAACGAAGAGACCTATACGCGAAGGCTCAATTCTGTTCGATGAAGAAGGCCTCGAGGTGGGCATCGTCACCAGCGGAGGGTTTGGACCCAGTTGTGAGGCCCCGGTAGCGATGGGCTACATCAACGCGGGCGTTGTAGATGACAGTTCTCGTCTTGTCGCTCATGCCCGAGATAAGGAATTCCCGTGCCAAATAGCTGCTCTGCCATTTGTTCAACACAAATACAAACGAAATTGAGATCTTATGACCATTGCTTCTAAGCCGGAGAGTTGTTTTGTCGACCGGCACATCGGTCCCCGCGAAGACGACGTTCAAGCCATGCTTGAGTCGATTGGGTACGCGGATCTTGAGGCACTCTGCGATGCAGCTCTGCCAGATGCGATTCGAAGCACCCAGCCACTGAACCTCCCTGCTTCGCTAAGTGAAGTTGACGCAATCAAGCGGATTACTGAAATAGCTCAAAGGAATAGGTCCATTAAATCTTTGATTGGGCTCGGCTACTACAACACCGTTACCCCTGCTGTAGTTGTTCGCCGAGTGTTAGAAAATCCGGCTTGGTATACCGCTTATACCCCTTACCAACCTGAGATAAGCCAGGGCCGACTCGAAGCGCTCCTCAATTATCAAACGATGGTTTGTGAACTCACTGGCATGGAAATTGCTAACAGTTCATTGCTTGACGAGAGCACGGCGGCAGCAGAAGCAATGACTATGGCGCGGCGCTTGACAAAAAGTGGCGCTGCGAAATTTTTTGTCGACGCCGATTGTCATCCCCAAACCATTGATGTTGTTCGAACTCGTGCCCAGGCACTCGGAATTCAGGTGGAGATCGGAGATGCCTGGAGCGATCTAGACAACACCCAGTGCTATGGGGCACTTGTTCAGTACCCAGGGTCTTCTGGGGAAATTCGCGATATCCGACCGGTCGCAGAAAGCCTCCATGCCAATGATGGGCTTTTGTGCGTCGCATCAGACCTTCTAGCTCTTTGCCTGATCACCCCACCCGGGGAGCTAGGAGCAGACCTTGTAGTGGGCACTTCGCAACGCTTTGGAGTGCCTCTCGGCTTTGGTGGGCCCCACGCTGGTTACCTCGCTGCAAGGGAAAGCCACAAGCGAGCTCTTCCTGGTCGTTTGGTGGGAGTATCGGTCGACAGTGCTGGAAGACCTGCTGCTCGACTGGCGTTACAAACCCGAGAACAACATATTCGGCGAGAAAAAGCTACGAGTAATATCTGCACGGCTCAGGTACTCCTAGCGGTTATCGCGTCAATGTACGCTGTCTGGCACGGGCCCGACGGTTTACGCGCAATCGCTGAGCGCGTCCACGAATTGACATCAAAGTTGGCATTCGCCTTGCAGGAGGCCGGCCTCTCAGTCTTAAACGGCTCTTTTTTTGACACGCTGAGGGTTTCGGTACCAGGTCAAGCCGCTGACATAGTCGCGCGAGCCCTCGAGGAAGGTTTCAACCTTCGTCTCATTAGCGCAGATGTTGTGGCCATTGCCTTGGATGAAACCTGCGACACGGATGTCCTAGAGGCTCTATCGCGATGCTTCTCTGCACACGATCAGGATCTCAAGAAACCTCCTCCAGAATCAGGAATCAAGGAGCCGCTCAGACGGTCGTCGGATTTTCTGACCCATCCCGTTTTCAATACCTACAGATCCGAAACCGAAATGCTGAGGTACATCCGGCGTCTATCAGATAAGGACATAGCCCTTGACCGCGGCATGATCCCACTCGGCAGTTGCACCATGAAGCTGAACGCAACAAGCGAAATGGAGCCAATCACTTGGGCCGAGTTCTCGGACATTCACCCCTTCGCCCCCCTAGATCAGGCTCAGGGCTACATGGAATTGATTTCAGATTTAGAAGAGTGGCTGCTGGAGTGCACCGGCTATGACGCAATCTCCCTCCAACCAAATGCAGGTTCGCAGGGGGAATTTGCTGGTCTGCTGGCAATTAAGCGCTACCACGAAGCACGCGGCGAAGAGAGTCGAGATGTATGTCTCATCCCTTCATCCGCACATGGAACAAACGCTGCTTCGGCAGTTATGGCCGGACTTCGTGTGGTAGTTGTCGAGTGCGCCGAAAACGGGGACATATCTCTTCAAGACCTTAAAGAGAAGGTCGTTCATCACAAGGACGATCTCGCCGCGATCATGGTTACTTACCCGTCTACCCATGGCGTTTTCGAAGTAGGTATCGGCGAGATTTGTCATTTAGTGCACGAGGCGGGCGGCCAGGTTTACATTGACGGCGCCAATCTCAATGCTTTGGTAGGACTAGCAGCGCCCGGAGCCTTTGGAGCCGACGTAAGCCACCTCAACCTTCACAAGACGTTTTGCATACCCCATGGCGGTGGCGGTCCCGGGATAGGGCCGGTAGCGGCAAAAGAGCACCTTGCGGCCTTCTTACCAAACCACCCCCTTGTTCCCGAAGCCGGTCCGGCCTCGGGCAGCGGTGCCATAGCTGCGGCTCCTTGGGGCTCCGCTGGGATTCTCCCGATTCCCTGGATGTATATAGCGATGATGGGACCTGACGGATTAAGGCAGGCGACTTCTATCGCAATCTTGAACGCAAATTATGCTGCCTCCCGACTCCAAGACAGCTACCCAGTTTTATTCCGCGGTCAAAATGGCTTGATAGCACACGAATGCATTCTGGATTTACGCTCCCACTCTGACCTCGTGAGTGTCGAGGATGTTGCGAAAAGGCTCATCGATTACGGCTTTCATGCCCCGACAATGTCTTTCCCAGTCGCTGGCACGTTGATGGTGGAACCAACAGAAAGCGAATCCAAAGAAGAAATTGACAGATTCTGCGACGCCATGATCGCAATACGAAAAGAGATATCTAAAATTGAATCGGGCGAATGGACTGTTGACGATAACCCGTTGAGAAACTCGCCTCACACCGCAGAAGACGTGACAACCAGCGATTGGGAGCATCCCTACAGCAGAGAACAAGCTGCCTACCCGCTAGCTTCAATCCGCCTGGATAAATATTGGCCCCCTGTCAGCAGGATCGATGGCGCACACGGCGACCGTAACCTTGTCTGCAGTTGCCCCGACCCTAGGGCGTTTGAAGATCTGTCAATCTGATCTCTTCACCGGGCGTCTCACGGCTAGCGTTTCAATATGGCCTTAACTAGTGCTGACATTCTCGAAATGCCATCAGAGGAAATTTCGGGAGCGATGCCTTGGTACCCACATATTGTCACTTGGGTTGAGGCGGAAATAGCCGGGTTAACGGACGAACAGCTCGATTTTCACGATGCCTCACCCGAAAGGGAGTGGATGTGGTGGTCATGCAGACGCCAGGTCTCGCACATAGCCTGGGATGCTCTTGTTTTTACTAAGAGACGAGCTGGTCACCTGCTGTGGCCCGACGAGGTCACCCCCGAACCAATCAACTGGGTCGAACATCAGATGGGTCCTGAAAATAAGTGGGATCGTTTTCTCGATGCGGATCTTTTCTGGGAAATACCGGCTCTATTAGACAAACTCAGTTTGGGTATCGACTGGCTGACCCGCCTGGTAGAACAGGAAAGCACAGAGACCTTTCGGTCTGAGATTAAAACCGTGCGCGGAACAGCATTTTGGGAGTATGTCATCACCACTTTGCCTCGAGGTGCTGCCGCCAGTTCGGAAGACAACTCGCAGATCACATATACCCTTGAAGGCTCTCTATGGATGGTTTTCTACGAAATGCTTAGTCATATCCGTACCATTCAGCGCCTTAAGATCCATCAGGGACTTGCTCCCAACGTCGACTTACCTCGAGTTGGCTATCTCCGTCTTCCTCATTATTGGGGAGAAACAAACGAAAACGGGCCGGGAATGAGCCGTCTATGAGACCCAAAGTAATTATCGATTGCGATCCCGGACACGATGACGCCGTAGCGATAATGATGGCCGCGCACCTGACCGAGATCCTAGGCATCACCACAGTGTCTGGAAACGCGCCTCTGGACCTAACGACCGACAACGCGCTTCTGTTAGCGGAATTAGTAGGACTTGAAGTCGAGATACACGCTGGTGCCGAAAAGCCTCTGTTACTGGCGCCTCGCCATGCTGAAGAGGCTCATGGAAAAACAGGGCTGGACGGGCCAATTCGCCCGGCGATAACACGTTCCGCTACAAGTTCCGATGGGGTGCGCTTTCTTATCGAGACCATTAGGAATAACGACGATGTGTGGCTTGTACCGATTGGCCCCCTCACCAACATCGCTTTGGCGGTTCAGCAAGCTCCCGACATTGTTCAGCGAGTTGCTGGGATTTCAATCATGGGCGGAAGCGCGGGGGCGGGGAATGTCACACCTAAAGCTGAATTCAACGTTTGGGCCGACCCCCATGCGGCAGCGATTGTTTTCAACGCGGGCTTCGAACGGTTCCTAATGGCTGGGCTAAACCTGACACAGCAATTTGGCATTGACGAAGACACCATCACTGGCTTGCGCGAGATCAATAACCCAGTGGCGCTATTCGCTGCAGACCTTTTCGAGTTCTACCTCTCCTCTTACCAGAAACGGACAAGCGGGCAGCGGGTCCCGCTACACGATCCATGTGCAGTCCTTGCGATCACTCACCCGGAAATATTCTCTTTCGAACCTCGAACTGTTCATGTCGAAACCGAAGGCAGACACACCACCGGTATGACAGTCGTAGACGAGAGAGGTTGGGGCAATGAGGCGCTGAACTGCCGGGTTGGTTATGTCATAGATCGTGATCGTGGGATGAATATTTTCTTTGAGACAATGCGCACATATACAGCCGAGTAGCCGGATAGAGCTACCTTGGTGCTGTGACAAGTTTGATTCGACTCACCCAATACAGCCACGGTGCTGGTTGAGCTTGCAAATTAGGCCCTAGCGACCTGGCGCACGTGCTGCGTCACTTACCAACTACAAAACATCCCGACCTTTTGGTTGGAACGGAACACAACGACGATGCAGCCGTCTGGCGGCGGCACGGTAGTAATGCTCTAGTCGCAACAGCCGACTTCTTCACACCGATAGTTGACGACCCCAACATATGGGGACAAATCGCAGCGGCTAACGCGGCAAGCGACGTCTACGCCATGGGGGGGACACCCTTATTTGCACTCAATTTGGTCGCGTGGCCTCGAGACGAACTCCCATTAGAGATCTTGAGTGAAGTACTCATCGGTGGCCAAGAATCGGCGACCAATGGTGGTTGGGTGATAGCAGGTGGCCACACGGTCGATGGACCCGAACCGATGTACGGAATGTCTCTTGTAGGTGAAATTGAGGAGAGTGCCGCACTGACCAACAGCGGTGCACGCGAGGGGCACGCATTGGTTTTGACCAAACCATTAGGAACAGGTCTGCTCGCTACTGCTCTAAAACGTTCCGAACCAGAAGCAATCCAAGAAGGAGGTCGACTTCAAGACATCTATACAGTGGGTGTGCGTGAGATGACACGACTGAATGCTGATGCTGCTGAAGCCGCTCTCCGAGCCGAAGCGTCGGCCGCGACTGATGTCACTGGGTTTGGGCTCCTTGGACATTTACATGAGTTAGTTTCCGCGAGTGGGCTTTCCGCATTTGTCGAGACCGAGGCCGTGCCTAGATTGCCGGACGTAGTTGACCTCGTCGAAGAAGGGTTTGTAGCCGGAGGAACCGAAAGAAATCTCGACTATTTGGAGCCTCACCTGTCAGGTGGGTCATCAACAGACCGTCTCATTATGTGCGATGCTCAAACTTCTGGCGGGCTTTTATTTTCTTGCGACCCGGCTGCGGCTTTGGAAGCAGTGGCTGAACTCCAAAGTGGAGGCCATATGGCAGCAGTCATCGGCGGGCTTGAAAGCGACAATCCAGGACAAATAAACCTTAGAAACTGAACCATGGCCGACAGTTCATCCGTAACCACAAATCAAGGCTCGTTATATGAACAGCTCGGAGTGGTCTCAACTATCTCTCAGCAAGAACTAAAGAGGGTGTACCGAAAGCTTGCATTCAGGTATCACCCAGACCGAAACGCTGGCAACTCTTCAAGAATGCAACAACTCAATCGAGCTTGGTTTGTTCTGTCTGATCCAGACCGAAGATTCAAGTACGACCAATCCCTGCAGCGTACGCGTCCTCCTGATACACCAGAGAAACAGCAGCCACCCAGAGACAACCAACGTAACGTCAAGGCCAATTGGTTCGAAAGCTTGCATCGTCAATCAACCCGTCTCGGGTTCGAAGCGGCAAAAAGCGCCACTCGAGCTCTCGCCACTCGACACAAATGCCCTCAAGAAACTTATGCGGAGCTGGCTGAATCTATAGTTCGAAACTTGGCGACTGACGTTAAGGCCAAAGCACAACTCGCCCGCAGCGCAGGCTCGGCGCCTCTTGATCTGGCCTTGGTGGTTGCATTGGTCGGCGTCAAGGAACGCTGTGAACAACTTTTGAGAGCATGCATCGACAATGAGGTGTCACAACGAAACATTCGCGAAGCTCAACTCTTGGATCGGATGTGGGACAACCTAGCCCACGGAATTAGCAGAGACATTGAGATGCAACTCGGCGGTAATCCCCGTATCTTGAAAGCCTTGACCGGTAGACGCGTTTGATATGTCAACAGCTGTTTACCCGGGATCTTTCAATCCCCCGACCATTGCTCACCTAGCCATCTCTGAAGCCGCTAGGGCACACTTCAACGTTGACACTGTTGTGTGGGCCGTTAGTCGCATTGCATTGGCAAAAGAAGAAGTTGTGCGGCCATTATTTGAACATCGCGTTGAAGTCCTACGCGAGGTAGCGGAGGGTTTTGAATGGCTCGAAGTGAAGGTGACCGAAAAGCAACTACTAGCAGACATTGCGCTTGGGTATGACCTACTGATCATGGGAGCTGACAAGTGGCAACAAATTCAGGATCCGATGTTCTACGACAACAATCCAGAATTACGGGACTCAGTTCTTTCAACCCTTCCGAAGGTCGCTGTTGCTCCCAGAGAACCATTCGAGACGCCAGCTGAGCTAGAGCTGCCGATACCAGATGCTCTTAGCCTCGTTTCTAGTTCTGAAGCCCGAGGAGGTTCAACCTCGTTGATGCTTCAGCCGGCACAGGAATTTGACGTCGCTACTGGCGCATGGACTGATAGCGAGCGTTACGAGCGGTGGCTAACTGAAAAACTGACTGACAACTGAGGTAATTCCACATACCTTGGCACTTAATGACTGACATTCTCGACGTTGATCTTCTCGCCTTTGAACGCGGGAGCGCCAAGGACCGTATCGCAACCGTCGATGGAGTGATGCGAAGTCTGAGTACTGGGTTTGTGTACACCAAACATGACCTTTCTGAAGACATGCTCGACGAAACTTACGATGTGCTCTCAGAATTTTTCGCCCTTCCCAGCAAGAGCAAAGAACAATATGTGGCTTCTGGAGCCAGAGGCCAAACGGGGTATACAGGCCTTTTGGTTGAAACCGCCGCGATTTCCAACACTCCGGATTGGAAAGAGATGTTGAACTGGGGAACACCGTTACCTCCAGGTCATCCGTTAAGAGATCGTTACCCTCATCGCTACGGTGATCCAATTTTTCCATCTCAACACATTTCTAACGCTGCAGAAATCTTGACTCATTTCCATGAATGCCTAGTTGAACTCCAGACTCGTTTTTTGAGAATAATTGCTACTGGTGTCGGTGCAAATGAAAACTATTTCGACACGATGCTGCGACACGGCTCTCACCTCACGAGAGCAATTCGTTACCCGCCGATGGGCGAAGCCCCTAGCGGCGGCAACGAAGGTCATGTGTGGGCGGAGGAACATGGGGACATCAATCTGATTACCGCTCTTCCTCGTGCTACTGCACGGGGTCTTCAGGTGAAGGTCGACAACAAATGGGTTGATGCTGAACCGCCTGACGGGCATGTAATCATCAATACCGGCATCATGCTTGAACGATTGACGAACGGACTTGTGCCCGTTGGTTGGCACCGGGTCGTGGCGGACACGGATCAGTCCGAAGGGCGGCTGAGCGTTGTCCAGTTCTGTCATCCCACGCCCTGGACAATCCTGTCTCCTATTCCTTCAACAGTTTCTCCAGAACGTCCTTGTAACTTTCCGGCTATGTCGGCTGGCGACTGTCTTGATCAAGTCCTTTGGGAGATCAATCTAAGCGATGAATAAGTGCCTCAGTGGCATCAGATCTCCAACAGGGCATTCTCCACTACCTCTGTTAAAGCCGGGTGGATATAGAACTGTTGGGACGCTAATTGGTCCACTGTTTGCCCAAACTCCATTCCTTGCACCAAGGGCTGAATCAGCGTTGATGCTTGAGGACCGATTATGTGGGCACCCAGGACCTGACGGGTTTCAGCGTGAACTACCAATTTGCAAAAGCCTTCCGAGTCCTCCATAGCCCACCCGTAGGCAGTCGCCCCATAGTCTTTCAGCGCCACAACGATAGGCAAACCCTGTTCGTTTGCAGCGGTTTCGGTGAGGCCTACTGAAGCGACCTGCGGGTGGCCGAAAACTGCATGAGGCACGAATTGGTCGTCGACGCTGAGCATCGGCCCATCGCTTTCTCCCTCTGCTTTTAGAAGGTTCTGTCGCAATGCCCTCACCTCCGCGTTAGCGAGATGTTTCAGTTGATGAACATTTGAAATATCACCGAAAGCCCACACGCCTTCTAAAGATGTCCGGAAATGTTCGTCAACCAGAATGCGTCCTTCTTCACAAGAAATCCCCACTTCTGCTGCGCCCAGTACATCACCATTCGGTATCCGGCCAGCAGCCACCAGCAGCATGTCGGCTTCAACGGTTTCAGTGCCTACATTTCTTTGAATCTCAACACAAATGTCGTCATTCACTTGTTCAACTTTTGTGACTTCGCTGCCGCAACGAACATCCATCCTTCGGCTCACCATCTCGGTGAAACGGCCCGATATGTCATCATCTTCTCGTCGCAACAAACGTTCACCTCGGTTGATGATGGTGACCTCACAGCCAAACGCGTCGAAAACATGGCCCAATTCAGCAGCTATATAACCGCCTCCGAGAATAATCATCCGTTGGGGAAGTGAATCGATACGCATGATCGTGTCGGAGGTATGAAAGGGGACCTGATCAAGGCCCGGGTAGGAAGGGATAAAGGGTCGCGCACCGGCGCCTAAAACGATGTGGCGACCTGACACTCGAGCCGCTTGACCGTCGTTATCGATTACTTCGAGCGTTTTTTCCCCTACCAGTCGACCCGTTCCCTTAAAGACGGTGATATTTGGGCATTCGACGCCAAGCCGGTACTCCTCTCCGCCTTGAACTATGGGATCGATACGGCCGAAAACGCGGTCACGAATTCCGGGCCAGTCGACTCCTTCGATTTTGGCTTGAATCCCGTAGGTAGAGGAACCACGGATAACTTCAGCGACATCTGCGGCGTACACGAACATTTTTGATGGGATGCAACCGACGTTTAGACAAGTTCCGCCGAATAAACCTTTTTCTATGATCGCTATATTCCAGTGATCAAACTCCGGACCCGGAATGCTGTTACCGGAACCTGTCCCAACTATCACAAGATCAAAATCGAGTGTCTCTTCATTGCTCATGAGTTAGGAGAGTAACTTGCAAACGTTCGTAAGGCCTTGATCAGATTCGCCTGAATCTATGGAACTTTTGGAGCTGTGGCTTTGCGGCTACTTAATAGCTGAGGCATATGTCTGCTTCGGAACTCAGTGCTATCACCCCTGGCGGGCCACTCCAGTTAAGCGTCAGACCTTCAATCAGTACATCGTCGGCGTTTTCGGGCGTAACTCCTACCACTGCTTGTGAGCCAGTCGAACAGTGAATTCTCGCTCCCTCAGTTAGCGCCTTGAGTATCTCCTTGCAGAAACCAGGCTCTTGAGAAACGCGGGCATCCATCGCATCAACGAACTCACTCTGAAGAAGCTTGACCGCATGAGACGCGAAGAAAACATCCACGTTATGTCCATCTGAAACAGCCTGAGCAGCACATGCCATAGCAACAGCGCACTTGCGCGGGTCTAGATCGGGGTCGGTTGATATCTGGAAGAAATACTTTTTGCTCATTTCGGGTCACCTCCGCAGGGAAGTCTCATTCAAATGCAGTGCGGTTAGCGAAGCAAACCCAAAGGGCCTCTCTGGACCTAAAGAAGCGATTGGTATATCAGCGCTTTCATCTCGGGTCGTATGGGGTGAGTACTAGAAGGCAAGAGCTGGGTTAAGAAAATGACAGTTAAATCCTCTACTGGGTCAACCCAGAACGCTGTTGACGCTGCTCCTCCCCAACCGTATTCACCTTCCTGGCTAAGCACCCTGGCTTTAGCCGGGTCCACTACGACCGAAAACCCGAGACCAAAGCCAACGCCGTCATAGGTTGTTTCAGAAAATAAAGGTCGTCCGTACTCGGTTAAATCAACCCCTCCGGGTAGATGGTTACTAGTCATGAACTGCAGGGTCTTTCTGCCAATAATTCTTTGTTCGTCTAGGACCCCGTTGTTTCGGAGCGCCTGCGTGAAGCGGTGATAATCAGCCAGCGTTGAGACCAGTCCCCCACCACCCGAAAGTCCAACCGGCTTCTTGAGGTACGGTGAGCGTTGCGCGTCATCAAGAAGAGTCGCTTGTTTCTCTTCACCTTTCGGGAAATAACACGAAGCGAACCGAGACTCTTGTCCTCCTGGCACAAAAAATCCGGTATCTGACATTTCTAGGGGCCTAAATATGTTCTCTTCCATGTAGGACTCAAGGTCGAGACCGCTAACTACTTCGACGACTCGGCCCAGTACATCCGTGGAGTACGAATAGTTCCACTCTGTGCCTGGGTCAAAGAGCAAAGGGAGCGATGCCAAAACGTTGCACTGGTTCTCTAGATCTCCCGGGCTACGTGTCCAGTCAAATCCTGCTCTCCGATACATCTCATCAACTGCGTTAGCCATATGAAAGTGGTAAGTCAGTCCACTTGTGTGGGTCAGCAGGTCGTGAACTGTGATCTCTCGAATGGCACCGCGTGTCTCTGGGTTTAGTGCGTCACCACCTACGAATACTTGGCTATCTGAAAACGCTGGAATCCACTTAGATATGGGGTCTTTCAGTTGCAGCAAGCCTTTCTCATATAACTGCATCGCAGCTATAGAGGTAATTGGCTTGGTCATTGAATAGAAGCGATAGATAGTGTCTGACTCGACTGGCAGATCTCTTTCAACGTCTCGAGATCCGTGCATGTAACGGTACGCAACCTTTCCCGCCCTGCTAACCAACACATTGACTCCGGGCAGACGGCCATCATCAACGTATTTGGCCAGGTGGGTCCCTAATCGTTCGATCCGTTTAGGGTCGATTCCGACTTCATTAGGGTCGACTTCAACTTCAACTTCTGCCATTACTTCCTTCTCATACAAAAATAGATAATGCGGATCGTAGGCGAAGAAGAAAAGACTTTGAATTCCCCTAGCTGGGTTTCCCAGCCTAAGGTTCCTCGATGCCTGATACAGCCTCCAACGTAAAAACGGCGCGGTTCATTCTGATCCGACACGGTGAGTCAAATGTCATGGTTGATGGAGTCGTGGGAGGCCCAAAGACATGCAGCGGTCTGTCTCCAAAGGGAAGGAGGCAAGCTCAAATGTTGGGAGAGCGATTTGCTGCGGGTTCCGAGCCTTCAATCGATGTTGTTTACGCATCGCCGCTCCCGCGGGCTTTGGAAACAACTCAGCTTTTTCTGACGGCAAGCTCGCTTGATTTGGAAATCAATGTTCATGCCGACCTGGAGGAGTTTCGCTTGGGTGAAGCTGACGGACTTTCTTGGGAGCAAGTTCGAGAACAATATGATCTCGAAAATTTTGAACAGCGCGATCCATTTCTCCCCATCATTCCTGGCTCCGACAGCCGAGCTGGGTTCAGGCACCGGGTGGGGCAAGCATTGAGCATCATTGCCTCACGACACAACGGTTCAACTGTTCTCATTGGATGCCATGGAGGGGTTATCTCAGCGGCGATGGCAATCGCCTTCGGCTTGGGGCCTGGGCAGTGGCATACCGAACTAGCCCCTTATGTAACTTCTATCACCGAGCTCGAAATTCGGTCTGATACAAGTCGCGGACGTCGTTGGATTTGTCACCGCTACAACGACACAACACATCTCCACGGGACGGACGTTGATCCTCGAGATGCCCTCTAATTAAAGGCCGCTTTTCGTATCAGATTCCCGATGGGATTACCCATAAGTAAAGATTCTTGATTGAGTCGCCGACTTCGGTGCTTAACTGGTTGATTGAGATCGCTTTTGCGTTAGGAGCTAAGGAGAGAAGATGCTGGTTGAGCGCATTGAAGGAAAGTGGATTGACGTATTCGCTCGCGTCTTCGAAATGTGTGCAGTCGACGAGACGCACACAGCTGCGATTCTCTCAGAAACCCAAAGTCGCGGGACAAATGTGAACTTGGCTGAGCTAGCTCTGGATCGTTTAGGTATTCGTCCGATTCATATAGTTCTGCCAACCCTGCGCCAAAGTGCCCCTGTTCCAGTTAGATCCACGGGTGCTTCCGACGCTATTGCAGGCTCCCCCGCAGTTATCAAAGCCCTCTCTGCTGTCGATTTCGTTGTTGACTGCACCGTGGAAGGGCTATTACATGCTCCGGAACTTCCGCAAATTTTGGCTGATGGCGCCCGAGTCTTGATGGTCTCAAACGAACACCCTGAAGCCCTTGAAAGATTAATGCCAACCAAAGACCTCGAACCGAAGGTTAAATCGGGTATCAAGAAGCTGATCAAGGCGAACGAGATGCATGTCACCTCAGCCGCTGGCACCGACGTAGTGGTGGATTTAGCAGATGCGCCTTGCGGAGGCGGTTGGGGTTACACAACTCAACCCGGCTCGATTTCTCATTGGCCCGGAGGTTTGTGCTTGGCGTTTCCGAAGGCAAATACCGTCAATGGAGTAATAGTGATGGACAGCGGAGACATGAACTTAACTTTCAAGAGATACGTTGAATCTCCCATTACTCTCACTATCGAAAACGACTACGTAGTAGATGTCGCGGGAGACGGGACAGACGCTGCCTTGTTTCGAAGTTATTCGGATGCGTGGGGTGACCGAGATGCATACGCAACGAGCCATATTGGTTGGGGAATGAATCCAGGTGCACGTTGGGACACCTTACCTTTGTACGACAGGAGCCAAACTAACGGCACTGAGCAACGGGCTTTCGCGGGGAACTTCTTATACTCCACCGGCGCTAACGAACATGCAGGGCGACATACGCTCGGCCACTTTGACCTACCTATGCGCAATCACAGCGTTGCGTTAGACGGCGAGTCAGTTGTCGTAGACGGCGTCCTCCAGGGTGACTTGGCTTAACAGTTTCTCTTATGTGGGATAAAGGGTCAGATCTTGCTTCCTGGATTGATCGCTGGGCAGGGCATCAACCAGAAGCATTAGCTATCGAATTCGAAGAGTCCCATGCGAGCTATCGCGAGTTGTCACAGCGAATCGCTGATGTGGCGGCCTGGCTCCACGAACACGGCGTTGGCCCCGGTGATCGAGTCGCCTGGTTGGGGACTAACCACCCAGCGGTGATTCATTTACTGCTCGCTTGTTCTCGACTTGGGGCGATTTTCTTACCCCTCAACTCTCGACTGGTTGTCGCCGAACACCAATGGATTTTAGAAGATGCTGAGCCACAGATTCTCGTGGCTGAAGAGATGTTTTACGAACATGCCCAAGAGGCTGCTCAGAGCGATATTGTCTATGCGCTAGATGACCTAACGGGTATCGGGAACGACTCGACGTCTCCTCGCGTGGGTCGACCATCCGACGCCGTTCTTCTCGCTTATACCTCGGGTACCACCGGAACCCCCAAAGGAGCTCTTCTAACACAAAGTGCTCTTGCCTCCAATGCTGTGAACAGCGCCCATGCTCACGACTTGAGTCCGCAGGATCGAATTCTCACTTTCTTGCCGCTATTCCACGTTGGTGGACTGAACATTCAAACTCTTCCAGCGCTAATGACGGGCGCATCGGTTCTTCTACATAAGGCCTTTGATCCTGGAGAATGGCTCAAAGACATCGAGAGATGGCAACCCACCTGGTCGTTGTTCGTTCCAGCGACTCTCAATGCGGTAGCTAGCCATCCGCAGTTCGAGAAAACGGAACTTTCTTCTCTGAAGGGTCTAATGGCGGGTTCCTCAACAATTCCCGAGGCTGCCACACGACCATTTTTCGAGCGAGGTGTTCCAGTCGGTCAGGTATACGGCGCCACTGAAACTGCCCCTACGGCAATCGTGATGCGAGTCGATCAGGCCCATAACAGGCCTACATCTTGCGGAAAAGCTGCGACCTTATGTGAGATCCGAATAGTGAACGACGATGGGACCGATGTGTCACCCGGCGCGGCAGGTGAATTGTGGGTCCGAGGGCCCAACATCCTCAGCGAGTACTGGCGAAACCCGGAAGCGACATCCGCTTCTATAACTGATGGTTGGTTTCACACAGGAGACGTAGGGCACGCTGACCGCGATGGTTGGATTTACATTGATGATCGAAAGAAAGATGTTGTTATTTCGGGCGGGGAAAATATCTACCCTGCTGAACTCGAAAATATTCTCGCGGAGAGTCCGTTCTTCACCGAGTCGACGGTTGTCGGAATGCCCGACGTTCGCTGGGGGGAAATACCAGTGGTTGTCGCAGTTGCCGCGGATGTCGCACAAGCCAGCAGCGATGATGTTCTGGACTTATTCAAAGGGCGGCTAGCGAACTTCAAGCACCCCAAGCGAGTGGTCTGGGTTGACGCTCTACCTAGAAATGTCATGGGCAAGGTACTAAAGCATGAAGTCCGTGAGTTGATCAATAACAACGAAATATTTGACTGATCGAAGAATAAGGCGCTGCCGAAGCGTTACCTTCACTCAAAAACCAGTTCTCGTCTTAAAAGGAGTTGTTTATGGCCGGTTCCAAGAGGGTCGCATTTATCGGTCTTGGTGTTATGGGCTTTCCAATGGCCCGACACCTTTCAGCGGCCGGTCACGACGTTATTGTGTACAACAGAACTACCGCTAAGGCCCGAACCTGGGTGAAAGAAAATGCGGGTTCTTCAGCGCTCACTCCAGCTAAGGCCGCCAAGCACGCTGACGTAGTCTTTGTTTGTGTCGGAAACGACGATGATGTTCGTTCAGTAGTGCTCGGAGATGAGGGTGCCTTAGGCGCTATGGCTTCAGGCAGCTTAATTGTCGATCACACAACTGCTTCGGCGACCTTGGCAATTGAACTAAACCGGCTCTGCGCTCAGCGAGAAGTGGGCTTTATTGACGCTCCTATTTCGGGAGGGCAAGCCGGCGCGGAGAACGGCACCTTAACGGTGATGTGTGGCGGGGAGGAGAAGTGGTTTGAACTAGCGAAACCTGTCATAGCCGCTTATAGCCAAGCTTGCAATCTGATCGGGTCGTCTGGCGCTGGGCAACTGACCAAGATGGTGAATCAGATTTGTATCGCTGGTCTCTTACAAGGGCTGTCTGAGGCGCTGGAATTCGGACGGCGAAGTGGACTCAACCTTGATCTCGTGCTCGACACCATCGGTAAAGGAGCTGCCGGGTCGTGGCAAATGGAGAATCGTGGTTCGACGATGATCCGCGACGAGTTCGATTTTGGGTTTGCGGTCGATTGGATGCGAAAGGATCTCGGCATTGTTATCGACGAGGCGGGACGTCTTGGAGCTTCGGTGCAGGTAACCGAGTTAGTTGACTCCTTCTACGAAGAAGTTCAAGCAGCTGGGGGTGGCCGTTGGGACACGAGTAGCTTGATCACGCGACTGAGATAAAAACTCTCTCGCCACTGGTTGTGCATTGATCCGCACTTCTAGCTACGGTTGCTCGGCGTGACTCGAAGCGAACGACTCTTGATGGGCCCTGGGCCAAGTAACCCATACCCCGAAGTGATGAAAGCTCTGAGCGAGCCAGTGCTCGGCCATTTGGATCCCGAGTTCATAGCTCTGCTCGACGAAACCAATGACTATTTGCGGACTGTGTGGCAAACCAG
>DJZU01000006.1 GCA_002448715.1 Candidatus Neomicrothrix sp. UBA6944 | reverse complement strand
TACTTCTTGCACCCAACGCTCTTCGGCGTCGTAAGTGCAGTCCAAACTATGGATCTGATTTTGTCGAACAAAGTCGATGCATTCGGCTATATGTTCGCCTTGGCTATTCAGTACGTCCGTCAGATTGAAGGCGAAGAACGCTTGATAGCCGCCCATTATGAAGAGGTTGGGATATCCGTGTGAATGTATTCCGAGCAGGGTGCGAATTCCGTCCGCATACTTGATGTTTAAGTCCTGGCCGCCTTCGCCAACGATCTGGTTGTATATGCCGGTTTGTTGTACCTCGAATCCGGTCGCATATATCAACACATCAACCTCGTATTGCCTACCGTCGAACTCGGGGCCGGTCTCGTTAATTTGAGTGATGCCTTCGCCCTTGGTGTCGATGAGAGTGACATTGGGTCGGTTGAACGACGGCAGATATTCGTTATGGAAGCATGGACGTTTGCACATCAGCATGTACCAAGGTTTTAGGGATTCAGCTGTCTGGGGGTCTTCTACCAGCTCGTCAATGCGTTTGTGGATACGCATCATCGCGTCAATATTGGCGTTTTCTTGGCGTTGAATCTTTTCCTCGCGCGACATGGCAGCTCGTTTGGCTTTGACCGCGTCGGGTACTCGGGGTCCTTCAATCGCTCGGGCTCTTCGTTGCGCCTGCCACCCAGATTCCAAGCCCGCTGCCCATTCGGGGTCGGTTTCCCAGTCATCTCTGACGTCTATGGACGATGGGGTTCGTTGAAAGATATATAGCTCTTTCGATGCCTTCGCTAATTCAGGAATAGCTTGAACAGCACTTGCCCCAGTCCCGATAATGCCAACCCGTTTATCGGCAAGGTTCTGAAGATTGTCGCCCGTGTATTCGTAATCCCAGCGCGATGTGTGAAATGAGTGACCGGCGAATGTTTCGATGCCATCAATCTTTGCGAGTTTCGGTTTTGACAGTGTGCCGTTGGCGCAGACGACAAAGCGGGCTCTAATGCTGTCTCCTCGGTCGGTTCCGACGACCCAAACTTCCTCATCTTCGTCCCAGACCGTTGACGTCACGGTTGTTCCGAACACCGCGAGGTCATACAGATCAAATCGTTCAGCGATCGTTTTGCAATACTGGTAGATCTCGTTACCGCCGGCGTAATGCCGACTGGGCACGTAGCCGGTCTCGTCCAGTAATGGCAAATAGTCGTAGGCGACCACATCACAGGCAACTCCGGGATATCTGTTCCAGTACCAAGTTCCTCCCACATCGGCGCCGCGTTCAACAATTCTTATGCTTTCTACGCCCTTTTCTCTGAGTCGCGCGGATGTAAGGAGCGCCGAAAATCCGCCTCCTATAAAGAGCACCTCAACCGAATCGTTAAGCCTCTCGCGCTCTTCTACTTGCTGACCGTAAGGATCGATCGCATATTTCGCTAGTTCACCAGTGAGATCTGAGGTGTAGCTATCGGTTCCGGGAGGGCGGTAATCCAAGCGTAGGTCGCGTTCCTCAGCGAACTTTTCCTTGATCTGGTCGTAGTACTCCTGAGGCGGTCGATCTTGACTGTCGCGGCTGTAATCAAAGTTGAAAATGTTTTGCGGCTTGTCTTGCTTCTTCGCCATCAGACTCTCTCCTGGAGAACGTTTGATTGCGTTCAAAGCTATAGCGCCAGGACCTCGCGTGATTGCTTGGTAGCAGATTTTGCTTCAGTTAATTGACACGTCTTTTGCTAATGAAGTTCGTGGCTAATCCCTAGGCGACGTTTCTGCGATGGTTATTCGTCCGCGACGTCAACAGTTTCTTCAGCTTCCGACTCTGTGTCCGGGACTTCAGCTTCGGTGCCTAAATCGCCGATTCCTAATTGGGATCTAATGCGGCCATCGATTTCAACCATGACTTCCGGATTATCGGTGAGGAACTGTTTGGCGTTTTCTCGACCCTGTCCGAGCTGCTCTCCTTCATAGGTGTACCAAGCACCGGACTTCTTGACGATTCCTTGCTCCACCCCAACATCTACGAGTGAGCCCTCACGGCTAATGCCTTTCCCGTACATGATGTCAAATTCAGCTTGCCGAAATGGAGGCGCGACTTTGTTTTTCACAACTTTGATGCGAGTTCGCCCGCCAGTGATTTCGCCGTCAGACTTGATGGCTTCGATCCGGCGAATATCTATCCGAACCGACGAATAGAACTTCAACGCTCGCCCACCTGGTGTCGTCTCAGGACTACCAAACATGACACCAATTTTCTCTCTGAGCTGGTTGATGAAGATAACAATGGTTTTAGTTTTATTTAGATTCGCGGTCAGTTTGCGTAACGCTTGCGACATGAGGCGGGCTTGCAAACCAACATGAGTGTCGCCCATCTCCCCTTCAATTTCAGCCCTTGGCGTTAAAGCAGCGACCGAGTCGATGACCACCACATCAACTGCTCCTGAACGGATAAGCATGTCGGTAATCTCAAGGGCTTGCTCACCAGTATCGGGCTGAGAAATAAGGAGTTCATCAACATCAACACCAATATTTTGAGCATAATCAGGGTCCATCGCATGTTCGGCGTCGACATAAGCGCAGATACCACCGGTACGTTGAGCTTCCGCTACGACATGCATCGCTAACGTAGATTTTCCTGATGCCTCAGGGCCATAGACCTCAACGACACGACCTCTGGGAAGCCCCCCAATGCCAAGAGCCATATCGATCGCCAAACTGCCTGTCGAGACAGCTTCAACTTTCATTTGGCCTCGTTCACCCATCTTCATGACTGCGCCCTCGCCAAATTGACGTTCAATCTGCGACAGTGCCATATCGAGTGCTTTTTCTCGTTCCACGCTGCATGTCCTCCTCGGACTGGTATTTCGGCCTCAT
>DJZU01000074.1:1406-18261 GCA_002448715.1 Candidatus Neomicrothrix sp. UBA6944 | reverse complement strand
AGCAGGGAGGTGTTCTTATAGTTGTCTGGTTCTAGGTCAGGGTGACCTAAATATCGTTCGGTGTAGTGAGTGTCGTAGAGCCGCCAGTCTGTGACCGGTGCGCCTGCTACTGCTGCGTGGAAAAGGTCTGGTCGTCGGATTACTGCAAGGGCTGCAAGGTAACCGCCAAAGGACCACCCGCGTATACCGACTCGGGATAGATCCACCTTCCCTGAGTAGAGTTCGTCGACTGCTTGTAGAGCTTCGATCTGTGCTTGAAGGATGGGGGTGGCTATGTCGCCGCGGATCATTCGCTCCCACCCATTGCCTCTCCCTGGTGTACCTGGGCCGTCGGTGACGACGACACAGAATCCTTGGTCAGCGAACCATTGCGACAACAGATAACTGTTGCGGCTTTGCATTACCCGCTGGGCATGCGGGCCACCGTAGGGATCCAACAGAACGGGGAGCGGTTCTTGAAAATCAACTGTGGGGAACACAACAGCGGTATGTGATTGGAGGGAGCCGGTTTGGTGGAACCTGACGTCAGGTTCGACGAGAGGCACAGCCGCAAACGAATCAATGACCCATAGATCATCACCTTTCGCAACAGTTGTTGCGGTCGCGTGTTGCATAGAACTGTGCTGAGTCACCACAACTGAGTGCGATGCGTTCGCGTAGGTGACCCCATCTTCAGCTGAGTGGAGTTGGTTACCTTCGTCACCGTAGGACCAGAGGTTGATGGTGGTTGGGTCTACCGAAGCGGTGTACTTGATGCTTGTTTCGTCTAAGTCCACAACAGACCGAACCCACTGATCGGGCGGCGATATTGGCGCGCCGTCAAGCAGTAAAGAGCGGGTGGCGCCGTGCTCTTGGATTGTCAGCCATCCATCGCGCCAACGTCGAGGAGTACCGGGAACTATCTCCACCCAGTCGGGATCTGTGATCTCTGCCACGCTGACGGTTTCGCCGGTCTCAACTTGCACTTCGAGTATTTTCATCGATCGCTGATCTCGGGTTTGTACTGTCAGGGTGAGTGGTTCGTGATCACGCCATGTCACATCAACTAGGTATGGGTAGCCAAGACGATCCCAGTCGACCTCTACTTGAGATGAATCTGAGACGTCAATCACATACATTTTGACGTCGGCGTTGTTTGTTCCCGCTGCTGGATAGCTGATCGCCCGCGGTGTGTCACCGGGTTCGTTTGGTGCCGATATATGCCAGATGTTGACGTCGGTTAGGTCCACTCGAGCAACGGCAAGTTTCCGACTCGTCGGGTCCCACCAATGACCTCGATTCCTCCTCATTTCTTCGGCGGCTACGAATTCTGCGCTGCCCCACGACACAACAGCATTGTCTTCGGTAATTAGCGGTTCTGCTGGTTTCGAGCCATCGGTGGGGGCCGACCACAGGCTGTTTTGGACTACGAATGCAACTAGTTGGCCATCCCCAGATAGACGAGGGTCGAAAGCGCCGGTTGAGTTTTCGATGGTTACGCAGGTCTCGTTCGCGAGGTCCGCCACGAACAGCTCACCTCCGAGAGGGAATGCCACTTTCGATCCGGCATTACTCGTTGCATATGAGGTGATCCCTGCAGCGCTTTCGCGTACTCGTTCGCGGCGCTCTCGTTCAGCAGCGGGGATCTCACCGTCGACATCTTTTGCCAGTTCTCTCGGATCCACGACAACTCGTTCCGCTCCAGTGGAGGTATCGAGTGCCCACAAAACGTTGACTGGGTCATCGGGTCCCGAGCTTCGCAGAAACAACACGTATCTGCCTTCTCCTATCACTGTGAAGTCGCGTGGAACCCCCAAACTGAAGCGTTGTGTACGCGCATATTGTCTTGGAAAGGTGTCTGGCACACTGAAGAAGGTAGCCCTCGTTACCCTCAATAGTGTGCTGATACCTGATCCACAATCGTTCGAAGAGTTGTCCGACTCGAAAAAGGCCCTATGGGCCAAATATGGATCAGGGAAAGATCCTCTTTTTGTTCAAACACTTGGTCTCGTCGTTGACGAGGTCCGGTTGGACTATTGCCGTCTCTCGTTGCCCTTCCATCCCAAACTCCTCCAGGCCGGTGGGTCTGTCCACGGGGGTGTCATATCAACACTTGTAGATACCGCTTGTGTACCAGCCGTGGGAAGTGGGTTTGACCAGGCTCGTCCCTACAGCACTATTTCTATGCAGGTGCAGTTTTTGTCGGGGACCTCAGACAGCGATTTAGTTGCTGTTGGTTGGGTGACCCGCAGAGGGAAGTCAATCGCTTTTTGCAATGCAGCCGTGCAGACAGCAGATGGTAAGCCGTTGGCGACTGCAGCTTTGACCTTCAAGATTTAGATCACTAGATATGCAGAAGAATTAGTCGCCGCCAGTAGTCACTGCAGCTGAGGTCACTTCGTCCACATTGGGGTTAACTAATACTGAGGAGCCGATTTGCACCGTGGGAACAACTTCGTTTCCTTGGGCGTGACTTCGCACGAACGCAGCTGCTTCTGGGTCTTCCCAAATGTTGCGGTATGTGATCGTTAGATTCGTTGACGCCAGCTGACGTTCTAACGCCATGCAAAACCCGCAGCCTGGACGCCAAAAGAAAGTGATCTCTGTATCGGTGGTGCTCATCTCCCTGCTGCCTTCAGAGTTTCATAAATTTTCTTGCAGTCTGGACAGACAGGAAATCTTTCTGGGTTTCTGGTGGGTACCCACTTTTTCCCACACAGCGCTCGTACTGGAGTTCCAGTCACCGCAGATTTGGTCATGTCGGTCTTGTTGACATAGTGAGCGAACCGTTCGTGGTCGCCTTCGTCAAGCAGTTCCTCTGATTTTTGATCTATGACTGTCACGTCCGACATTTCGATCTCTCAGTCTAGACATCCTGATGTTAGGTATGGTGCGGAGAGGAAGCTATTCCGAATTGTGGGGGAAAGTGACTAACCGGTCTCATAGCGTCGATTCCGCAGCCGGTTGGGTAGTAGTCGCGGCTACGGCAATTTCGACCTTCGCTGTGTTCGGTGTCGTTTACAGTTTCGGCGCCGTCTTCACAGCGATCAGAGACGAATTCGGTGTCGGTAAGGGGCAAGCGGCCCTGTTCTTCTCGATCACAACTTTCATCTACTTCATTCTTGGGGTGTTTACTGGCCGACTAGCGGATCGATATGGGCCCAGACCGGTGCTCCTGGTGGGTGCAGTGGCAATGGGTGCAGGATTGTTTCTCACATCGTTGGTGAACAACATCATCGTCGGCTACCTGACCTATGGCATCGGCGCAGGCATCGGCGTTGGATGCGCTTATGTTCCCATGGTCGCCGCGGTAGGAGGATGGTTCGAACGCGACCGAACGAAAGCTATGGGGGTCGCTGTAGCGGGCATTGGAGTCGGCACCCTGGTCGGAGCTCCGCTCGCAAAACAGTTAGTGGTCTCCTATGGCTGGAGGACAACCTTTGTTGCATTAGGAATCGGATCGGCAGCCCTTCTGGCTTTAGCTTCCATAGGCGCTAGACGACCCCCGGGCACGGGCGCTCAAGAAGCACCGCCCCCACTTCGGCTGTTGCTTCGCGATCATCGGTTCACATGGCTCTACACGTCGATGACTTTTCTGAGCGCTGGTCTCTTCGTGCCCATGATTTATCTCGACGACTACTTAGAAGCACAAGGCAAAACCGGGGGCGCGTTGTTGATCGGAATCATCGGCGCAACTTCAGTGGTTGGCCGTCTCGCTCTTGGAGCCGTTGGAGCAAAAGTTGACTTGCTGAAGCTCTACCAATCATGCGTAGCGGCGCTCGGCGCGAGTTATGTGATCTGGATTTTCGCTGGCGCGAATTACACGACGCTCGTCATCTTCGCTTTGTGTATGGGGGCCGCATACGGCGGTTGGATCGCGCTCTCCCCCGCTGTTACCGCGTATCTCTTTGGCCCTGTAGGGCTCGGAGGGGTGCTTGGTGCCCTATATACCTCCGCTGGGATCGGTGGACTAATTGGGCCACCTGTGATTGGTGTTGTTATCGATGGCACCAATTATGAAACCGCTATCGGATTGGCGATTGCCTTCTCAGCGATCTCTCTCGTATTGCTCAGGACAGCAACTCGAGCATCCGCACCCATCATTGCGGAAGGCGCGGAGTCCAACGGTGATGTTCAACAAACCGGGTCTGCGGCAAGCGCCTGGTTAGTTCCTTCTCCCCAGGGTGGGATGCGGCTCATCCGTCGGTGAGAACTGGAGGGTCTGACCAGCCGATTTCTGCGCATCCCTCCAAATACCATTGAAGTACCGATCCGGCATCAGTCACGGATTCCACGTTTCCGTCTTCGTCTAGGTTCAGATTGGCTCCATAAATTTGGAACCAGACGTCAGTAACTTCGGTGTTGTCTTCCGGAACGAGAAGAGTGTGAACTGATCCGGCTGGCTCATATAAGAACGAGCCCGCACGATTCACGTATTCGCTTTCCTTGTAATGCCAGCTGCCGCTCATTGTGTAGGCATACACCTGACCGGTATGACGATGGGTTTGCACCGCGGTGCCTGGTTGGAACCTCGTGCGAACGATCCACAAACTCTCACTGATCTTTGCCGTCAATAATTTCACTTCGTTGCCGCGGCCGCTATCAATCCAGGGCAGGTCATCTTCTCCGCGGTGAATCGCGCTCGGCTCAAGTTCAATCATGGTCATAGTGTTCCCCTTCGATATAGCTGATGGTAGTGGTCACTCTTCTGGTCCGAAGATCAAATCAAAAACCTCATCTGCTTTCCGTTCGTGGTTGCGATGCACAAGCAGTTGCGGATTTCCATCGATTGCCCATCGAATTCCCCGCGCGTCGAGACGGTTTGTTAATTCAGCTATCTGGTCAACTGTGAGATCGTCGAGTTCATATGCCGGGCCTTCAGTGGCTGCAATGTCAAAAATATCGATCTCTTCAGAAATCAATCCCGCCGACGCAAGTTGCTGGGCCTGCTCAGAGAGCTTCTCTTCGACTTCGCCCTCTACCAACTCGCCTTCAAGAATTTCTTCGTCATCCATAACAGTGATTATGGCGTCCTTTGGGCCCTAGCCTGCACATATGGGTGTCGGCAGATTTGACTCGCTATTGCTGCTGTCGTTCGGTGGTCCCGAAAGCTCCGACGACGTCATGCCGTTTCTGCGCAACGTCACCGCTGGACGCGGAGTCCCTGACGAGCGTTTAACGGTCGTAGCCGAACAGTATGAACTTTTTGGTGGCAAGAGCCCTATCAACGACCTTAACCAAGAGTTGTTGCACGCCCTCAACGAAGAGTTAGCCAGCAGGGGCCATGAAATAGCGACGTTTTGGGGGAACCGGAACTGGAATCCATTCGTTGCTGACACGATCGCAAATCTTAAATCGTTAGGGCACAAATCCGCCGTTTGTCTGGTGACCTCCGCATTCAGTTCTTATTCAGGCTGCCGTCAATATCACGAAGATCTGGAGCGGGCATGCGGCGACGTGCCCGATGCACCAGATATTCACCGCGTCAGGGTGTACTGGGATCACCCAGATTTTCTGGGCGCGGCCGCTGAACTATTAGCTGAACGTCGTGACGCCGCTGGTCTCTCACCGGAAACGCCTGTATTGCACTCTGCGCACAGTTTGCCGCTGTCGATGGCCGCTACGTGTGACTACCAGCAGCAACTAAACGAGGCTGCGTCAATAGTGAATGATCTCGCAGGGATGAGCGGACCATGTGAAGTCGTGTTTCAGAGTCGGAGCGGCCCACCGTCAGTTCCTTGGTTGACACCAGACATAGATCAACGGATTCATGAGCTAGCTGAGCAAGGGCAGCGTGAACTCCTGGTGCATCCCCTGGGGTTTGTTGCCGACCACATGGAAGTTCTATTCGACCTCGACACCCAAAGCGCTGCAGCCGCGAACGAAGCCGGCATCAAGATGGTGCGGACACCGACAGTAGGAACTCACCCGCGGTTTGTTTCGATGTTGATTGACTTGGTAGAGGAAGCCGCCGGTTTACGCTCCGACCGTCCGAGCTTAAGTAAAAGTGGTCCTCAACCCGACAAATGCAACTCCCAATGCTGCCCTTCGCCGACGCGGCCAAGTAGCTGAATTAACCCGCAGCTTTGAACCGGTCAGCGATCGGTCCCGCGTCACCAGAAATCCAATGACTCCGGCAACGCAATTCGTAGGTCACTTGAGCAGTCGAGCCATCATCAATGAGCACGACATCGCCGTCATACACCTGCACCCCATCGTGAAGTCGGGCGTTGTGAGTGGCGGCCTTGCCGCACCAGCAGCGAGCCTGTACTTGAAGTTCAAGACGCTCATCTGCGATTTCAAGTAGTCGCGCCGAACCCGGGAACAATTTGCCGCGAAAGTCAGTCAACAATCCAAAGGCATAAACATCAACATCGAGTTCGTCAACTACTTGAGCGAGTTGTTCCACTTGTGCGTCGGTGTAGAACTGCGCTTCGTCACACACCAAGTAATCCAACGCGCCATGCGCCGTTTGATGACTCGTCGCTAGGGCTTGAAAGTCCAACGTTGGATGAACTTCGACTGCCGGAGTGGACACGCCCAACGCGCTTGATACATGCGCCCCAGCTCGGTCGTGCATACTGCACAGCAGACCAGTAGACGTCGCCGACAGGTTATGGTGAATTTGCAGCGCAAGCGTCGACTTCCCTGACGACATAGTTCCGAACGAGAATCTGAGGCTTCCCATGGTCAACAAATTACACAGATGTGATACGCCATGAGACCACTTATCCGCATCCGCTAGTGCTTCCACATGATCGACAGCTGTAACAGCTGCCCGCCCGCACCATTTGATCGCCGCAGGTAGAACAGAGCGGCGCGTCGTTCAAGGTTGCTGCGGTGATATCTGGTGGGTCCGGGGTCGGCGCAACTCCGATCGCTGTTTCCACGGTCGCTTCTTCTAAGCCGGGCAGATGTTGTTCCATGCGTTCGTCGCTGGACAAAATTCCAAGTCGCTGGCGTTCGTCAACTGACAAGTACTCCAACGCTAAGCGACGAAAAATATAGTCAACCAAACTGCTCGCAATTCTCAGTTCGGGGTCATCGGTGATTCCTGCCGGTTCGAACCTAACGTTTGTGAACGCTTCAACGTATGAACGTAACGGAACGCCGTATTGCAATCCGTGGCTTACCGAAATTGCAAAGGCGTCCATAATCCCGGCCAGGGTTGAGCCTTGCTTCGCCACCGTAAGGAACAGTTCCCCGGGGCGACCATCGTCGTATTCACCAACGGTCATATAGCCATGGCAATCAGCAACCCGAAACGAAAAGGTTTGTGATCGTCGCGTACGCGGGAGCTTTTCACGTTCGGGTATCAACTGGGCGTCAACGATGGCAGCGTTGACTGCTTCTCTGACCTTCTCCTCAGCGTCTCTGCTGGTTGATAAGGGTTGACCGACTTTGCAGTTATCTCTGTAGATCGCTACGGCTTTGAGGCCGAGCTTCCAGGATAAAAGATGCAGATCCTCTACATCCTCAATGGTCGCGCTTTCTGGCAAGTTGACGGTTTTTGAGATAGCTCCGGAAACAAAGGGTTGCGCGGCTGCCATCATCCTGAGGTGTCCTTCATGATGAATGACGTTGTCACCCATTGAACACTCGAAAACAGGTAGGTGACTTTCGAGTAGGTGTGGTGCACCGACGATACTGCCCCCTTCAAGTAGGTAGGTTGCAATGTCGTTTCGTTGCTGCTCGTTATATCCCAAGCGGCTCAGTGCTCGTTCAACGGTCTGGTTGACAATTGTGAGGTCACCGCCCCCGACGAGCTTTTTGAATTTGATAAGTCCGAGATCTGGTTCGATGCCTGTGGTGTCGCAGTCCATCATGAACGAAATAGTTCCGGTCGGAGCTATAACGGTGGCTTGCGAGTTGCGAATCCCGTGCTTTTCGCAGCCCTCGACGACATAATCCCATGACGATCTCGCTGCCGCTATGAGATCTTCGGGCGCTACCTCTGACACCGAGTCCAGCGCCTCTCGATGGAGTTGGAGCACCTGACGCATCGGATCGCTATTGGAGGAATATCCCGCGAACTCATCGACTCGTTGGGCAAGGTCAACGGAAGTTGCGTATGCCTCGCCAGTCATGAGGGCTGTTACCGCTGCTGCCCATGCACGAGCTGGTTCGGAGTTATACGGCAACCCGAGTGCCATAAGCATCGCGCCCAGGTTGGTGTATCCCAATCCAAGCTGGCGAAAATCTCGCGATGTTTGGGCGATGGCAGGCGTTGGGTAGTCCGCGTTTCCGACCAATATGTCTTGGGCAGTGAAAACAACTCGAACAGCCTGGCGAAAGCCATCCAAATCGAACCGGTCGTCCCGTTCACTGTCTAGAAACGCCAGCAGGTTCAGGCTTGCTAGGTTGCAGGCAGAGTTGTCGAGGTGAAGATATTCACTGCAGGGGTTCGATGCGTTGATCGGACCGGTGTTTGATGCTGTGTGCCACTTGTTGATAGTGGTGCTGAACTGGATTCCGGGGTCGGCACATTCCCAAGCCGCTTCTGCTATTTGGTGGAACAGCACGCGTGCGTTGTAACGCTTGATGACTCGTCCATCAGTTCTGGCAGTGACGCTCCACTCTTCGTCTCGTTCCACGGCCTGCATGAACTCGTCACTCAACCGCACCGAGTTATTGGCGTTTTGGTATTGAACTGAATGAACGTCTGCACCGTCTAAGTCCATGTCGAACCCGGCGTCGCGTAACACTCTGGCTTTGCGTTCTTCGAGCGCTTTACACCAAATGAACTCTTCTACGTCGGGATGATCGACGTCTAAGAGCACCATTTTCGCTGCACGACGAGTTTTGCCGCCGCTCTTGATGGTGCCCGCTGAAGCATCAGCTCCTCGCATGAAGCTCACCGGACCGCTCGCTTCTCCCCCACCTCTCAGTGCTTCATCCGAGCCTCGGATCCTCGACAGGTTGACACCTGCGCCAGATCCGCCCTTAAAGATGCGACCCTCTTCTGCATACCAGTTCAGAATCGAGTCCATGTCGTCATCGACGGACAGGATGAAGCACGCCGATGCTTGTTGGGGAACGTCAGCGACACCAATGTTGAACCACACTGGGCTATTGAATGCGCAGTATTGATGCAACAGCAACCATGCCAACTCCGCTTCGAACGTGTCCGCTTCTGCGACGTCTGCGAAGTAACCATCTTTTTCGCCCCATTGCCGGATAGTCGCTGTGACTCTCTCCACGACCTGACGCAGCGATGCTTCGCGTTCGGGGGCCCCTAGAGCCCCTCGGAAGTATTTTTGGGCCACGATGTTTGAGGCGGTAGCGCTCCAGTTCGATGGGAATTCAATATCGGACTGTTCGAAACTTATGGAACCATCAACGAAGTTCGTTAGTTTCGCGTCGCGTTGTTCCCATTCGACAGTGTTATATGGATCAACATCTGATCCACAGAAGTGACGTTCGAGACGTCGAGAAGCTAGTGAAGCCGATTGGTCAGACGTGACGGTCATCGATTTCTCCGTTGGTAAGTGGCCCACACATTGTGGTTTGCGACGGGTCGGAGGCCCGCCCAGAGGGTGTAGTTCTGCTTCGCCCTGACCTCGAAGCTCGGAACTCCTTTGTGCGCCAACAACGAAAAGCTCGGTAAGAGCCTTCGATTAGTCGGTTGCACTCCTTCCGCTGGTTGGTCACCCAACCCGTCGCACTCCTGAATGTAGGAACAATTGCTTGTGGACCGATAGAGGGATAACGAAAAAGTTCTGTGGGTGAGTTGGGGATTTCTTCGGCTAGTTCTACACACCTTTTTGAACCGGCACGCGCCGTGGTCAACGAATGTTGACCTCTTCGCTTGAAATCTGCGTGGCTCGTCAGCGTTGCCGACATCAGTTAGGGCTGTGAACTGGGGAAACAGCCTCTCGTTCGCGTTGTGTCGCCGCAGAGGTTGGGAGTTGATGACCTGGTTTCTCTCAAAGCGGCGCTCCGTTGTGTGATGAGTGCCTGTGGAGAACCACTGATTGTGGTGACAACTTTCTCGGGCTGTATTTGTGTGTTTGGGTCCCCAAGTGATGCTTTGTCGTGTCAACATCAAGGAGTGCACCAGATATTTCCGCCACCTGTCGCTGAAGTTGAGGCCGATGAGGTTTACCGCGACCAGAGATCTCCTGTGGGAGGTCGGCCTTGGGTGATGATGAACATGGTGTCGACCATTGACGGCGCCACTGAAATCGATGGGGTGTCTGCTCCTCTGGGAAGTCCTGGAGATAAGGATATTTTCGGAACTATTCGAACACTTCCTGACATCATCTTGGTGGGAAGTGCCACCGCAGTGTCTGAGCACTACAACCCTCCTTCGACCAGTGTGAGTACTAAAGCTAGACGCCTGGCAAACGGGGCATGGCCAGTCGCTCGTATCGCAGTCATCAGCAGTCGACTCGACTTTGACTTGACGCTCCCTATGTTTCAGAGGCCATCTCAGCGTCCACTTGTAATAACAACAGTCGATGCTGATCCCTTGAAACTTGAACAAGTGGCGGTACATGCCGATCTGATCCGATGCGGGAGCGGTTCGGTCGATTTTCCCCAAGCACTGCGTGAGATGAACGAACTTGGCGCTCAACGGGTGCTCTCCGAAGGCGGGCCTTCGCTCAACGGCGCATTGCTTAGAGACGAGCTGGTTGATGAAGTCTTCTTGAGCGTGGCGCCCATGATGGGTGGAAGCAACCAACGGGGTATCGCTCGTGGAGAAATTCCTCATATTCATGAACTTGAGTTGCGGCACGTGTTGACTGAGGATCATTTCCTATTCCTCAGGTACACCAGAGCAGCCGACATGCCTGCAACTCAATAGCTTTATTGCCCATCTACGGAAGCAGCAGGGCTTGTCCCGCAATCAGCGCGTGACCATTATTTAGAGTCGCTATGCGGTCAACCAGAGGTCGAACGTCGCCAGTTGGTTGCATCTTTCGGGCAATTGACCAGAGAGTGTCACCTGGTTTCACAATTACGATCTGGCCCGCCGCGAGTGATTCACCTGCAGCGCTCTCAATTAACGTCCGAGCTTCTGGTCTTTCCGCTGAACGGTCGCTATTTGACAACCCGGCAGCACTCGACATCATCCATAGCAGCCCCACTAGCAGGGTCAAGCAGGTAATGCGGCGTCTCCAATAGATGGCCTGCGTCTGGCGACGAATTCCGGTCTGCGGGATCGAAACTGGACCTTCTGTAACTGTATCCACTAGATGGAGATGGCGATTTCGCGTTAATTCTCTCTGCTCTTCGTCGAACTGTTCTATTTCTGCTCTAAGTACTGCAACCATCGTATTTCCCTAAACTGCGGGGCCTTTCAAGGCTCTTCGGCTCTGAACTAATTGTTCTAGAGGGGTGTGACACCGGTTTTCACCCAATGAGGCGTTGGCGAACACTTGTTCGACTAAACCAGAACACTTGTTCGATGTCAAGTAAAAATCGAACGTGTGTTTGCCCATCTATGATCCTACTGGTACCGTCATAACGAACAAACGTTCGCTGTTGGAGAAAGAGTTGTCGTCATGGCTGACCACACAATCACAGATCGCCAAAGAGCCATTCTCGAATTCATAGAATCGACAATGCGGGACCGCGGGTATCCCCCGGCGGTACGCGAAATTGGCGCCGCAGTAGGCCTCAACTCCCCCAGCACTGTCCACTCCCATCTAGCGCAATTAGAAAGTGCTGGATACCTCCGGCGAGACCCAACGAAACCTCGAGCTATTGAAGTGTGTTTCGACGCTTCCTCCGGTGCCATAGCCGAACGTCGCCCTACTCGTCACGTACCTCTCGTGGGCGAAGTTGCAGCAGGGACCGACGTATTAGCGCAAGAGAATGTTGAAGAACTCGTCCCTGTTCCAGAAGATTTCACTGGAGACGGAGAACTCTTCATGTTGAAGGTGAGGGGCGACTCAATGATCGAAGCGGGCATCTTGGATGGAGACTTCGTAGTCGTCAATCGGCAAAATTCTGCGACAAATGGAGACACAGTCGTTGCTGGCATTCCAGGAGATGAGGCGACCGTTAAGACCTTTACCAAACAGGGCGATGTTGTGACCTTGATTCCAGCAAATTCAACGCTGGAGCCCATGGTGTTTAATGTCGCAGAGGTAGCGATCTTTGGTCGTGTCGTTACGGTAATGCGCCGGTTATAGCCATACCCCAGTTGGTTGTATCTGAAAATCGAGCGTAAGTGTCAGAGTTGTGATGGACTGCATCCGTGTTTACACCTGCTCCAAATCCACCAACTGACCTTGATTCCTCCGAGAACATGTGGATCCCCGTCCGATCCGGAACAGTTTTTGTTGAACCGGGTGCCGGCCTAATCCAGTCGGAACAGCCTCCGATGGACGCCCCCACTTTCTTTCTGGGGGTAATGGATAACGCGGCTGTTTACGCAATTGATCTTCACGAATGTGCCGACGAAGGCGACCTTGAGCCAGTTCATCTAAGGAAGCTTTATGGCCGAATTCCAGATGAAGAGTGGGTTGTTGCGGGACGGGCTGAGCAGATCGTTAACTACGAACGAACTCATATCTATTGTGGTCGATGCGCAACTCCTACTGAGACGAACCCTCACGATCGCGGCAAAGTCTGTCCGAGTTGTAAACACATGGCGTTCCCGCGTCTGAGTCCAGCAATGATTGTGCTCGTAGAAAATGATGACCAAGTGCTGCTCGCCTGGGGACGTCAATTTCCGGGTCGTTTTTTCAGTACTCTCGCCGGTTTCGTAGAGCCGGGTGAAAGCCTCGAACAGGCAGTTGAACGAGAGGTGATGGAAGAGGTCGGCGTACAAGTGAAAGATGTTCGTTACTTCGGGAGTCAGCCGTGGCCGTTCCCTCATTCGTTGATGTGTGGTTTCCACTGCACCTATGAGTCAGGTGAAATTTCTATTCAGGAAGATGAGATAGTCGAAGCGGGCTGGTTCCACGCGAGCGATTTGCCGCCGTGTCCTATCGGAGGTATGTCTATCGCTGGTTGGTTAATTCAGGATTGGCTGGAACGACAGGGTGTCGCCTAACGGCTTTCTGGTCGAACCCGGATGAGGCCCTGTTGAGCAACAGTTGCTACCAGTTCACCGTCGGCGGTGAAAACATCACCCGTCGCTAGGCCTCGAGTGCCCTTGATCTGGTGCGGGGCTAGGTCAAACAGGAGCCATTCGTCGGCCCGAACCGTTCGATGAAACCATACGGAATGGTCCAACGAGGCAGCCATGTAGACGTCGTCCCATGCCAGCTCGCTGGATTCGTCTCCAACTAGCGACTGCGCTGGGTGCGCTGTCACTATGGCATCCATCGGATTTGTATCCGACAGGTACGCCAGAGCTGCGAAATGTTCGTCCGTCGTGTCACCGATTGAGCCGGTGAACTTAGTCCACACGCGGTGAGAGGCCGGGTCGGTGGACTCGTGCTCAAGACGTGCGTCTACGCCAATACCCCAATCTATTTTTTTTGACTCTTCAGGCAATCTCAGATCTGTGGGTATCGATGAAGTAGAGATATCGGGACCTTTTTCGTCACGTTGGAAGGAGCATGAGAGATTGAGTATCGCTCCCCCACTTTGTCGGGCAACAACTCGTCGAGTAGAGAAACTTCTGCCGTTTCGAAGTCGGTCAACCTCATAGCGAACCGGTTCGTTCGGATCGCCGCCCAAAATAAAATATGCGTGGAGTGAATGAATATTGTGCCCTTCGATGTCGATCGTTCTCATCGCTGCGCATACGGATTGAGCAATTACCAAACCGCCGTAGATACGCCCCCATTCATACAGTGGGCTCTCTCCTACAAAGGCATCTGCTCCATGAGGTTCAAGTGACAAAATTTTTGAAGCTTCGGTCATGTCCGATGCCATATCACTCCATCAGCGGTGTCTTCGACAGCGATTCCTGATTCCGCTAGTTGATCTCTGATGCGGTCCGCCGCGTCAAACTCGCCGTCGGATCTAGCCTTTTGACGTTCCTCGATCAGGCGTTCGATCTGTTCGTTGTCTGGACCGTCACCGGAGGTTCCGTCGTCCGAGCCGATTTTGATACCTAAAGCAGCAAATAACGTCAATGCGGTGCGAGCTCGAAGTGCCGCCATGTGCATGTCACCGTTGTCTAAGTCGCTGTTTGCTTCGCGTACAAGGCTAAAAGCTTGGTCCAGTGCCGCTGGAGTACCAAAATCATCGTCCATTGCTTCTTTAAATGCATTGATGGACTCCGGTATCGTCTCCCTACTCGCTAGATCAATATCTGAAGCTGCCATGCGTCGATGGAAAGCATCTAGGCGATCTACCGCCGTTGCTGCCGCCGAAAGGGCATCTCTGCCCATTTCCATAGCTCGTCGATAATGAGTTTGCAGAGCCAGAAGACGCAATGCTCTGGGCCCGGAGGTGTCTATCGCTTCTGCCAAATTAGTGAAGTTGCCCAGCGACTTGGACATTTTCTCACCTGCAACGTTGACCATTGCGCTGTGTACCCAGTGGCGCGCAAAGGGTTGTCCAGTTGCGGTGACTTGAGCCCATTCGTTCTGGTGGTGCGGGAAACACAAATCGTCGCCACCCCCGTGAATGTCGAAATCGGGACCAAGGGCACTGAGCGACATGGCAACGCACTCCGTGTGCCATCCCGGCCGTCCTATACCCCAAGGCGTCTCCCACGATGGTTCGCCGGGCTTTGCTGCCTTCCATAGCGCAAAGTCGAGAGGTGACCTTTTGTCGGCGTCCACGTCTACTCGCTGACCGGCGTCGTCGAGAAGTTGGTCCAACGAACGACCAGCGAGTCGCCCATACTCGCTGAGGCCTTCCACTGAGAAGTAAACACCTTTGTCAGGCACAACATATGCGGCGTCGCGGTTTACCAGGTCATGAATGATGTCAATCATTCCGTCTATGAATTGAGTGGCGTGAGGACGCGATTCCGCGGTGATAATCCCGAGCCGTTCCATCTGTTGGTCATACGCAACTGTGAACTCGGCTGCGACTTCTGGTTCGGTTCGTCCTTCATCGTCGGCTCGAGCGATGATTTTGTCATCAATGTCGGTGACGTTTGACGCAACTGTGACGTTGTAGTCGCACCACTCCAGGTACCTCCGGATCATGTCATATGTAAGCGCTGTTCGACCGTGACCAAGGTGGGGTATGTCGTAGACAGTGGGGCCACACACGTACATTGCTACTTCGCCCTCTGCGCGAGGGACGAACGGCACTTTTTGGCGCTCCATGGTGTCGTATATCTGAAGTGTCACGTCGATCTCTGTACCTGGGATGAGTTCTCTGAGTTTGGGGCAAATAGGTGTTCATTCGCAGGGTACCGCTAGCCCTGGGGGGAATAGTGCGTCATTAAATCGATCATCCCTCAACAACCAACAGTTCGCTTCAAATTCACTGTCTATAGGCGTGCCATCGGACGCTTAACCGACCAGACTGACGGCGTGTCCGTGTTTTTGTATCGACTAGGCCGCGCCTGTGTTCAGCATCGGTGGCGAACCATCGGTGTGTGGCTCATCGCCGCCGTTGCTCTCATCGGTCTCAACAACGCTGTTGGAGGGAAGATGACCAACGGTTTCGTTGTTCCTGGCCTCGACAGTCAAGAAGCGTACGATCTGTTAGCAGAGCAGTTTCCAGCGGAAGGCGGCATCAGCGCGCAGGTTGTAATCGAAGCACCGACTGGTTCTCTCCTCAGCGACCCAGCTCAGCAAACCGCGATCACCGCTATGGCCCAGGCATTTCAATCGATTGAGGGCGTGGAGGTGGTCGTTCCACCGCTTCTTGGTCAAACGGTTAGCGAGAACGGCACGATTGGTCTCTTTCGTATCGGTTATCACCCCGATTACCTCCCCTCCTTGGCGATGCTCGAAACCCTCGAGGAAACTGGTCGTGATTCCATCGGCAGTGGATCTGCTTTACGAATCGAGTTCGGCGGGGACCTGTATAACGCCACAGAACAACCTGAAACTGGGCTTGGGGAGCTACTAGGTCTTGCTTCAGCCGTACTGGTGTTGCTCTTAGCTTTTGGAAGCGTCGTGGCGATGGGGCTACCCATCGGCTTGGCCTTGTTCGGTTTGACCTTGGGGATTGGGGGGATAATCGGTCTGGTTGCCATAGGAATGGACGTGCCAGAGTGGACGCCCAACATGGCTTCAATGATCGGTCTGGGCGTGGGTATTGACTATGCGCTGTTCATTGTCACAAGATTCCGAGAAGGTTTAGCAGATGGACTCACAGTTGGTGATGCTGCTGGAAGAGCTAACGCAACCGCTGGTCTCTCAGTAATTTTCGCGGGCGGAACCGTCGTCATCGCGATCTTGGGTCTGGCGATGGCTGGTATCCCGTTTATGACCGCGGCGGCCGTGGCGGTATCCATTGTCGTCGGGCTTATGGTCATCGCTTCTCTCACTATTCTGCCCGCATTGTTGGGGTGGGCTGGACACCGCGTTAACCCAAAAAAGAGTCGCGGCAACATTGTCGTCCATAAAGACAAGAGTCCCGGCAGGTGGCAGCGTTGGGGCGATCACGTCGCTAAACATGCGTGGCCCTACATGCTGTCCACCTTGGCTCTACTCATCGCGCTCACCGCCCCTGTTCTCGATTTGGAATTGGGTTTCCCGGACCAAGGCAACCTTCCCGAAGACCGCACCTCACGCCAGGCTTACGACCTTCTCGCAGAAGGTTTTGGCCCCGGCTTCAACGGGCCTCTGCTTGTCGCGATCGACACTGCAACTGTGGATGACCAGGAACTGCGATCTTTAACTGCAAGCCTGCAAAACAATCCAGGGGTCTCTTTTGTACAGCCACCTCAGCTGAGTCCCGTCGGAGAAGCAGCGACAATTCTCGTATTTCCAACAACTGCTCCCCAAGACCCTCAAACAGTGGAACTACTAAATGAGATTCGGGGCCCAATTTTCTCATC
>DJZU01000074.1:0-985 GCA_002448715.1 Candidatus Neomicrothrix sp. UBA6944 | reverse complement strand
ATTGCCGCAGTTATCGCGCTGAGCTTTGTTCTTCTCATGCTGGTATTCCGATCAATTCTTGTTCCGATTAAAGCCGCTTTACTCAACCTGCTATCGATAGGGGCCGCATACGGGGTATTGGTGATGGTTTTCCAGTGGGGTTGGGGACGCAGCCTGATCGGCTTACAAGAAACAGTTCCCATCGTCTCGTTTATTCCTATGTTCATGTTCGCAGTCCTTTTCGGTCTCTCGATGGACTATGAGGTCTTCCTGCTGAGCAGAGTGAAAGAGGAGTACTTGGAAAGCCGGAACAATTCTCAAAGTGTGATCTTTGGGATTTCCAATACAGCACGCGTGATCACATCTGCTGCGCTCATCATGATTTCCGTTTTCTTGGGGTTTGTAGCAAACCCCGACCCGATTTTGAAGATGATGGGCCTCGGTCTAGCAACTGCAATCTTCGTAGACGCCACCATCGTTCGAGTCGTATTGGTTCCCGCATCGATGAAGCTCATGGGAGACGCAAACTGGTGGTTCCCTAAACGGATGGCTTGGTTACCCCGCCTAGACATTGAGGGTGAAGCACGTCTTCCGGCCCGCGAATTTGCTTCAACTGATAGCGGTGCTAACTGACCAGATAAATCCATTGTGAGCTGCATGCAAGGCCAAGCCCGCCAACCAACCAAAACGGACTCTAGCGATGGTGAACATGAGCCCCAGCCAGATCTGGGGACTGACCACCAAGGGTGCTACTAGCAGGGCAGGAAGAGACCAATCCACATCGAAGTTGACGATGTGAATCAGGCCGAAAATCAAGGTGACGATATAGATCACTGCGCGAGGGTTCTTCTCCCACCACGTCTCGACTGCGACGCGTAAGTCTGAGCTGAAAGCAGTGACACCTGCGATAACCGCTAGGAGGAGAACCAACCAAAAGGCTATGCCGTTCGCTCCGGCGAAAAAGATTGCGCCCGCCACCAACGAAAGTGTGACGAGAGCAGGTCGA
>DJZU01000097.1 GCA_002448715.1 Candidatus Neomicrothrix sp. UBA6944 | reverse complement strand
TGCTCGAACTTGTTGAACTTGAAGTTCGTGAATTGCTAAACGAATACGAGTTCCCTGGTGACGACGTTCCTGTAGTCAAGGTCTCCGCCCTGGGCGCATTGGATGGCGCCGACGGTGCAGCAGACCAAGTTCTCGAGCTGATGGCAGCAGTCGACGAAGCTGTTCCCGAACCAGACCGAGATACCGAAAAGCCATTCCTAATGCCAGTGGAGGACGTTTTCTCCATAACTGGTCGAGGCACAGTTGTGACTGGCAAGATCGAAACTGGTGTTGTGAACACTGGCGAGGAAATCGAAATTGTTGGTATCCGCGACACGCAAACCACCACCATCACGGGTGTGGAAATGTTCCGCAAGATTCTCGACGAAGGTCAGGCAGGAGACAACGTCGGCCTACTCCTTCGAGGTATCGATAAAGAAGAAGTGGAACGTGGCCAGGTTTGTTGTGCAAAGGGATCAATTACGCCCCACACCAAATTCGAAGCTCAGGTGTATGTGCTGACGAAGGAAGAAGGCGGTCGTCATAAGCCGTTCTTCTCTAATTACCGACCTCAGTTCTACTTCCGGACCACCGATATCACCGGAATGGTTGAGTTACCGTCGGGCACAGAAATGTGCATGCCTGGTGACAACACCGACATGACGGTCGAATTAATTAACCCGATCGCTATGGACGAAGGTCTTCGATTCGCGATCCGTGAGGGTGGCCGCACCGTTGGTGCAGGTCGAGTTACCAAGATCCTCGGCTAAACGATGGCCTCTTCGCAAAAGATCCGAATTCGCTTGAAGGCTTATGACCACGACATAGTGGACCAAAGCACCCAAAAAATCGTTGAGACGGTTCTTCGGACTCAAGCAAATATCAAAGGTCCTGTGCCCTTGCCGACCGAAAAACATCGATACACAGTTGTTAGGTCACCGCACAAAGACAAAGACTCTCGCGAACATTTCGAGATGCGGATCCACAAAAGGCTCATCGACATAGTCGAACCTTCACCGAAGACGGTCGATTCGCTTCAACGCCTAGAACTACCTGCTGGTGTTGATATCGAGATCAAAATTCAGCAGGGCTAATACCTCTGCGTCAACCGAGGTGGTGATTTAACCTCCGCCCCGGTATCGTTTAATCCCCGGGTGTCTAGCGTTTTGGACACTCGAACCGACGTCCGGCAAGGCCAGCCTCAGGGTTGGAACCGGTCGGCACAACTTAGTTTCGCTCCGCCGGCTTTGCCGAGCGGAGCGTTCGCGTGAGTGTTGGCCAGCGGCCTCATTTGGAAGAGAAAGACATTGAACATGGCGAATAAGGCGATCGTCGCCACAAAAGTGGGCATGACCCAGTTGTGGGACGATGACAACCAAGTTGTGCCTGTCACCATGCTCCAAGTTGAGCCCTGTCGCGTCGTACAGGTAAAAACCGATGAACGCGACGGCTATACAGCAGTCCAAGTCACCTTCGGCCAACGGGCAGCAGAAAAACTCACCAAACCGGAAGCAGGTCATTTCAACACAGCAGGTGTGGAACCAGGCCAACGCCTTGTCGAGCTCCGCCTAGACGATGTGAGTGAAATAGAAGTGGGCCAGGAGTTTGCCGCGGATCTGCTTGAAGCCGGAGAGAAAGTCGACGTCACTGCAGTATCTAAAGGTAAGGGATTCGCAGGAGTTATGAAGCGCCATAACTTCAGTGGCCAAAAAGCGAGCCATGGTGCGCACAGAGTTCACCGAGCACCAGGAGCAATCGGAGCTTGCGCCACCCCTTCAAGAGTCTTTAAAGGGACCCGAATGGCTGGACGCATGGGTGCAGAAAAGGTAACCACGCTTAACCTGACCGTGGTAGAAGCTGACGCCGACCGTGAACTCCTGCTCATACGAGGTTCAGTGCCCGGCCCCAAAGGAGGCGTTGTGGTAGTCCGCGATGCGGTGAAGGGTTCATGATGGCAACCACTATTGATCTCAAAACCCAGGACGGCGGGACCGCAGGCAGCGTAACTCTCGACGCTGAGCTATTCGGCATCGAACCTAACCTTGCGGTTCTCCACCAAGTCGTCACAGCGCAACTAGCGGCAAGACGCAGTGGCAGCGCGAATACAAAAACTCGCGCTGAAGTTCGTGGCGGTGGCGCCAAGCCCTACCGACAAAAAGGAACTGGTCGAGCAAGGCAGGGATCAATCCGCGCTCCGCAATTCACCGGCGGCGGTATTGTGCATGGCCCTAAACCACGCAGTTATCGAAAAAAAATAAATAAGAAAATGAATCGCCTCGCGCTTTGCTCCGCCCTGAGTGACCGAGCCCAAAGCGAACGAGTAGTAGTAGTTGATCAATGGCAATTCTCAACTCCAAAAACTAAAGACGCGGTATCTGTCCTGGAAAATCTGGACCTGGACGGCAAGGTCATGATGGTCGTAGCGCCCACTGATGACACTGCAATCCGGAGTTTCAGAAACCTCCCCTCAGTGCAACTAGTCCAAGCTTCGGAGCTCAATGCGTATGACGTTCTTTGCTCCGATTGGCTTGTCTTTACTAGCCAAACTCTCCCGGGGGCAACATCATGAAAGACCCCCGAGACGTCGTGATTGCGCCAATTGTTTCTGAGAAGTCTTACGAACAGCTAGAACAGAACATTTACGTCTTTCAAGTCCACACTTCGGCATCAAAACCGGAAATTCGACAGGCCGTCGAATCGATCTTTGACGTCACTGTCACCAAGGTCAATACGCTCAACCGCAAAGGGAAAGTCCGCCGTAACCGACGCAACAACACGTTAGGTAAAAAGCCGGACACCAAGCGGGCCATCGTCACTCTTGCTGAGGGTGACTCAATTCAGATCTTTGAGACATAGTCATGGGAATTCGCGTACGTAAACCATCCAGTCCAGGCAGACGCTTCCAAACTGTCTCCGACTTCAGTGAACTCACCACTGACCGTCCAGAAAAATCTCTTCTCGCTAAGAAACACTCCACCGGTGGACGAAACAATCATGGCCGAAAAACCTCCCGCCACCGCGGAGGCGGGCACAAACAGCGCTACCGGATCATTGACTTCAAGCGCAGCAAAGATGGTGTACCAGCGACCGTTGCGAGCATCGAATACGACCCCAACCGCAACTGTCGCATAGCACTACTGCACTATCACGACGGAGAAAAGCGATACATCTTGGCGCCCGCAGGCCTTGAAAAAGGCGACAAACTTGAAAGTGGCCAACATGCTGAGGTTCGAGTTGGCAATGCTCTGCCTCTTCGTTACATGCCAGTAGGAACCACCATCCACAACATCGAGTTAAAGCCTGGTGCAGGGGGTCAAATGGCTCGATCTGCTGGCGCCGGAGTACAACTTGTCGCGAAAGAAGGCGCCTACGCAACGGTGCGGCTTCCGAGCACCGAAATGCGCCGCATACCGATCGACTGCCGTGCCACCGTGGGCTCAGTTGGCAACGCGGAAGCAGATCTCATAAAGATAGGAAAAGCCGGCCGAAACCGATGGAAAGGCGTCCGGCCCCAGACTCGCGGTGTGGCAATGAACCCAGTGGACCATCCACTCGGAGGCGGCGAAGGGAAAACCTCTGGAGGACGTCACCCTGTGTCCCCGTGGGGCAAACCGGAAGGCCGTACCCGCAAAAAGAACAACAAGTCCAGCGACATGATTATTCGCCGTCGCCGTACCAGGGGATCGCGGAGGTAACCAATGCCACGTAGCTTAAAAAAAGGTGCATTTGTAGACGACCACTTGCTCAAAAAGGTCGACGCGCTCAACGAGAGTGGTGAAAAACAAGTCGTCAAAACCTGGAGCAGACGCTCCACAATCATCCCTGAAATGATTGGTCATACAATCGCCGTTCACGATGGACGCAAACACGTTCCTGTCTATATCACCGAATCGATGGTTGGCCATAAACTCGGAGAGTTCTCCCCATCACGAACCTTCAAGTTTCACGCTGGCCAGGAACGAAGTGGATCCTGATGAGCGGCCTCATTGACCTTGATGAAGTAGCGGGAGCGCGATCAATCCACAAATTCGCGCGCCTATCCGCTTCAAAAGCGAGAGTTGTGCTTGACCTCATACGTGATGAAGACCTTGACCGTGCCCGCGAAGAACTTCAATTCTGCGATCGCGGAGCAGCGATGGTCGTATCGAAAGTCTTGGAGAGCGCAGTATCTAACGCTGAAAACAACGAAAATCTCTCCGCAGAGGAACTCTACGTAGCTGAGTGCTGGGCAGACGAAGGCCCTACTTTAAAGCGGTGGCGACCACGAGCTCGCGGTCGCGCCACGCGGATTAACAAACGCACCTGTCATATCACTGTTGTCGTGGCTCAACTTTCCGAAGAAGAACTCGAAATGCGCGCCGCACAGATGGCTGCCTCTGGACGGAGGAACGCCGACGCGGATCGAGCGGCTCGTGTAGCAGCAAGCAAAGAAACTGAAGAAGAAACAGCCTCGGACGAAGCCGAGATTGTTGAAGAAGAACTGGATTCAACCAATACCAAATCCGGCGACGAAACAGCGGCCGAACAAAACGAACATCCCGAACAAGACCTCGAACAAGGCAATGAAAGTAATGACTCTCAATTGAGTGACGAGGCAGAACCTGAAACATCAGATGAGAACACAGAAGCTGACCAACAAGACGAGAAGGGGGCCTAATCGTGGGACAGAAAGTTAATCCCTATGGCTTCCGGCTAGGCATCACTACTGACTGGAAATCACGCTGGTACGCCGACAAGGACTATCAGGACTACATCATCGAGGATTGGGAAATCCGCAACTTCTTGCAAACGGAGCTCCCCCATGCCGCTATCAGCAGAATCGAAGTAGAACGTACTCGCGACCGTTTGCGCGTCGACGTCCACACCGCCCGCCCCGGCATCGTGATTGGGCGCCGTGGAGCTGAAGCCGATCGACTCCGGGAAGGGCTAACCAAAATTTCTGGAAACCCCAAAGTCCAGCTCAATATTCAAGAAATCAAACAACCTGAACTCGATGCGGCCCTTATCGCCCAAGGTGTCGCGGACCAACTGGCCGGACGTGTTGCCTTTCGTCGAGCGATGAAACGCGCAGTCCAAAACGCACAAAAGGCGGGAGCCCTCGGTATCCGAGTTCAATGTTCTGGGCGTTTAGGCGGTTCGGAAATGGCAAGGACCGAGTGGTACCGCGAGGGTCGAGTTCCACTGCACACCTTACGAGCTGACATTGACTACGGATTCCGCGAAGCGAAAACGACCGCAGGACGAATCGGAGTCAAAGTCTGGTTGTACAAGGGTGACATCCTGCCCTACAAAGTTTCAGCCGACGAACGCATCAGCAGAGAAGCTGCGATGGCAGTGGGTGAAACGTCGGGATCAGCTGAACATAACGCTCCAGTAGTTTCCTCCGGAGGTCGACGAGCTGAGGGAACCGATGACGAAATCGAAGAGCCAGCGCCGCTAATCAAAGAAGCCGATCCAGAGTTCGAAAAGCTCCTCGAAGAGGAAGAGCAGATCGAGCGTGCAACTCGGGAGCAAAGTCAAACCCCTAACTTCAGACCGGGAGACGACTAAATGTTGATGCCGAGAAAAGTCCGACATCGCAAAACCCACCGCGGTAGAACCAAAGGTCGCGCCAAAGGTGGCACCACCATGAATTTCGGTGACTTCGGAATACAAGCCTTAGAACCAGGATGGATCACCGCACGCCAAATTGAAGCTGCACGTATCGCAATGACTCGCCACGTGAAACGTGGTGGCAAGGTGTGGATAAATATTTTCCCAGACAAACCTGTAACCGCTAAACCCGCCGAAACACGCATGGGCTCAGGAAAGGGCAACCCTGAACGTTGGGTCGCCGTCGTTAAACCCGGCCGAGTGATGTTCGAACTTGGTGGTGTCGACCCAGAACTCGCTCACGGCGCTCTCAACCGTGCCATCCAGAAACTTCCCATTAAAGCGCGAGTAGTCAGTCGCGAGGAGGCGATCTAATGCCTGCAGCAGCAGAACTCCGCGAACTGGCCGATGACCAGCTTTTAGATCAGCTCGGTGAATCGAAACAAGAACTCTTCAACCTACGTTTCCAGATAGCCACAGGCCAACTAGAAAACTCAACCCGAATCTCACAAGTTAAGCGAGACATCGCCCGTATCAACACCGTTCTCAGAGAACGAGAAATCGCAGCTGCCGAGGCGACTACAGCGGAGGACAAATAATGAACGACACCCAAGTCACCCCAGAAGAACGGAAACGACGGAAAACTAGAGAAGGCCTGGTCGTGTCAACGTCCATGCAAAAGACTGTGGTCGTGGCCGTCACCGAACGAGTCCGCCACGCCCGCTATTTCAAAACTGTTCAACAAACAAAAAAGCTCTACGCCCACGACGAAGAGAACGACGCCCGTCTCGGAGACCGTGTTCGAGTCATGGAAACTCGACCTCTGTCAAAGAACAAACGCTGGCGTCTCGTCGAAATCGTCGAACGAGCACGTTGATTTCGGAGCCCATGAAGTGATCCAGCAAGAATCCCGACTAAAAGTCGCCGACAACTCAGGTGCCAGAGAAGTCCTTTGCATTCGCGTCCTCGGAGGTACCGGACGACGCTACGCATCAATAGGGGATGTTTTCGTAGCGACTGTCAAAGACGCCATTCCGGGCGCCGGTGTCAAAAAGGGTGAGGTCGTTCGCTGTGTCGTGGTACGCACACGTAAAGAACGTCGTCGTCCGGACGGCAGCTACATCCGATTCGATGAAAACGCCGCTGTGCTTATCGATGAAAATCGACAGCCCCGAGGAACTCGTATCTTCGGACCCGTGGGTCGTGAATTGCGAGACCACCGATTTATGCGGATCGTTTCCCTAGCCCCGGAGGTCCTCTGATGAAAATCAAAAAAGGTGATCTCGTGCGCGTTCTTTCAGGGAAAGACAAAGGAACTGAAGGTCATGTGATGTCAGTTGACTCTGAGAACAACCGCATCACCGTTGAAGGTGTTCACACAGGACGCAAACATCAGCCTCCCACCCAAACAAACGACCAAGGTGGAATCATCGACATAGCACTGACGATCAACGCATCCAATGTCGCAGTCGTATGCCCCAAAACCGGCGATGCCGGACGCGTCGGATATCGCCTCGAAGGCGACACAAAAGTCCGATACCACAAGAAGTCCGGGGAGGAATTGTCGTGACCACAACGCTCGCCGAACCCCGCATGAAAGTTCTCTATCGTGAGACAGTTCGAGATCAACTGCAAACTCAACTTGGGCTGGCCAACATCATGCAGGTACCGAAGCTCAGCAAAATCGCTGTTAACTCTGGCGTCGGAGACGCGCTAGTCAATCGTGCATTTCTTGATGGCGCAGTTGAAGACCTAACAAAGATCACCGGCCAGAAGCCAGCTATCACCCGTGCAAAAAAATCGATCGCGGGCTTCAAGCTCCGCGAAGGAAACGCTATTGGAGCAAAGGTAACTCTCCGCAACAACAGGATGTGGGAGTTCTATGACCGGCTCGTCAGTCTCGCAATTCCCAGAATTCGCGACTTCCGCGGGCTTTCCCCTCGCTCTTTCGACGGTCACGGCAATTACACATTTGGAGTTACAGAACAATTGATTTTCCCAGAGATCAGCTACGACTCAGTAAGCAAAATTCGAGGTATGGATATCACTCTTGTGACATCCGCTACAAACGATGAACAAGGCCGAGCGCTACTCACAGCGCTCGGGTTTCCGTTCCGGACTGAAGGGCAGAACTAATGGCCAAAAAGGCTCTTCGCAACAAACAACAACGCACTCCAAAGTTCAAGGTCCGCGGCTACACACGTTGTCGCCGTTGCGGTCGCCCGCGATCGGTGTATCGCAAATTTGGGCTTTGTCGGGTGTGCCTACGCGAGATGGTCCACGCAGGGGAAATCCCAGGCGTAACCAAGGCGAGCTGGTGAAGGGAGAATCACAATGACGATGACCGATCCAATCGCCGACATGCTTACTCGTGTGCGTAACGCTCACCAGGGCTACAAAGACGAAGTCAAAATGCCGTCCTCGAAATTGAAGGAATCCTTAGCGGCAATCTTAAAAGCAGAGGGCTATATCGCCGACTTTCAGACTGCTGATGCAGATGACCGGCCCGGCCAAACCCTTTCTATCCAACTCAAATACACCCCGGAACGTAGCCGTACTATTTCAGGTCTAAAACGAATATCGAAACCAGGCCTACGCGTATATACCAAATCCGACAGTGTCCCCCGAGTCCTTGGCGGACTTGGCATAGCTGTCTTGTCCACCAGCAAAGGTCTAATGACTGACAGAGAAGCGCGCCGCAATCACATTGGCGGCGAAGTGCTCTGTTATGTCTGGTAGGGGGTACTTATGTCACGAGTAGGTAACGCTCCAATAACAGTCCCAGAAGGCCTTTCAGTCGAGGTGTCATCGGGAACAGTAAAAGTTTCTGGAAGTCAGGGGGAACTGACTCAAGAGATCCCAGAAGGCATCGAAATCGAAGTCCAAGATTCAGTAATCACGGTCAGCCGAAGCGACGACACTCGACAACAACGCTCTCTGCATGGGTTAGCGCGCTCCCTCGTCAACAACATGGTTGACGGTGTAGCCAATGGCTACATGAAGGAACTCAACATCGTTGGCGTGGGCTACAGAGCTCAAGCCAAAGGAAAAGATGCCCTGGAATTGGCCCTCGGCTTCAGCCACTCGGTAACTGTAAAAGCCCCCGAGGGCATCACCTTTGAAGTACCTGAGCCGACAATCATCAAAGTCTCGGGAATCGACAAACAACTCGTCGGGCAGGTAGCGGCTGACATTCGAGCGCTTAAAAAACCTGAACCATACAAAGGCAAAGGCATCAGGTACGTCGACGAATACGTAATTCGTAAAGCCGGCAAGGCCGCAAAGTAGGTAATGACATGACATCACGCAGCGCCCAGCGCCAACGACGCCAAAGACGAGTTCGCAAAAAGATCAACGGAACTACCAACCGCCCACGATTGAGCGTTTTTAGATCCAACAAACATATTTCGGCCCAAATCATTGACGATGAAAATGGGCGAACTGTAGTCGCCGCTTCAACATCAGAAGCAGACATGCGCGGCGCTACCACGAGCAATAAAGAAGCCGCCACCAAAGTAGGTCAGCTATTAGCTGAACGTGCTCAAGCCGCAGGAGTCCAATCAGTCGTATTTGACCGCGGAGGAAACAAATATCACGGCCGTGTAGCGGCCCTCGCCGATGCTGCCCGCGAAGCCGGGCTGAAGTTCTAGGAGTTGATCATGACGGATGCCAACCAAAATCAAAATCGCCGCAACGACGACCGAGGAAACCGCCGTCGAGACGACCGACGTCGAGAAGATAACCCGCGCAACAGTGGAGATGATGGGCTCCGAGAATCACGAGTAATCGATATAAATCGCGTGGCCAAGGTCGTTAAAGGCGGCCGACGCTTCTCTTTCACAGCGCTAGTCGTTATCGGTGACGGTGCTGGCCAGGTAGGCCTGGGCTATGGAAAAGCGAAAGAAGTTCCCCTTGCCATTCAAAAAGGCACCGAAGAAGCCAAAAAGAATTTGTTCCGAGTGCCACTAGCGGGATCAACAATCATCCACCCCATTCTCGGAGAAATGGGTGCAGGCCGTGTCCTTCTGAAACCAGCGGCCCCAGGCACCGGCGTAATCGCAGGGGGTGCCGCGCGCGCCATTCTCGAAGAAGCCGGCATTAGCGACGTGCTCGCAAAATCACTCGGATCGTCAAACCACATCAACGTTGCCAAAGCAACCATTCAAGGTTTGCAAGGCCTGAAAAGACCTGACGAAATCGCAGCGCTACGTGGACTCTCGGCGGAAGAGTGCATACCTGCCGCGTTGCTGGCCGCGTACAAGGAATCAGAACGAGAAGCTCTTCAACCCAAGTCAACCGCAGAGGTGACTTCATGAGCGATCTAGTAGTCAAACAAGTCCGCTCAGCTATTGGTTCCAAACCGAAGCACCGAGGAACACTTCGAGCCCTCGGGCTAGGTCGGATAGGCAAAACAAATACATTGCCGGACCGCCCCGAGATACGCGGAATGATTCACAAAGTCGCTCACCTCATTGACGTCCAAGAAAGCTGAACGAGTATCAATGTTAAAACCACACGACCTACAACCAGCCCCAGGCTCTAAGAAACGACCCAAGCGAGTCGGACGCGGCATCGCGGGCAAAGGTGGCAAAACAGCAGGGCGCGGAACGAAAGGTACGAAAGCCCGAAGCAAAGTTCCCGTTTGGTACGAAGGCGGACAACTACCCCTCCAGCGCCGCCTTCCCAAGATGAAAGGCTTCACCAACCCCTTTAGGGTTGAGTATCAGCCAATAAACTTGGACACGATCGCAGACTCCGAACTCACTGACGTAACCCCCGAGGCTCTTCTGGAGAAAGGCCTTGTGTCAAAAGGCGCAATGGTAAAGATCCTCGGACGAGGCGAAATAAATCGCCCGGTAACTGTTAAAGCCCACGCCGTGTCAAAGAGCGCTGAAGCTGCAATTACAGGTGCCGGAGGCACCGTAGAGATCTTGCCGCCTACATTTAAGGGGCCGCGTCCTCCAGCACGCGGCAACCAGCACACCAACCGGTAAACGAGGTTCACCTTGCTCGGGAGTATGCGCAACATATTTCGTGTTCCAGATCTTCGAGGAAAGATC
>DJZU01000031.1:2331-4517 GCA_002448715.1 Candidatus Neomicrothrix sp. UBA6944 | reverse complement strand
GTTAAATAACGCACAGTTTCAGTGAACCATGACCTGAGCACGAACACGGGGATAGCCCTAGTCTTTCGTGATGGACACTTCTCGTTTTCCTTTAATGCCAGGGTCGTCACCGATGCTAATTAGCAGTAGCTCAGGTGTCTGGCTTCAAACAGCAGACGGGCGCCAAATCCTTGATGCTGGAGGCGGAGCGATCGTGACCAATATCGGTCATGGGCGACCTGAAATCGCTCAGGTGGCTTCACAAGCTCTTGAACGCCTGGACTACGTGGTGCCAGTGTTCGCAACTGAAGCACGGGTTGCCCTAGCAGAAGAAGTAAGCGACAACTGGCTACCCGACCCTTCTTGGAGATCTGTTTTCGTGAGTGGAGGTTCAGAATCAGTGGATGCAGCTATCCGAGTCGCTCAACTTCATCATGTGGCTTGCGGGCGATCGGAACGCCACAAAGTAATCGGAAGAGACGTGTCTTATCACGGCGCAACTTTGGGGGCGTTGTCAGCTGGTCTACATGATCGAAGGCGCAAAGGCCTAGAACAAGCCCTCCTATCCATGCCAAAAACAAGCCATTACGACGCCGAAGAGCTAGAGAAAGTCATTGAACTAGAAGGACCAGATACCATCAGCGCGTTTATTGGTGAGCCAGTGATCGGCGCCGCTGCCGGAGCCTACGTTCCTCCCGATGACTATTGGCCGCGAATCTCAGAGATTTGTGCCCGGCACAACATTTTGGTGATCGCTGACGAAGTCATGACCGGATTCGGCAGGTTGGGAACAACGATGGGTCATGAGGCACTCAAGTTCACTCCAGACATCATCGCTGCCGGTAAAGGACTGGGCGGTGGATACGTCCCTATCGGAGGCGTCTACTGTCGACCCGATGTCGTAGCACCGATCGCCGAAACTGATCTGGCATTAATGTTCTATACATTCGCTGGTCACGATCTCTGTTGTGCCGTGGCCAAAAAGGTTCTGGAAATAGTAAGAGAGGAAAACCTCATTGATAGAGCGCGAACCATGGGGGACATATTACGCGGGCGTCTCGAACAAGAGTTTCAAGACCACCCAAATGTAGAAGAAGTGCGCGGTAGAGGGCTTCTACAAGGTTTAGGTCTGGTCGCGGATCGCGATACCGGAGAGCCATTTCCTCGATCCGCGGGATTCGCGGACGCTGTGAGCGGGATCGCTCTTGAGAACGGCGTGTGGGTCTATCCGTCGGGCTCAGGGGTCTTCGACGATGCCGTTATGTTCGGCCCTCCCTTCATTGTGGAAGAGGATCAGATCGATCAAATGGTCACCACTACTCGACATGCCATAGACGAGGCTGTCGCTGCGTTGAGCTGATTTTGTTTATTCAGGTGGACCGCAAGGAACAGTTTCCATCTGAGCAGGCTTCACGATTTCAAGGGCTTCGAAATCTGCCGAGCAGCCAATTTCGTTATGGACCATTCCAGGCGGAATAGACAATGCAGCACCAGCGGAGACTCTCTCCGATCGGCCTCCTTCGAACTCAAGGTCGACCCATCCGTTCAACACGTACACGAATTGAAGATCGCATTGGTGATAGTGCCAGCCGGTGGTATCCATCACATCCGTAGCTCTCATCACCTGAGCTCGATATTCGCCATCTGTTAGATCGCTCAGTCCGGTGTCGCGATATTCGAAAAAGGAACGGCGCCCAGTTTTCCCAAACTCCGCGTCAGCTAATTGTTGACAGAGTAATTCCGTCATTGAAGTGGATTTCATGAGGTACCTCCAGTTGTTCTAGTTGATCACAACTGAGCTCTTCACACCTGCAAAAGTCGTTGATGTTCGACCAATAACTCCGTGTCCCCAAAAGTTTCGAGCTCTAGATGAGTTTTCCGATTCCACACGAATAGAAGCAGGTCACTCGCAGGCCCGCGAGCCGCAACATCTCCTTTTCCGTGAGCTTTCTCTACCTCGATCCCGTCGTTTCGTCGAGTAATCATCCATTCGCCAGCCGCGTCTGTGGCGTGAAGATGAACAGTTCCATTTCCTGCGAACGCGTCAGGTAGACGTTCGGCAATAAAGAAGTCGTAGAACTCATCTATCCCATCAACGGCCATTTCGGCGTCAATGGGGTTTGTATCGGCGTGGGCTGCTTCTATGTCCCAGCGATGCATCACTGCTTCTTGAGTCATTCGCCGCATCCAAAAAGCTGCTGTCTTGA
>DJZU01000031.1:0-1946 GCA_002448715.1 Candidatus Neomicrothrix sp. UBA6944 | reverse complement strand
GCTAACTGTTCGGAGTTTGATTTGAACCACCCAGAAAGTTGTTTCGTCTCAGGATGATTGGCCTGGTCATTCGCCCACGCCGCTACTCCCTTGTCGCTAAGCGGCGCATTTTGTTCAATCGACTGCGCGACGAATGAGAACACTGATCCCACATGGATAATTGCGTCTCTCGCGGTCCAGTCGTCAATGTGAGGTACCGGGCCTTGTACATCTCCGCTAGCAAGTGACGCTATGCGCTCGGTGGCGGCTTCGAATTGTTCTCTATACAGATCTGTTCTCATGTGATCGCCTTTAACGAATAAGGTCAGGTAAAGATCCCGCTTGATATCAGGTCCGCTGCCTCATCGGAGGTACGGCCGAGAGTTTCGGTAAGTACCTCGTAGAGATGTTCGCCGGCTGGTGGAGCGGCCCAACGAGCAAACCCTGGTGTCCGGGATAAGTGAATTGCTGAATCCTCTATCCAGACTTTGTCGTGATGAGGATGTTCGACTTGGCTAAACGCGTTCCGGTGGTTCAACTGTGAGTCCTCGACCACTTCGGGTGCGTACAGCACGCGGTGAGCAGGAACTCCTAGATCCTGTAACTGGGCTTCTACCGATGCTCCGTCTTTGTCCGCGGTCCAATTGGAGATAAGTCCATCTATTTCTTGCTGTCGTTCTCGACGTTGTGACTCGGTCAACGATGCCAGTTGTGTCTCTCCCAGCGAGTAGCTCAAAGATTCCCAGTGTTTCTGAGTTTCGCAGGCGATCGCAATCCATTTGTCGTTTCCTAGCACCGGGTAGGCGCCATGCGGACAGAAATTTGCGTCGCTATTACCTATCCTGCCGCCTTCGACTCCATTGACTTCGTCGGCTAGGAACGCCGGGCTGAGTAACTGAGATGCTGCCTCCATTTGCGAATAATCGATGTGTTGTCCGAGTCCGGTACGTTCACGTTGCTCCAGAGCCGCTAACACTAATGCAACCGTTAGTCGCGGTGAGATGTAGTCGGAATAAGCACCGAAAGGACCACATGGCTGCCTGTCGGGCCATCCACCGAACGGAAAAAAACCCGCAACCGCAGCACCTATGTTTCCGAATCCGGAGATCTCTCTGATGGGTCCGGTTTGACCCATTAATGAAGTGGACACCATGATCAAGCCGGGGTTGAGCCGTTTCAAATGTTCGTAACCCAAACCCATCCGACCGATCACGCCAACTGAGTAGGACTCAATTAAAACGTCTGCCCATTCGACGAGTTCTTCCATAATCTGAACCGATTTGGAGTCCCTCAGGTCAATTGCCAATGATTTTTTTGACGCGTTGATGCTCAAGTAGCTCAACGAGTTGTCAGCGCCAGCTTCATTGTCAACAAATGGTCCTGCGCCTCGCATTATGCAGGGCTTCGTCTCAGATTCGATTCGGAGCACGTCTGCTCCGAAATCCCCCATAATGCGAGCTGCGTAGGGGCCTGCTATCGCCCAGGTCATGTCGAGAACCTTTACCCCGCCCAGAGGGTCCACTTCTTTACGCTCATCCTTGTTCGGCGTCGGCGGTGGCATCTCTCTGTCTTTGAATGTGTGTTCGTTGAGCTTTGGTGGAGCCACCGCTGTGTTCAGTTGGGCATCGGACAGTCGAGCTATTGGCCCTGGAAATCTCACGCCGTTGATGTCAGTCCAAAAATTACGTTCAGCGGCGTGGTCCATATCGAGAAGTTCGCGAGTGGTGGTAATGGGTCCCAGTAGGAGGTTGTGTTCTAGCGCACCGGCCAACAACTCGGCTTTGGTTTTTGTTTTCGTGAACTCGTTAATAACCTCCGCACCGCGGTTGAGGATGCGCGGAGCTTCAGGGTCCGACAAAAGTTGTGTTCCGAATCCAACCCAATCAACACCACGGAATTCGTCGGGACACATTCCTTCGTCATCCATCCATTCGAATAGTCGCGTGTTGTACGGACCAACTGTGGGG
>DJZU01000036.1:30588-34599 GCA_002448715.1 Candidatus Neomicrothrix sp. UBA6944 | reverse complement strand
GTAGTTGTTCAATTCCTCGACGATCAGGAAGCTGCAGAGCAGATCGTTGAAACAGTGCAGTTGAATGGGGCCGAGGCAGAGCTAGTGCAAGGAGATGTTGGTATTCGTTCGGATTGCGAAAACGCCTTCGAGGTTGGTCGCAAGCTCGGAGGCGTGGATCTGTTGGTTAACAATGCTGGAGTCTTTCCTCGCAGCGACTTTCTGAAACTCACCGACGATGATTGGAATCAGGTTCAGAACGTCAACGTGGTTGGGGGGTTTCGGTGCTTGCAATTAATGGCACGGTCCCTAATCGCCAGTAACCGGCCAGGTACCGCCGTGAATCTTTCGTCAGTAGCTTTTTTCCGCAATTCGCCGCGTGGTGTTCACTACGCGGCGAGTAAAGGCGCTGTCATCGGATTAACGAGATCTGTTTCAACTGAACTCGCGCCGCACCGAATTCGGGTGAACGCGATCGCCCCGGGGATCGTCGACACCGCCCAACCTCGCGACGGTATGACTGAAGAAGAGATTGTTGCTGCTAGTTCTCTAGTTCCTATGGGGGCTATGGCTACACCCGATGAGATAGCTGATGTTGCAGTGTTTTTAAGTTCAGATGCGTCTAGGCACATCACAGGACAAACACTTCAAGTAAACGGTGGGACTAACTTCACATAGATTTACTCAGGTTGTTGTTTCTCGGATTCATTGCTCAGAAGTGCAGCGAACCCGCTCGTTGAGCAATGATTGTTATGTGGATAGCGAATCTAATGTGCTCGAAGAGTTGAAGCGCGTAAATGAGCGAGATAGCGCCGTCCAAGCATGGGTTTCTCGTCATAGCGATGAGGACATAATCAAAGCGTCCGATGCCTATAAAGATGGACCGTTGTCTGGATGGACACTGGGGGTCAAAGATGTCATCAACACCTACGACCTGCCAACCGAACGAGGCTCACCCATCTATGTCGGAAACCAACCAACGGAAGACGCCGCTTGCGTAGCTCTAGCTCGCGATGCTGGTGCGGTGGTAACAGGCAAGACCGTCACCACAGAATTTGCGTTGTTTACCCCCAACGTGACAAGAAATCCCCATGATCTCAACCGCACTCCTGGAGGAAGTTCGAGTGGATCTGCCGCCGCTGTGGCTGATGGGCAGGTGCGTTCAGCATTCGGGACACAAACTGTTGGCTCCGTCATTCGTCCAGCAGCTTTTTGTGGGGTAGTTGGCTTCAAACCAACACGAGAACTGCTACCTATGGCGGGAGTTGCCACCTTGTCGCATGCTTTTGACACCGTGGGATGGTTCACTAGCGACGTTGCGGACTGCGCAACAATGTTTCGCGCTTTGTCGACAGCGAATGCGAGCCATGAGAGTTTCCAAGGCAGGGTTGGTAGGTATCTTTCCCATCAGTGGATAGCGGCGGCTCCTGAAACAGCCAACGTTGTGGACCGTTCCTGCTCCGCTCTTATGAACGCAGGAATAGAAGTTGTCGACGTGGAACTTCAACCGCATCTTGAAGTGGTATTCGACGCGGCAAACACCATTTTGCATTATGAAATTTTTAGAGTGTTCGCGTGGGAACGAACACACCACCTCGACCTGATCAGCGATCTAGTTCAAAGAATGTTTGTGAGGGCTGCGGCCATAGAGCTAGATGAATACCTTTCAGCGCAAGCAACATTGCGTTCTGCTCGAGAAGCACATGATCAATTCATGACCACCAATGGTTTCGATGCACTTTTGACTCCTAGCGCCCCTGGTGAAGCACCCACAATCGAAACCACTGGCGATTCAGTATTCAATAGGGTTTGGACGTCACTGGGGGTGCCTACGATCCATCTACCCGTGACTTCCGGGCCGTCGGGCCTGCCTTTGGGAATTCAGTTAGTTGGGCAGCACTGGTCCGATCAAAGACTTCTCGCTGCTGCTGGGCTGGCAGAATCAAGTTTTGGTCACTATCCATGACTAGGTCCGCTCCCCTTGAGGGAATCAGGGTGCTTGATGTCTCAAGTGTTCTCTCTGGCCCGCTCACAACGATGTTGTTAGCGGATCTCGGAGCCGACATCATCAAAGTAGAACCACCGTCCGCTCCTGATTTCACTCGAGGAACTGGTCAAGCTCACAATGAAATGACGGCGTACTTCTACAACACGAACCGCGGAAAGCGGGCAATCGCTGTTGACGGCAGACACTTGCTCGGTCAAAAAATTTTGCAGCAGCTTGCCGACGGAGCGGACGTAGTAGTCCAGAACATGCGTCCCGGGAAAGTAACAGGTATCGGACTTGACCCCGACGAATGCATGAAACGCAATCCCTCTCTGATTTACGCATCGATCAGTGGTTACGGCAGCGACGGTCCGATGGCTGACGAGCCGGTGTACGACTATGTGATTCAGGCAGTGACTGGCATGGTTGATACCCAGCGGGACCCAAACACTGGTGACCTAGATCTGACCCGTCACTTCCCTGCAGACAAAATCACAGCTCACGCGATGTTTGAAGCCATCTTGGCCGCCTTATTCGCCCGCGAACGCCACCCCGAAGCAATGGGGCAACACGTCGAGGTGAGTATGCACGAAGCAAGCCTTGCATTCATGTGGGTTGATTCGATGATGCAACACAGCATCACCCAAGAGCCTGATGGGCCAAGCATCTACCCAGCCGAGTATTACCGGGTGTATCCGACTACGGACGGTGCGATTGTGATCATGCCTTTGATGACCCCTCCTGCCGGAATTTGCAGCGCAATTGGGCGTCCGGATTTGGCTAACGACCCAACATTCGCCGAGTTAGATAGCGACAATCTTCATGAGTTCCAAGAGATTATTGCCGAGCGAGTGAGCAAGTGGACAAATGAGGAAGCCCTCAACGCATTTCGAGCTCACGACGTACCTGTTGGACCGGTCATTCCTCGAAACCAACTGCATTTACACCCTCAGGCTGTAGCTAGGAACTCTGTGCCGGAGCATCACGACAGCGTGATTGGTTCGATTCGCAGCGCCCGGCCCGCATGGCGAATGGGGGCAACACCCGAAGTGATTAACGAGGGCGCTCCGCGTTTCGGCGAACACACGACTCAAATCTTGAGCGAGCTCGGTTATGACCCTGAAGAGATTCGTGATCTACGCGAAGAAGGTGTTGTCGCTTGAGCCTGATGTCGGTGACAACTGGAGGAAGTCGCTGAACGTCGTGTTCTAGTCTCTTCTATATGGAGAGCACGCCAGATAGCCAGAAAACGGACACCCTGAACGACATTGGAGTACTGAAGCGACGAGAGATTGAGGCTCGTATTGTCGCCCCGTTGATGGAGCGTTTCGCAGAGGAATTCGGAGCGGAGCGAGTCACTGATATCGCACGAGAGACAGTAGTTGAGGTAGCGCGAAGCCAAGGGGCAGTCTTGGCTGAAATGATGGGCGGCAACGATCTCGCAACGTTCGCTGACTCTATGGAGAACTGGACCAAGGGGGGCGCTTTAGAAATAGAAGTGCAGGAACAGTCAGATACCACCTTCGCCTTCAACGTGGTGCAATGCCAGTATGCGGAAATGTACCGAGGTCTGGATATAGCTGAGTTGGGGGCATTGCTTTCATGTAACCGCGACGGAACCATGGTCGAAGGGTTCAATCCCAATATCAAATTTGAACGCAACCAGACGATTATGGGTGGAGCGAGCCACTGCGATTTTCGTTACTCGCTAGATCCGTCAGAGGTTGCCGTCGACCTAGAGAGCAATTAAGTCATCGTCTTGCTAGAACACTGCCCATCAAGCCGCGACTAAGTGTGTGCTTCTAGCGAACAGATCTAAAGGGTTGGACACGTCGATAAGTTGCGCTTCGCCAAAGCCATTCGACGGGACCGTACTCGAAGTAATGCATCCATGGTCTCGACCATCCAAGTTGCAGTACCCATACCGCAAACGTAATCAGCATCATCCAAAACACGCTGACTCGTTCACCTCGAACCGCATTGAATGTGGCCACTAAGGCCGTGCCTAGAACCGTCTGCAGTAGGTAATTGGTGAGTGCCATCTG
>DJZU01000036.1:936-30190 GCA_002448715.1 Candidatus Neomicrothrix sp. UBA6944 | reverse complement strand
CCCACTGCAACGCAAGGCACACCAACGTTGTGAACGAGCTTCGATAAGGGCTCGTTAGCGTCATAGAACGTCCAAGCAACTAAGCAGAGAGGAAGCCCTGCCGCTAGCAGACCCAAACATCTCTTCCGATACCACTCCGGAGCTCTCGTAGCAGTAAGGATGCCGGAGCGGTAGAGCGCCATGCCTAACAACATCATCGCCATTGCTCGAAACGCGTAGTCGGCGATCAAACCAGATGAACCGGGCCAGAAACTGGTGGTGAGCACGGCGAGCCACAAAATTGAACCGAGCGACAGAAACCGTCGACTAGACCATCTACGCAGTGGAAAGAGCACGAAAGCACATAGGGCGTAGAGAAGAAGAACATCGCCAAACCAAAACAATCCATGGATAAAGCCCATCGCGGCGAGCAGCGCGTTTCGGGTGTAATGAATTTTCTGTGATGGTTCGTTGCGCGCTTGAAGACGTTCAGCAAGGAGCAAGATTCCTGCTCCGAACAGCATCGAAAACAAGGCCATCATTTTGTTCAATATGAACACGGACGTAAATACGAGGAAGGGAACGTCGGCCACACCAACGACGAGTGCGTTGAACGAGTCCTCTATGTCACTGAGACTCTCCAGATCAAAGATGTACACATTCGCCGCGAAAATACCCATAAGCGCAAACCCTCGGAGAACGTCCAAGATCTTCAGACGTTCACCAGCGTTAACCGATGAATGATGAAGGGTCATAGCACTTTGAGAGTAATTGCTGGCAATCGAAACCGCTGTCACTAGATTGTTACCTGGTTCGCTGTTCCCCGTAGCTAGCTGACAGGATGTACTCATGCGTATCGTCGCCGCTTTCTTATGTCTCATTTTGGGCGCTTCGTGTTCTTCTTCAAGTTCTGATGACCAGAGCGTCGTTGCTGGTCTCGAAGCAAAAGTGGAGGAATTAAGTGCTTCTTTGACTGCGTCCACGGAATCAGAGGCAGCGTTAGAGGCGAAGGTAGAAGCGCTTCAGTTGAAGTTGGAGGCCGCTAGCGAGCAGATGAAGTCGGGGGAATACATCGCAGCATGGCCAGATGATTATCAAGAAACTTGGATAGAAATTTGCACTCTCATAGTGAAAGGCGGAGCTGAGGCAGACCCATCGGCTGCTCCAGCACAAGACATATGCGCTTGTTCTTTGAACGGCTTGATGAAGGCCTTCAAGATCAGAGAATATGAGTCGTGGACACAAGAATTGAAAGATGCTGCTGCGGCTCCATACGTGAGCCTGTGCTGGTACCTGTAGAACTGTTTCAACGTCAAGCTTCGTGGTTCTACTTATTCTTGAATTGAGTTGTGGTTTATTGAAGCGTCGTGTCGCGCGAGAATGCATCTGACCAAACGCTCACTAATCTCGGTAACTGTGAGGCTCGCTGCCATGCCAAGTAACGCCCAAGCCAATAATTCGGATGACGTTCCTGCAGCGGCCATCAAAGACAGTGGGTTGGAGGGCTTCAATCTCTTTGATCCCGAGGTTCAACAGTGCCCGCACGCGTACTACGCAGAGATGCAAAAAGAGTCGGGTGCATTTGAGACTGACGTCTTCGGAACCCCTATCTACTTGGTAACTCGTTATGAGGACGTTGCGACGTGCGCTATGGACCCATCAACATTTTCTTCCCGTTTTGATGCCGGAGGTATGGAGGGTAACTCTGAGTATGGACGAAGAGCGCAAGAGCTCTACGACGCGGAAGGCGGCTATGAGCGCATCGGGACAATGTTGACCGTTGACCCTCCAGAACACACCCGCTACAGAAGGTTGGTGAGCCAGGCGTTTACTCCTAGAGCCATCGCGCAGCTCGAGCCGACTATCCGAGATCTCGCTGGCCAACTGATCGATCAACTCATTTCGGCTACATCGCAAGGCAAACCAGTGGACTTCGTGGAGGAGTTCTCTGTACCTCTCCCCGTCGCAGTGATCGCCAAGGCATTGAATGTTCCCGAAGACCGTTTAGCTGATTTCAAAAGATGGAGCGACGCATCGGTAGCTGGGATTGGAACAAATATTTCTATTGATGAACGCCTCGCTGCAGATCGAGAGATTATTCAGTTTCAGAAATATTTTGCAGAGCAGCTTGAATCGCGCCGCGATAGCCCTGAAGACGACCTGCTGACTGGGTTGTTGAACGCAACCATCGACAAGAAGGCGGATGAAGGGATTGATTCCACGCCGCTTGAAATCGCCGAGATGTTGAGCATGATTCAGCAGTTGCTCGTTGCCGGTAATCAAACCACAACCCATCTTCTTGGTGAGATGTTGTTGCTTCTCGAAGAACATCCCGAAGAGTGGAGCCGTCTAATCAGCGACCCTCAATACGGCAGCGATGTTGCTGACGAAGCGCTCCGCCTCGCTGCCCCTACCCAAGGCATGTTCCGGGTGGCAACGGAAGAAACCCAAATTGGATCCACCACGCTGCCCGCGGGTGCAAGAGTTGTGTTGGTCTACGCAGCTGCCAATCGCGATCCTGAGGTGTGGAAGAACCCCGACGCATTTCAACCTACGAGGGACGAGCAGGCCAAGCATCTAAGTTTCGGCAAAGGCCCTCATTACTGCGTCGGTGCAGGTTTAGCTCGTCTTGAAGCTCGTATCGTCGCCGAGGAGTTAGGTAAACGACTTTCCGCGATTTCCGTCACGAACCGAACAAAGCTTCGGTATTTGCCTGGTTTCGTTTTGCGCGGACCCGAACGTATAGACGTAGTGGTTAAAGGTAAGGGTGGGGTGAGCGGTGGTTGAGACAGTTAGTGGAACTAACCGATCGGCGGGCGTCTCCTATCAAGAGTTACTAACCGCAGATTCGCGCACAGTGCCCGAACACCTATTAGACGAATCTCCCTTGGCTCCAGGTCCGTCTCGAGTGCCGACCTCAGTGTATTTTTCGCCTGAGTTTCATGATCTGGAGGTAGAAAAACTTTGGTCTCGGGTTTGGCAATTGGCCTGCCACGAAGATGAACTTGTCGAGGTCGGCGATTATGTCGTGTACGACATAGCTCACCTATCGTTTCTTTTGGTGCGCACCGGCGAGGAGTCAAACGATATAAAGGCTTACAGGAACTCCTGCCTGCATCGGGGGCGCAAACTTCGTGAACAGCCTGGGAAAAGGGCTGCGAATATTAGATGCAGCTTTCATGGCTGGTCATGGAAACTAAATGGTGAGTTAAACGAAATCCCTTGTCAGTGGGACTTTCCAGAAGTTGAACCTCGAAACTGCAGTCTGCCTGAAGCGCTAGTTGGGAGATATGGCGGTTTTGTTTTTATTAATCCGGACGTGTCCGCTGAGCCGTTGACAGACTTCTTGGGCGACTTTGATGAACATCAAACAACTTTGCCTTTGGAGCGCCGATATAAGGCAGTTCATGTCGCCAAAGTGGTTCGTTGCAATTGGAAAGTCTGTCAAGAAGCATTTATGGAGTCCTACCACGTGGTGGCGACTCACCCGACGTTGATGGAGTCTCTCGGAGATGCCAATAGCCAGTACGACGCGTACGGCAATTACTCGCGAGCAATTTCGCCGGCTGAGGTCACCAGTCCGCATCTAGCCACGGTACCGGACTGGGAACCTGACCTAGCGGGACGTTTGTACACAAGGTTTCGTCATCCCATCACAGGACACATCTATGAACGTTCCGGTTCCGACCGAGTTGAAGTGACCGACCTTGACGGCAAGGTGAGCGTGTTCGACGCAAATGGGGTTTGGATAGAGGGTGAATTAACCCAAGCCGACCCCCACCTGTGTTTGTGGATTGGTGGGAAGCAACTGCCCAAGTTTGAAGATGTGCCAATCCCCCCGACTGCACGTTCCAACTTCACTGACCAACGTTCGAGTCTGGCGGAACGCAAACGCAAAGAACTCAGCTCGCTGATAGGAGATGCCCTTGAAAGTTTGAACATCGACTCGATCTGTGATGCCGAGCTAATCGATGCAATCTTTTTTTCAGTATTTCCCAACTGGCATCCTTGGGGGTGCCTCAACCCGATTCAGTATCGATTCCGACCTAACGGTGACAACCCCGATGAGTGCATCTTCGAATGCATGTTGTTTCTCCCATCGCCATTGAATGAGGGACGTCCTCCCCCAGCTCCGGTGCAATGGTTAGCGGCAGACGACGACTGGACATTGGCACCTCAGCTTGGGATGCTTGCGAAAGTTTTCAATCAAGACTTGTACAACCTTCCTCAGGTGCAGCATGGGTTGAAGAATCTCGCAAGGAATCACGTCATCTTCGCTCAGTATCAAGAAACCAAACTTCGACATTTCCATCTTCTGCTGCAACGCCAACTGGGTATTGACTACGAAGAAATTCTCCAAGAGTGAAGTAGAGCCGACAGAAATCCAGATTAGGGGCGTGGATCAACAGTCTCAATGTTGAGTTGGCCAACTAGTCCAGCTGCCCGATGAACCGCTAGGGCGTGCCATTCTTCTGAGCTTGTCATCTCAACTAAAGAAGCGCGATCTGGGTATTTGGCGATAGCCACCTCATCCCATAGCTCTTCAACTTGGCCAAGTGACAGAAAGGTGACGTCACCCATAAAGAACACCTCTCCCCCGTATTTGGGGAGTAACTGCGCAACGCCTTTGCCATAAATTTGGTAGGCCTCGTAGCCGGTGAGTTGGGTATCACGGCCATCTTCATATTCGGCGTGTTCTTTAAACTTCAGCAAATTGATCATGTAGATGGGACCTTCTGGGCCTGGTTCCATCATCTCTTTGATTCGCTCTGAACTAGTCGGTAGGACTTCGTTAACGACCTCCACGGGTACCTCTCTTCGTCGAGCAGCTAGTTTGAGTCGACAAAGAGACCTTAGCTGCGATGGCGAGTTTTCTTATCTAATCAGTTTCTTATGCAGGTTCTTGGAGACACTTAAATATCAGAGAAATCTCCATGACGGCCTGCTCCTTGTGCGAATCGAGTTGCTCCTTCACGTGTTTCTCCACTCTCAATTGTTTCACGGCCCAACGAAGTTTCGTTTCGTAGCGCGTCTTCAAAACTCATGCTCCATTGTTCATATGAGGACCGTCGGTCGGAGCGAAGACATAGTTGCGGAAATTCGGCAAGTTGCTGAGCCAACTTCTGCGCTTCGCTCAGCGCGATTCCCGGATCGCAAAGTCGGTTCGCTAGGCCCATGTTGAAAGCTTCTTGTCCCGAAACACCTCTACCGGTCAGGATCATGTCGTTCGCGTGGCTTTGCCCGATGAGTCTCGGTAATCGAATCGTGCCCCCATCTACGAGAGGAACACCCCAGCGACGACAGTAGACACCAAACACTGCGTCATTTGCAGCGACGCGTAGATCCGCCCAGAGCGCGAGTTCTAGCCCTCCAGCGACCGCGTGTCCTTCAACTGCAGCGATGACAGGCTTCGATAGGTTCATACGAGTGCATCCGAGGGGGCCGTCGCCTTCCAGGTCGACACGCAAATTATTTTGATCCGAAGAAACCGCTTTTAGGTCTGCCCCTGAGCAGAAAGTGCCATCAGCTCCGGTCAATACGGCTACCGACAATGCGTTGTCGGCTTCAAAGTTTCGAAAACTCTCGGCGAGTTGTTTAGCGGTGGACCCATCTATGGCGTTACGCACTTCAGGTCGATCAATAGTCACCAGTGCTACTGGTCCTTCAACTTCATAGTGAACAGTCACCGGTTACCTCCATGGTGAAGCGAACGACTCGACTGGGCGCCAGTACGGGTCGTCGCAAGAATGTATCCGCTGCTCGCCCACTGCATCCAAGCTTTACAGAACGAAGGGCACTCCCCCGGTGTGATCACCTCGCATGTCAGGAGCGGCACTCCACGTATCTGCGTCGCAAATCAGTTCACTGATGGCGTCTGAAGCTGCTTCTAGTAGCTGTTCGCCTTTGTCGGCACTGGCGGTGCTCGGATCTCCTAAAACACCGTTGGGAGTTACTGAAGCGAGATCACGCCAACGGAATGACGCTTCACCAGCAACCAAGAAACTGAGGTCTCCCGCCGTTCGATGCGACGCTAGGTCACTATCGTCAACTAGGTCAGGAGTTAGCTGCATCATCATTGACGTTTCCGCTTCACCTGCATGCAAGACGCTGGACTGGTCCTCTAGTAGGGGCGCGAGGCGGCTTTGTGCTTCGAGCCAATATGTGGTTGCAACCACTGTTACGTCACTTATTTCAAGTGAGAGCTGCTGAGCCATCATTTTGCATGCATCGATGTTGCCGCCGTGGCCATTCAAAATCAGAACTTTGTTAAATCCGTGACGTTGGACGCTACTGACGATGCAGCGAAACAATGCGAGGAGCGTGTCGTAATCGAGGGTGATGGTCCCTCCAAATGGCATGTGGTGTTCAGATAAACCAGCCCAAACGACTGGCAACACGACCGTTGTTTGCTCAGTGTGAGATTTTCTTGCTGCTCTGTGCGATATCTCGGTAGCTAAACGGCTATCCACCTGTACCGGTAGGTGGGGCCCATGTTGTTCCATAGCCGCTACCGGTGCTATCACCACAGCGTCGTCAGCCGCGAGTTCCCGCAGTTCATGTGCCTTGAGATTTGCCCATTCCATCAGTGCCATGTCGCGAAGACTAACCGTCTCCTGCCAGTCAAAGTTCCAACGAATCGAAAGGTTGGGTTAGAAGATTGCCCCAAGCCACAGCAGAACCGCTACCAAGATCACTTGAACGATTAAACGAATGACATGGCCGGTTGTGCTTAGAAGGTTGCCGTTAAACGGCACGTCGTTCAGGTACATGTTTAGATTGGCTAACGACATCGCCAGCACCAAGATCACGAGGAGGCGAGCGGAAATAGTTCTGGTGACTGGAATCATGATTCCTAAACCGAGGAGTATCTCCAACGCTCCGCTGGAGTAGGTCCAAAACGACGGCGCCGCTAGGTATCGAGGAACAATCTCGTTGAAAGCTTTGGGATTAACGAAATGCTGGATTCCGATCCATATAAATGGAAGACCGAGTAAACATCCGACAATGTTTTTCGCGAGGTTCATGGGGTTTGTTCAATGTACAGTCCTCAACCATAGGTACCTAGTCAGGTGAGATAGATGAGCGACTACAGCCCCACGTTCGTTAGCGCTAGTTGGCTCGAAGACCATTTAGGTGATCCTGAGGTGGCGATTATCGACGTTCGTGCCGGCTTTCGCCCTCAACCTCCCGGCCCTTCTGACTTTTTTTCGATGCGCTCCGACTACGACGAAGCTCATATCCCCGGCGCCTATTACCTGCATATGGTAGATGACCTTTCCGACCCTGCTGGTTCGTTCCCATTCGCTGCTCTCCCTGCGACGAACTTGCATGATCTTCTAGGCTCCATTGGGGTTTCTAACGATCAGACCTTGGTTCTTTACGGCGCAAACGTACATGTGGTGACCCATCGTTGTTGGTGGTCGCTCAGGCAGGCAGGAGCCAACAATGTTCGATTATTGGATGGCACTTACGACCTTTGGGTACAAGATGGTCGACCGCTCACCGATGAGGTTCCTGATAAGTCGCCATGTGCTTTCATAGCGACTGAGCTTCCTGAGTGGATTGCCAATAAAGAGACTGTGGAAGCAGCGGTCGACAACCCTGCGGTTGGTCTAGTCAACGCGCTGTCTCATGAACAGTTTGAAGGAGAAGGACAACACTATGGGCGCCCGGGACGTATTCCGGGCAGCGTCAACGTCCCTGCGATGTCGATCATCGATCCGTATACAGGCGCGCTTCGTGACCGTGCCGAACTTCAAACGGTTTTTCGTGACGCCGGCGCAGATGAATTTGAGTGTCTGATCACCTATTGCGGCGGGGGAATCGCTGCGAGCACCGCTTTCTTGGCGTTAGACGCTCTGGGGTACGAAAATGTCTCGCTGTATGACGGGTCATTATTGGAATGGACTAAGGATCCGCAAGCGCCCTTAGACGTCGGGCCCGTATAGCAGCGGGTTATGCCGCGTTGGCTTGTCTCAAATAGCCGTCGAGCATGAGGAGGGCTTCCTCTCTAGTCAGTCGCAGAGATACTGCAACTGGTGCGCCTGGCCTGTCCATGGCAATGGAACGCCTAAGTATTTCGACTTGTACCTGGCTGGTTAGTTCGTTTGGTCCTGGTATTCGCATAGAGGTAATGAGTATCTGAGGGGTCAGACATTCAACTATCCATTCGACTCTTCCTGTTTGGCTCAATAGCTGACAGAATCTATGGAAGCACCAAATTGAAAGTGGAATAGGTATGGAGTTCGAGTTCGTCCAGGGTGATCCCATTACTGAAGAGGAAGCGATCGCTGAAGCCAAGAAGCTCGGTCTTCACGCTTTCGCGTTTGACACTGAGACCCAACATGACACGGACCTGCACTGGCATGAGTTCAGCGCCACGATTTGGCTGGTGTCAGGTGAAGCGAACCTTGCCACTGAAGACGGCGCCGTGTATCACGCCACACCGGGCTGTCGACTTAGTGCCCCCGCAGGGTGGTTACACCAGGAGTTAGTAAGTCCAGCTCATCGGTTAGTCATCGGCACTGATATTCCCGTCGAAAGTTGGAGCCAACCAATCGACAAACCGCCGGCGAAGCTTTCCGTTTAGAAATTCAGCGACCGCCCCAAAAGGGCGGTCGCGTTCTTTCATTCACATGGGATTGCTTTAGCTCAATAGATCTCGCGCAAGCATCGAGTTCGTTGCCTCAGCAGGTGGGTCAACAACGAATTCTGCGCCCAATGTGAGCCATTCTTCGTCAGTGTCCATCGCGACCATTGCATTCGCGAAAGCAGCTTCGTCATCAAAGATCATCACGTAGGTCCACTGACTCTGTGGTGCACCTGCAAGTGCTGCTAACAATTTGATTTCTGAAGCACCCAAACGTTTGTGTATCTCAGCTGCCCTCCGGTTCACATTTAGGAAGTCGCCTTGGCGGCCCATCTTTACCTGCCATTGTGTGGCGTGAGTGACTTTCATTTGATTCCACCTTTCTTTGTAAGCACGGTAAATGAACCATAGTGGTCCAAGAATGTTGGAGCGTTCGAAGCTGCTGAACTAGGCGCTACTTATGGACTTCGGTTCGCGTATGAAAAAGACCGCTAATGCTGCAATCGGCCCAGTGGCGGCGGTCACAAACCATGCGTTATGGAACGCATCGATATCGGCTCCTGAACCGACCATCGTGACGAGAGCGGCAACGCCAACTGTGGATCCGAATTGTCGACCGACTTGGTTCAGCGACCCTCCAACAGCAAAATCTTCCGGCGGGACTTCGCTTACAGCAGCAGCACTGATGATGGGGAATGTTGTCGCGACTCCGATAGCAACCAGAAGCGAAGCTGGGAGCCACAATCCCCAATAGTTTGGGGTTTCGGTGACAAATAGGGCATACATCAGCACACCTATTCCCCATGCGAAGGACCCCGGTACGGCAATCACTCGCACCCCGTGGCGGGTTCCTAGTTTCCCAACATAAGGAGCCATGCACGCCACGAACAAAGGGAGTGGTGCCGTCGCTAGACCTGCTGTGCGTATCGAATACCCCCATCCTTGGGTCAGCCACAAAACGTTAACGAGGATCGAGGCTGATAGTCCCGCCGACTGGAGTGCTGTCGCTAGATTCGCCATGTTTAACGATCGAATACGAAAGAGGTTTGTCGGTATAGCTGGGGCCCTATGTTTGAGACCTTTCACAAAGGTGAGGACTAACAGAACCAGCGACAGCAGTAGCGTGCCTACAACACCTGGCGACGCCCATCCCCATGGGCCAACTTGAACAATGGAAAAAGCGAGCAGCGCCATGGAGATAGCGAGGAGTATCGCTCCGACCAGATCAGGGAATGGGGCTTCGTCATTTGGTGCGTTACCTGGCAAAGTAGTTCTGCCGCTTAAGTACGCCAGTAAGCAAAAGGGTGGAAGGATCAGAAATGCCCATCTCCAACCATATGAATTGACAATAAGAGAACCGACTGCCGGACCGGTTGCCACTCCGAGTGCGGTGAGGGCACCCCATTTGGCGACCGTTGTCATCCGAGCCGATTCAGGCGTGACGGCCAACAACAGCCCTAACGATGCTGGGGTCAGTAACGCTCCACCGACACCTTGGACAACTCGAGCGAGAATCACGATAGAAAAGTTTGGTGCCGCTCCCACGAGTATTGATGAAACGGCGAATACTCCCAGACCGATCATAAACACGCGTCGTCGACCGAATCGGTCGGCGAAGCGACCAGCTGGAATGAGGAGCGCTGCAAAGGCGATGGTGTAGGCGTTGAGCGCCCAGGTAAGCGAACCTCGGCTGGTGTCAACATAGGTTTGTTCGAGGTCTGGGAATGCCACGTTCATAGTTGAGACATTGGCTGTGACCAGGAAAGCTCCGAGCGCCGTTGACAAAAACACCAATCGTGTTCGCCACCGGTCGACGTCACCTGTTGGGGTTGCACCCGTCGCGTCTATAGCTGACGGAGCGACGTTGAACACTGTAGGCAGAACGCTCCTTTGGGAGCGCGTTCGGTTAGTGGTCATCGCCAGTCTCTTTGAGACGATACGAAGTTGGCTGTTTTTTAGGCCTCTGCAACAGCTTTGAGGTTCGCCAATGTTTGGGCGATGTTGTCCAGAAGCAACTTGTGCCGGTTGATTTTTTGGAAGAACTCCCCGTCGAGGATTGGTGAGTCAAAACTTTCAGTTACTCGACATCCATCCGAGGTTGCTTCGATCTGGTAGCGCCATACGGTGCTGCGTCCATCATCTCCAGGTACTTCGAATGACCATTCTTTAGCGGGCTCGGCAGCGACAACAACGCATCCGGCGTCCCATTTGTTGCCTCCGTTGTCGTTGTAGCCGCGGAATTTAGCGCCTACGACCGCTTCAGTTGCGTCACCCTCCCATTCCGCTTTGTAGCACTCTGGGCTTAGATCACTAATTCTGGTCAGGTCCGTCAAAATAGCGTAGACCGCTTCAGGGCTAGCCTCGATATCAATACTTGTATTGCCTGCTGTTTCCACCATTTTTAGTGTCTCTTTCTATGTGATCTTTAGCGATGAGGAAGCTACTAGCTGAACATCGGTTCCGCAGTGCTAATAGGGCGAAGTCCGTGTCTATCCAGTGCGGTCAAGTAAATCCAAAATGGCAGTGACGCACTGTTCGGGTTGATGCTCTTGGATGAAGTGGCCTGCGCCTTCAACGATGATGTGTGGCTGATCGACGGCGCCTGGCACGCTGGTAGACATCAGACCCTGCAGCGGGCCTGTCACTGGGTCGTTATCTCCAAAAGCTGTTGTCAATGGGACATGACAATCGGCGAGTAGGTCCCAGATGTCGCGACATAGGTGGGCGCCGGGATGCACGCCCGATGTTGGAACCAGCACCGGGAATTGGCGTGCTCCAGCTACGAAGGTGTCGTCAACAAATGGGGCGTCGTATGCCCGTTTCTCTTCGTCGGTGAGTTGGAAACCTGGAGTTGAGGGCAGCGGCGAAGTGTCGCCTGCAACACATTCTGATGCGACGAATGGGTATGTGTCTTGCGAGAATTGGCGCCACAGAGCAAATGGGTCTTCTTTGGTCATCCCGATATCTCGACCTAAGGGCACGCCAGTATTTGAGGCGACGACCCCTCGATACATTTCGGGGTGTTGGGCGACATGACATAGACCTAATAGTCCACCCCAGTCCTGACAGAACAGTGTGATTGGACCCAGTGGTGATGTCACGTCAATTTCGTTGATGGTTTGACTCAACCAACGAAGGTGCCGACCGTAGGTGTAGTCGTCGCGCATCACCGGTTTATCCGACCTGCCGAACCCAACCAGGTCCGGGACCACAACTCGGCATCCTGAGTTGACGAGGGTGGGGATCATTTTGCGATATAGGTACCCCCAAGTTGGTTCGCCGTGTAGCAGCAACACAGTTGGGCCTGTTCCTTCGTCTATGTAGTGCACTCGGAGGTCGTGATCGACGGTCACGTAACGAGGCTCAAAGGGCCAGTCAACTAAATCTTCGAATCGTTCATCTGGGGTGCGGAGTTTGTCCATATTGGAGACCTTAATTGCCGGTGGGTTTCTCACGCATCGCAGTCAGTTCGCCCTATCTAGGGAGTTGTTCTCAACGGCTCCGCTGCTGGGCAGCTTTTTTGCGATTGGGGTTTTGTTTGGATTTCGGGTAGCCGTTTCCCCTCTTGACGCTTTGGGGTTTTCTCTTTCTGCCAGTGTCGGGTTTTCTTTTCCCGGATTTCGTTTTAGCGCCAGGTTTACCTTTGCCTGAGGGTGTACCTCCACTGTTCGGCTTTCCTTTACCACGAGGTTTTCCTTTACCAGCTGGTTTCCCACTAGATCCAGGTTTGTGGTGCTGGCCGTTACGTTGCTGATCGTTTCTATTGTGGGGTTTACGTTTGCCTTTTCCGTTTTTGTTGCGGTTTTGGCCCCCCGAAGGTTTCGTACTTTGCGGGCTTGATGATTTCTGGTTCTGCCCTCCAGTTTTTTTTGCTTTCGGGCCGAGAGGCCGAGCGTCTCCTAATCCATCCATGTCAGGTTCTACGACTTGGACATCAATCCCAGCTTCGCGTTGTAAATGTTTGACTGCTTTGCGTTGCGATTTATCCACGAAACACACAACAGTTCCGGAAGCACCAGCGCGCGCGGTTCGTCCACTTCGATGCACATACGCTTTACCATCCTCCGGAGGGTCGAAATGAAGTACGCATTCGACGCCATCAACATGGATACCTCTGGCAGCTACATCGGTGGCTACAAGAACCAAAGCTTCTCCATCAGTGAAATGTGCTAACGCTCTGTCACGTTGACTTTGAGTTCGCGCCCCATGGATGACAGCTGCTTCAAGGCCTTCTCGTCCAAGTTGTTTCGCGGCGCGGTCAGCTCCGTGCCGGGTCCGAGTGAACACCACAGTTTTCCCTGTTCGCCTTATCAGGTTCACGGCAACGTTGACTCGTTCGCTTCGGTCAACGGCCCAGAAACGATGCTCAAGGAGTTGAATGTCGGGAGTTTCTGGCCCCACTTCGTGGCGGACAGGGTCAGATTGGTAATCGCGGGTAAGCGCAGCAACGTCTTTGTCGAGCGTCGCTGAAAACAGCAAGGTCTGCCGGTCCGATGGAGTGAGATCTAATATTCGACGAACGTCGGGTAAAAAACCCATGTCGGCCATGCGATCTGCTTCGTCAATCACAACAGTCCGAGCCGAGTCAAGGGTCAACGCTTTGCGATCGAGAAGATCTTGGAGACGCCCTGGGCAGGCGACGAGCACATCGACGCCTTTTTTGAGGCGGTCGATTTGGCGATTGATGTTCGTGCCACCGTATGCGGACAAAACCCACAGGTCGTGCGCTCGAGCAAGTGGTCGTAGTTCATCAGCAATTTGTTCAGCTAATTCTCGGGTGGGTGCGAGCACTAACGCTGATGGTGCTTTGGGGCGCGACCCCGCGGTGCGCACGATGACGGGAATTCCGAACGCGATGGTCTTACCGGATCCAGTTGGTGCACGTCCGCAAATGTCACGTCCAGCTAACGCGTCTGGAATAGCGACCGTTTGCACCTCAAATGGTTCTTCTATTCCCTGACTAGAGAGGACGCGCGTCACAGAAGATGGAACGCCGAGTTCGGCGAAGGTGGCAGCCAACGGAAGGTCCTTGCTCTCGGCGATTAAAGCGGTGGGGGGAGCACCGAACCACTGTTCCGAGGTGTACCGAGGGTACCGGTTCGATACTCATGTACGGCGGACGCTAAGACATCTATGCGTAATTGCGAATGGGTGCTCTATTCCTCCAAGGTTGGCCCAACGCCCCTCACTCGCGTTTGACGCATGTTACGCCGATAGAGATCAGCGTCGTATCCGGTTCCTCGGTGGAGAATGCATCGGTTGTCCCAGAACAACGTGTCGCCTCGGCTCCATTGTTGAGACCATCGATGTTCAGGTCGCGTCGCCAGATCATTCAGCTCGTCGATGAGTTTTCTGCTCTCGATTCCGCTCCAACCGATGATCGAACGGGCGTGTGAACCAACGTAGTAGTTGCGATGTCCATAGCGGGGATTAGTTCGAACCAGTTTTTGTTCGATCGGAGGTAAGGACGCAGCGTGGTTGTCGTGAACGGGTGCTGTTTTTGTGCGGCTAAAGACGTAATCATGCAGGACATGCAGATCGTTGATTTGGTTTTGACTTTGGGAGTCCAGCCGGCTGTAGGCGCTGCGTTGGCTAACGAACTCAGTCGCTCCTCCCTTCGCTGGAACCTCATAGGCATGCAGAATTGACACATATGAAGGCACTAGTCGAAATGAGGAGTCTGAGTGCCAGAGATTGTTGCCCTTCATTGAGCGTGTGTGAGGATCGGACTCATCACGTTTGCTTTCGTCGTCAATGACGTTGCCTACCGTCCCGATGTGAACGATCTCGCCTGTACGTCCGAACGTGACATGATTTTCTTCGGGTTCTCCGAGAGCTTGGGTGAGATGCATCTGGGCCTCATCGGTCATGTCCTGTTCGGGGAATAGCAAAACGGAATGTTCATCAATAGCAATGTGCAACGCTTCAACTAGCTCAGGAGAAAGCGGTCCAGTGAGGTCAACGCCGCTGACGCGTGCACCAAAGTCGCTGTGCAGAGGTTCGAACTCCATAACTACTAGTGTCGCGCAACCTGGGGTTAGAGGTTGAAGAGGGCTCACCTATACTCGGTGTTTCCGCTAGAGAGAGAAGTGATATGGATTTACTCCTTTTAGCCCACCTCGTCGCTCCTTACGAAGAATGGAAAGCCGTATTTGATGGTGATGCGGAGGTGCGAGCGCAATTCATGACCGGAGAGGTGCTTGTTGGCCAAGCCGATGAGAAGACCGCAATGGTTGTTGCCTACGGTGTTGACCTTGAGGCTATGGCCGAATTTATGGGAGCACCGGAATTTGCTGAACGCACGGCCCAGTTCGTAAGTCATCACACCATCTACAACTTGTCAGAAGTCGCTCCTCCTCATTAATCGTCGATCTTCGTAACCATGTTGCGCGGAGATTCGGTGTCGCCGGGTGGTCCTATATTGCCCTGTTGTGAACGCCGAGAAATTTAGAGTAATCGGTGCTCAACGCAATGATGCTGTGCTTCTCGGTCCCATTCTCTCTGTGTTCGTTGGGACCTCGGTACGCATCGGAGTTCATCATGTTGAGAAAGGCTGCGGGCCTCGGGTACAGCACCATCGAAACGTAATCCCAGTCTCCGTCCGATAGCTCTCCAAGGGCCATTGACTCAACTGGTCCCGCCCACAGGATTGTTCCGCCATGCGTTTTCAACATTCCGATTACTTCTTTGCTGTAGCGCTGATACGCATCCCAGCCACTGCCATCGCCATCAGAGGACCGGTCTCTGAATTTCATTAGATTTAACATCACGACAGGTTCATCCACATTGAGTTGCTCTAAGCCCGCTATGTGCAGTTCTTCACGATGAACGCCCATCTGTCCCCTATCAAAGTCGGTCGAACTGTAAGCCTAATTTAGTGATAGGTCGGGGGCTTTTACTGGGCCGACCAGCCGCCATCCACCATTAGCGTCGTTCCGTTAATGAGTGAAGCTGCCGGTGACGCCAAGAAAACCACCGCTCCGACAACGTCGTTAATTTGTCCGAACCGACCCAGTGGGATCCGGGAAAGAAGGTCCCCGCCGATTTCGGGATCATTCAGTCGGTCGTGGGTGAGCGGCGTATCAATTGCTGTTGGACCTACGGCGACTACTCGCACACCCAAAGGTGCTAGTTCTAGGGCCGTTGATTTAGTGAATCCTTCGATGAAATGTTTGGTTGCTGAGTAAATGCTGTTGTTGGCGCGTCCGTTAATTCCAAATGTTGAGGACATGTTGATCACGACTCCTGAAGCCTGTTGCTTCATGATTTGAACAGCTGCTTGGGCAACGAGAACAGCTCCTCGACAATTGATCTGAAGCATTGCATCCAAGTCAGCTTCGGTGAGATCCAGAAGTGAGGATGGTTTAAGGATTCCCGCGTTGTTGACCAAAATATCGAGTCGTTTGAGCTGGGAGATTTGTTCTCTAACAGCTGTTCCGTCGCTTACGTCGCAAACCATTTTGTGAGCGGTCCCGCCAGCGGTTTGAATTTCATCTATAACTTCGTTCAGTTCTGATTCAGTGCGGCTAAGCGCAATAACTTCGGCACCAGCTTCCGCGAGGGCTAGAGCGCAGCCTTTGCCAATTCCTCGACCTGCCCCTGTAACAAGAGCTATTTGGCCATCGACTCGCATAGAGGGAAGCGCTGATTCGCTCATGCCTCAGACCCTAGTGGCCATGAAGGAACCTGGTTTAGAAGAAAACGGTCCGTGCTATCGCGATGCCCAAGTTCGTACCGTTGATAAAAATGCATCGATTAGGTCGTCTGAAATTTCGAGTGACAGTGCTATGAACCCTCGACGCGCTATGTACCAACCTTTGTCGAGCATCGCGTGGAAGAACAGTTCGAGCGCTGGTTCTTCAGCATGGATCGCGGTCATAGATCCGACGCCGGTTGCTTGAAACTGGCAGTCGTTGGCCTCGAATATCTCATTGAGGCTTTCACGGAGCCGATCCCCTCGTTCATTTACCGTTCGAATCACCTCAGGTGTTAGTACCTGAGTCAAAGTTGCCACCACAGCTGTCATCGAAAGGATGTTGTTGTTGAAGGTGCCTGCTTGACTCAATGCTCCTCCGAGTTGAGGATCGAAAGCAGAAAGTAAATCTGCGCGACCACCGAACGCTCCAAATGTCAAACCTCCAGCCAAGTATTTCCCCAATGTGGTTAGGTCCGGTAGGACCGACATCAATTCCTGAGCACCACCTGGGGCAAGGCGCGATGTCATCACTTCGTCGAAGATAAGGATGGATCCGTTTTGGTCACATAACTGACGGAGTTCGGCTAGGAAACCGGGTGCGGCAGGGATGCATCCTCCCCCGCCTTGCACAGGTTCCACAATGACGGCGGCAATTTCATCTGGGGCTGTTGCGAAGGCGTCACTGGTTGCCTCAAAGTCGTTGAAGGGAATAACCACAAAGTCGTGAGGAACATTCATTGGTGAAGACTCAGGAGCGAACGCCAGCACTCCCCCGTGGTAACCGTTTCTGAATGCGAGGATGCGTTCGCGTCCGGTGTGGTGTTTTGCTAGCGCAAGTGCCATGAGGTTCGCCTCGGTGCCAGAGTTGGTGAACCTAACTTGTTCTAGAGATGGGAATCGTTCGGTGAGCAGCCGCGCCGCTTCTATCTCGACGGTATGCGTAGCGCCGAGAGAAAATCCGGTCTCAAGTGCCGCGCTAACAGCTTGACGTACCGCTGTGGGACTGTGACCTAGGAGACCCGCCGTGTAATTTCCAAGTAAGTCAACGTATTGGTTGCCGTCTACATCAACGAGATGGGGGCCTTCGGCTGTCGCTACCCGGAAGGGAAAGGGTTCGAAGTGGAGCACCGAACGCGTGTTTCCGCCTGGCATAACTTTCCTAGCTTCTCCGTCGGCGGCGGCGCTCTTGGGCCGTTTCGAGCGATACCGCTCGTATACCTCATCGAGAGTTATATCTTGAGGGGAACTCACTGCGCGAGTGGACCTCGTAGCAGGTGGCCTGGCGTCGATCCGGTTGCCTCTCCGTTGTCTACCAGGACTTCTCCGTTGACGATGGTGGCAGAAAATCCGGTGGCTGTTTGACGCAAGCGAGGGGCCCCACTGGGAAGGTCATGAACTAATTCGGGCATATTAGGGCCGACTGTTTCCGGGTCAAATACGTTGATATCTGCTGCTTTGCCTTCAGCAAGAACACCACGGTTGTTAAATCCCCAAGCTTTAGCAGGTACTTGGGTCATTCGGTGTATGGCCTCTTCCAAGGTGAAAGCTGCTTGGTTGCGCACCCAATGACCGAGCATGTGAGTCTGCAAGGAGGAGTCCATAATTTGAGTTACGTGGGCCCCGCTGTCACTGAAGGTGGGAATGGCATAGGGGTGACGCATCAGCTCTAAGACCACATCCTGGTCTTGGTTCGCCGCGGCCTGAATGAAGAAGATATCAAGGTCGTGTTTGAGGGCTATGTCAATGAAAACTTCCATAGGGTCCTGATTTAGTTCCTTCGCACTGGCAGCAATGGACTGAAATGGCGGAAGCGCTGAGTGTTCCATCGGATAGATGTGTTCCCATTCAGGTTTCCTCGTTTCTGCACCTATCGAACGGCCGTAGTCGCCGTGGTTGGCCTCTTGCACCAGTCGGCTTCGAGTAGCGAGATCGGTGAGCGCAGCTCGCTGTTCACCAATGGGTCGAGTTCTTAGTTCGTCCCAGACCGGCAACGCGTCAAATGGAAGTCTGGTTGCAAATGAAAGAAGAACACCGAAGTAGCGGGTATGCACCTGGCCCCATGACCGACCGCCAGCATTATTGATTCGATCCAACAGTTCGATGACTGGTTTCCAACCATTGTCACCTTGACCCGCTGCCAACATGCCATATGTGACTGGTACGCCGGTGCGAACTGCCAGGTCAACGAGGCGGCTGATATAGGTCTCACGTTTTTCGGGATCTCGGGATCGGAGATGATGGTGGTTCGCCAACTCAAATATTCCTGCTCCGATTCTTCCCATCTCGGTGACCAAAGCATCGATCTCATCCCAATGTGCTATTCGGCTGGCTACGGGTCGATCGTCTGAGGTCGCGTGATTCACCGAGATCGAAGTGGTGAATCCCATTGCACCCGCCTCAATGGATTCTCTCAGTTGGCCCACCATGTGGCGGAGGTCGTCTTCGTTGGCTTCTTCTTCAAAAGCACGCTCACCCATTGCCCAGGTGCGCAGCGCCGAGTGGCCTACGTATCCCGCGTAGTTGATGCCCTTTGGGGTCCGTTCAACGAAGTCGAGGTACTCAGGGTATGTCTCCCATGACCAGTCAATTCCCGCAGCCATGGCAGCTGCTGAAATGTCCTCTGCTCGTTCAAGATTTCGCACGACGAGATGTCGTTCGTCCGAACGAACCGGAGCCAAAGTAAATCCGCAGTTACCCATGACGACTGTCGTCACCCCATGGAAACAAGAGCTTTCCCCGAGCGGATCCCACGCTATCTGAGCGTCCATGTGAGTGTGTACGTCGATGAACCCTGGGCTCACGACACCACCTTCGGCATTTATTTCGCGGTCGGCCTTGCGGCCGCTGAGGTTTCCGATCTCAGCGATAACGCCGTCGCGAACCGATATGTCGGCTATCTGGCCCGGTTGGCCGGTGCCGTCGATGACGGTGCCTCCACGAATAATGAGTTCGCTCATCGTTTCCCCCCAATGAGATTGATTGAGGCTCTCACCTCTTGTCGACCACATTACTTCCGCGAAGTGGGCGTGGCGTCAGCATCGTTGTCTGGGTTCTTCATCAACGGTGGAATCTAAGGGATCACTGGGAGCAAGATGTGGCTCCGATATCGACTGTTGTGATGGATTTTTTGGTGGGCGATCTTCCAGGTCGTTTCTCGAGCTTGATCGCCCCCAGTATTTAAGTTTCGATCAAATCTGGGAAAGTTGCTGGAACTGATGTCAAGTCTGATTCTGTGGCCAGCAAGGAACATGTGCGAGGTACCCCACAAATCAATTTCTAATTCTGCGATTTGGCCCGGCCGCATCAATGTCGGATTTTCCCGCGAGTCTCGGTACCGGCATCGAATCATTCCATCGATGATGTTTTGTGCGTAACCGCTTGGGTGAACGTCAACAAGCTTGGCGGTGAAGTCGGTGTCCAGCGCTGATGATTCAGCGAACAAGATCACTTTGATGGGTCCGGTAACTTCGAGGTCGGCCTGGAGAGTTTCTCCGGTGTAGACCAAGACATCAGGTCGATCCTCAATGTCGCGTTGGTCGTAAGCGCCGATGGGTAAAACAAGTAGGTTTCCGCCGTTGGTTGGCACAGGATTGTTCGGATCGTATTCGAAGGTGTCTGGTGGTGAATCACCGCTCACCGCTTCCGCTAGTACGCCATCGCCGCCACGCGTGTTGGCGGAGCCGTCACTGTCCAGATACATCGGAGTCCACTGAGTTCGGGTCAGTGGCCATTCATGCTCGTCTCTCCATTGGTTACGACCCATAGTGAAAAGTCGAATAGGTGGTCGTTCATCCCATTCGTTATTTTGGTTTTTGAGCCACCTATCCAAAAAATCCAACTCGTATTCGTGAAGGTCGAGCAGGGAAGCGTCCCCAAAATCCGCTTCACCAGCGCCCTTACTGGTGGGTGAGGTGTAGGGAAATAGGTGACCCCACGGCCCAAGAAGTAGCCGTTGACCACTTCTTGCTTCTTCACTTTTAGCTCCGTTGGCAAGTCCGTTGTACATGATCGTGCCGTCACGACTGAAAATGTCGTACCAACTACTGACGTGAAGCATCGGCACATCGACATCTTCAAACTTCTGTTCGGCATTAATTTTGTGCCAGTAGGGTCCATCGTCCGGGTTGTCAAGATATTCGCGCAGGTACGGAGCAACTTCATGAAGCAAATCTGCCCATTCCATTAGAGGAAGCCGCCGATATGCCTCTGTCGTAAACGGGTTGGCGAAGTTAATTGAGCGTTCGAGGTGGGGCCGGATCTTGGGCCACAGCTCGTCTTTAAGCCCCATTCGATCGATGGTGTTTCGAGCAAGGAAAATTGCGTACGGGATCATCCAGCCATGGACCAATGCTCCGCCTACGTCGTAGACCCAACCCGCATGAAAATCTGCCGCAGCGGATACGGGTACCTGGCATTGCAGAGATGGAGGTCTGGTCCAAGACATCAAATATTGGGTGGCGCCGAGATACGACTGTCCGATCGTTCCGACTTTCCCATTGCTCCAAGGCAGCTTTGCAGCCCATTCAACTGTGTCGTAGCCATCGAGTGGCTCATCGACTAATGGCGTGAAGTCACCTTCAGAAGCGAATCGGCCTCTGGTGTCCTGGATGGCGACGATATAACCCCGGGGTACAAAGAATTCGTGGTCGCCGAAGTCGCTGATGAACTGTTTCCCATACGGGAGGCGCAACAAAAGAACAGGAAACTTACCTTCGGCGTCCGGCCTGTAAACATCAGCAAGCAACGTTGTTCCATCTCTCATTTTGGCTGGAACGTCAGATTCCTGGATGATTCGATACTCGGCTCCACTCACCGCGTTTCCTCTCTGAAATTTATCTATCTAGGGCTCGCTTGGTTTGTGTCATTGCGACGATGGGGTGTTGTACGCCTCAAGCAACGCTGCGGTGTCGTTGTATTCCCGCATCTCTGTGATCTTTCCGTCAACCACTGTGTTTACGTGAACCCAATCCATTTCGTATGGCTGTTCGTTATGAAGAAAGTGTCCGCTCTCGCTTCCGATAACAATCACTCGGTCATTATCGTTAACTATCTCGTGTGCTTTGAGATGTCCTAGTCGAATGTTGCTCTGTATCAGACGCACATATTCGTCAGCACCCGCGGGACCTACGTAGATACCTCCAAACGGAATCGGTTCTGGCAACAGATTGATGAGCTTTCCTTCATCGCTAAACACACTGGTATCTGCCCCATACAGGAACGCTTTAACAACTTTTTCATTTGATGGCATGTGTCCTCCCCCTGGAGAAACTCTCTCACAAATCGCAGAAACACCGCACGGCTTGTGACATGTGACCTGCCAGGTCCGGAAGGTCCAACTACTGCAACTTTCAAATTGATGACCGATCCAGTCGACTAAGAGTCTGGCGGCACCAACAATGCCGTTAGAGAAGTCGTAAGAGGAAGAGCTGCTACTAGCCCAATCGATCCGCATAGAGTGCGAACTATCTCCACTGCTATCAGTTCGGAGTTTGCCACTGATCCAAGCGATTGGTCCGAAACAGCGAAAAGTAAAAGCAAGGGAATGCTGGATCCCGCGTATGCCAACAACAATGTGTTGACCGTTGAAGCAATATGTTCTCTGCCGACCTTTAAGCCCGAAGCGGTGAGTTGTTTGGTTGACAATTGACGATTGCGAGCTCTGAGTTCCAGAACGGTCGCTGCTTGGGTGACGGTCACATCGTCTAACGCTCCTAACGCGGCGATGATGGTGCCTCCGAGAAGTAAACCTCGCACGTCGAGAGTTTCCGTTAAGAACGGCAAGATGAACGCTTCTTCACTTGAGAAACCAGAGAATTTTGCTATCTCAAAAAAGACCCATGAAACACCTAAGGTCAGGCTCAAAGCGATGAGTGTGCCCGCCAAAGCAACCGTTGACATCAAATTGAATCCGTGAGTGAAGTAGAGACTAAAGAACGCGATTGCAGCGGCTGCCACAACACAGACCAACACTGGGTCGTTTCCGTCTAGGACCGATGGGGCTACGAATTTGACCAAAACGACAACGGTTACGACCATGGCAAGTAGCGCTAGAACACCACGAACTCTTGCGAGACAAATTACGGTGACCCCGAACAGAACTATGAGCCACCACAGCGAACCGAGTCGATCTCGATCTTGGTAGTAGTAAGAGTCGGTGACAGAATCGAAACCCAAAATCACTTCGTCCCCGACGGACAATTTGGGGAACGTTGGATCAAACGCTGTATTGACTTCCGGCAATACCACCAGCGAGCCGGCGTCCGGGCCTTCCTGCACCTTTACTGTCACGTTGCGGCAAAGTTCCACCTCAGACGAGAACGAGTAGTTGCAACCCGCTTCGGATGCCTCGTGGACAGTGGCTCGAAGCAACTCCGCTGTTAAGCCCATTTCCAGGGCGTTGTTCTGTATTTCTTGAGGTCGTTCCTTATTTGGCCACAGCGCCACAACACCTAGGACTGTCATTAACGCCGCGGCAGCGAGTGTGGCGATCAAGAAATACAGAACCGAAGACCTTGTCGCCCCCAATGCTTCCATAGACAACGACGACCCGTGACTGTGCAGATGAGCGGCTGTGTGTGATTCGTCGCTGTTGTGGTCCATTCAGCGCTCCGAACGCGGACCGGTCCAAGCCCGGAGATCGATGGTCGATCTGAGCCACACGCTACACATTTGTGATTGGCCGCTAAAGGACCGACTTACTGATTCAAGTGGTGCTAGTTGAGTGATCTAGTAGATGGCTAAAACTTCGGCCACGACGATCAGCCCGATAACCACAAAGTTCACCACTCTAAAGACGGGGAGTGAAACGGCGGCAAAGCGTTTCCCTACGTTGCTCGCTTGGAAGTCTTCGGGCAGATCCTGGGCGATAGCAAACAGGTCTTGCATGCAGTCGTCCATGAAAAACACTGTCCACAAAGATGTGAGGACAATAACTGCAGTCAACGCTAGTTGAATGCCTGAGTCCTCTAATCCGCTACCTGCAAATCCCAACACCACGAGCAGGCCGGTGTGGATGACCGCGAAGAACATAATCATTGCCCGCATGTCTGCTGCTCGCGCCGACATCATGTCGATGTAGTCCTCTGTATCCATATTCATAGCTTCCACCTTTGATCGACGAATCGACAAAGTGTCCCACAAAAATACGTAAGCGCCCGTCTTTGAGGCTGCACCCATCCTTTTTGGGCAACAATGAACCTATGTTCGACTCGCAACACGTGTTAACTAAACCAGAAGAGCTCCGCCAGTTAATTCCACCACCTCGCCCGGCTCAGCAAACCAAGGTGTTGTCTGCTCTTGACCATCATTGTCGCGCGTGGATTGAGCGAAGCCCATTCGTTGTCATTTCGAGTGCCGATTCTGCAGGGAATATGGATTTGTCGCCGAAAGGTGACCCAGCCGGGTTTGTTCGAATCGTCGACAACCAAACGTTGGCTATTCCCGATCGGCCCGGCAATCGACGACTTGACACTCTCCACAATGTGCTCGAACGTCCTCGAGTAGGGCTGATGTTCATGGTTCCAGGAAGAGGCGAAGTTCTTAGGATCGGTGGTATAGGTAGCATCGTTAGTGATCCTGACCTCTTAGCAACAATGGCAGTAAACGAACGTTTACCGATATTGGCACTTGTAGTGGAGATTAACGAGGTCATGTTTCATTGTGGGAAGTCTGTCATTCGTTCGAAGTTGTGGTCTCCTAACGATTGGCCCGATATTGAAGGTTTGGCTAGCTACGCGGAATGTCTTGGTGACCAAACGACTTCTGATGAGACGGTGCCTGAGATGGAGGCGCGATTTGGATCGTGGCATGACGGGAACGAGCTCTACTAGACGGGAGACGCTATGAAAGACCTAGGCGGGAAGACTGCTGTTGTTACAGGCGCCGCTAGCGGAATCGGTCGCGCGATGGCGATCCGGTGGGCCCAAGCTGGAATGAACGTGGTCCTATCCGACGTAGATGAGGTGGCACTCGACGTCGCTATCGCAGAGGTTTCTGAAGTGGGACCCGCTGCGGGGCTTCCCGTTGATGTCACCGTTGGATCAGACGTTGATGATTTGCTGACTTTCACTGTTGATCATTTCGATCGGGCCGACTTGGTTTGCAACAACGCTGGCGTAGCAGGGCCTCCAGGGCATGCTCCACACGAGTTAACCGTCGAGGATTGGCAATGGGTGCTTGATGTCGACCTCTGGGGTGTCATCCATGGGATCCGCACGTTCGTCCCGCATCTTCTTTCACATGGCGACGGCCATATCGTCAATACTGCGTCACAGTCGGGACTTACTTCAGGGTCGGTTATTAGCGCTGCCTACTACGCCGCGAAACACGCTGTGGTTGCAATCTCAGAGTGCCAGTTTCACGATTTCGCTGAAAGATTTCCCGCAGTCAATGTCTCTGTACTGTGCCCTGGTCCGGTAGCAACCAACATCATGAACGATGAACTACATCGGCCTGAGCGGCTCAAACCTGTGCTCAACCCAACCACAACAGATCGGTCAGACTCAATCGGTTCGGCTATGCGTGATGTCATTGAGTCAGGTCGGCCTCCTCATGAAGTAGCGAACATTGTTCACGATGCTGTTCTCAACAATGAGTTCTACATTTTCACCGATCCCAACATCATCGAATCGGTCGCCGCGCGACATCGAGCGATCGAGCAGCGCGGTTATCCCCCTACCGGTCGTATGGACGCTGATGTTACCGGCGATTGATTTCGTCTCTGCCGTAAGACTCTTTAGAATTTTACCGTTCCATTTCTCCAAGTTGAAGAAGTTCGATTTTCTCTCGTTGTGCGTTTAACTCTGGTTCGGTGCGAGCGAAATCGCCGTCGTCTTCGCGTAATAATCCGATCGGGTTACCTTGCTCCACGAAACCCAGGTAGGGGCCTCCGAAGTCATATCCGATAAGACGCTGCAGGCGCTCTGGGAAGTGTCGGGCGACTTCCGGGGGTGAAGAGAGCACCTGATTTTCTTCTTGGCGAAGCCAACCAAGGCTGTAGTGCAGCCCCATCCCGGTGCGCACAGAATCAGAATGATTTGCCTCGCTCCCGTGCCAAACACTGCTGGTGTACAACAGCATCGATCCTTTAGGCATCACTGCCTGCGCAAGCTCATGATCTTCGGGTTGTCGTTCTTGTGGCCAAAGATGCGAGCCGGGGGCGACAAGAGTGGCTCCGTTTTCCTCGGTGAAATCTGTATAGGCCCAAAACGCTGCCAGAGTCATTGGTGGTGTCGGGTGTCTCACCGGGTAGATCTCTCCGTCGCGATGAACCTCTTGGCGCACTTCGCCTGGCATCAGTTCGACGAGCATTGTCACATGCAACCGGTAATTTACGCAGTTGGGTCCAAGGACACCATCACAGACCGCTAGTAAGAGAGGGTCAATCGCTAGTTCGCGACAAATCTCAGATTTGGTCAGCAGCCCATTACGTCGTCGTGAGGTTCGCCCTGCGAAATCAGTTTTACCTAACGGTGCATTGTCCAGGTAGGGCTGAAGTTCTGTGTGAAGTTGTTGCAGGCGCGTGTCGTTGATGTGCCCTTCCACGATCACACAACCATTAGCGTTCAGCTCTGCGACCAGTTTCTCCGCCGTTACGTTGCAGTCGTAGGTGTTGATAGTTGGGGCCTTGGTCATGTGTCACGTTGCCTTAGGTGAGTTGGAGATGCAAGGGCTGTTGTATGGATGAGATAACGGTTCCCTCTATTGGTGGGACTGTTCCCACAGATTCAAATGTTTGATATTTCGCAAGTAAAGCTTCAAGAGCTAGCCGGGCTTCAAGGCGCGCTAAATGCGCTCCGAGGCAATGGTGGAGACCCCATCCAAACGTCAGATGTGGGTTGGGGTCGCGATCAAGCATCAACGATCCCGGGTTAGAAAAGACATCGGGGTCGTGGTTAGCGGCGGCGACGCACAACAAAACGTTGTCTTCCGCTGCAAGCATCTGCCCTCCCCTTTCATGTTCAACCGCAACCTTTCGGTACATGCTTCGCGTTGGTCCGAGAACGCGGAGAAACTCTTCGATAGCTGTTTCGATGTCGCTTGCTCGTAAGCCTTGAATGAGTTCGGGTTGAGCCGCCAACAACCCCATCGTGTTCATGAGCAGAGATGTTGTTGTCTCATGACCCGCGAACAAGATGAGTGTGCAAGCACCAACTAGTTCAAGGTCGGAGAGTTGATCACCTGCTCCTTCGACCAGCAACGTCATCAGGGTGTTTGATGGCTCGAAGCGTTCGCGGTCAATTAACTGTTGAAAGAATTCGCTGAATTCTCCGGCAGCTGCAGTTGCTTGCTCCGGGGCGGTGGTGTGTGGATCAGTAGCAAACACGATTGTCGCCAAGTCGTCGGACCAGTCTTGAAAGAGATCTCGTTCGGCAGCTCGTACGCCTAAGAGCTCTGCGATCACCCAAGCTGGCAGCGGTCCAGCAAAGTCTTTCCGGACATCGATTTGTTCGGGCAGTCCTTCAACGATTTCTTCGACGACTCGACTGACGATGTCTTGAAGGTTCGCTACTCGACGTGGTGTAAAAACGTTGCGGAGCGGATCTCGGAGGTGGGTGTGCAATGGTGGGTCACGAAACACCATCCACCCCCCTAGTAGTTCGACAACCTTGGCGAAACTTGCTGGTCGATGCTGGGCGACCCGTTCAAGGGGTGTGACTCTGTCCGCAGACAGCAGACGTCCGTCGCGAAATGCTTCGCTGAGTTCTACATGATCCAGAATTACCCAAGCTCGATGAGCGTCACTCCATTGGACCGGCCCCAGTTCGCGGAAATGAGACCAATAGGCGTGAGGGTTCTCTACGCTCGCCGGGTCGTTAAGGTCGATGCCCTTCATCGATATTGCGCCTATAACGCAATGTCGTAGAGGGTGTAGTCGCTCAACACACTCTCAATGGTTTCCGGTCCATATCGGTAGTCATCTTCGCAGTCCACAAACGGCGCGTAGCGGTAGCGACGTTCATCTGGACGTACCTGGTGTCGAGCATCTATGGCGACCTGAACTACTGCTGAGCGACGCTTGATGTGTTCTTCGTCGTAGATTTTCTCACCGTTCTTATCTTTGTCGAGACTGATGTTGAGCCCCCCAGACACTCCCAGTACCGACGAGTGTGGGTAAAAGCCGAAGGTGATGGACACGCGAGGGTCCGGAGAGGTGTTGGCGAAAGAGCCGTGCAGCATGTGTCGATTGACAATGGTCACATCTCCGGCTTGAGTCAGTAGGGGAATCGCGTCGGGTAGTCGCTCTCCGTTTTCGTTTTCCGCGACGCGACTTTTTATGTCGATACGGCCTTTTCTATGGCTACCTGGAACGATCCATAACGCGTTCGCTGGGGTTGTGGGGTAGAGCTGTACTTGGAAGTTGAATCCGTGGATGCCCGGGTACCAGTCGGGGCTGTCCCAATGGGTCGCTCCATCTTGGTGCCATGCCACTGACCCGCCCATTCCTGGCTTTTTCACGAATATGGAATCGTTGTAGGGAACGAAATTTGGGCCGTTGATCTCTTCAGCGATAGTCAAAAGGTCTGGGTGGCCGTATAGCCGAAGGGCTGCGGGCATAGAGGTGCACATCTGCAGCAGCAGATGAACAACGTGATCGGGCGCGTCGTCATCAGGGTTAGGTTCAGTCATCTTGACTGGATGGCGTCCGCTGAGCAGGTTGGTTCCACCCCAAGGGTCAGATAGCGGCTTGATGAAAATGTAAGGGCTAATCGGATAGTCAAGTCCGAGCGCTGGGCGACCTTGAGCGTCAGTATCAGAGTCCGGGGGTGAAGGTGCTCGTTGGATGGTGTCTTCGACTGCGTCGCGTAGTTCTCCAATTTCGTCGGCATCAACCACGCCTTCAAAGATGTAGAAGCCGTTTCTTTCGAAATCAGTGAGGATGTCTGGATGTAATTGGCCGGCGGCGTCGTAGCGGATCGGTCCTCGACTGCCAAAATCAGCCGCTGCTCGACCGCGGTCGCGCACATAGGTCGACATTTTCTCCGCGTGTTGATCCGACGAGAGTTCGGTGAGTGCCATATTGTCCCCCTGGTATCTCGACCCCTGATCTTATTCGGTTACGGAACCCCTATGGGAGCTCGTGCCACTGCCTTCAGAATTCACACCAACGCGTCATTGTCTGTTCTTTGGTTCGAGGCCCCTACCAGCCCTCTAACTAGCCGAGCTGCCAAGACCAAGAAGAACTCAAGAACGCATAACCCAGCGATGGTCGCTCCGCCCGCCGTTCCATAATGAAAGCTCAGCAACAGACCAACAATGACTGCCAACGCTCCGAGCAACATTGATACGAGCATGATGGGGACAACACGCTTTACTAGCAGCGACGCAGTGGCAGGTGGAGCCACAATCAACCCAAATACAAGCAGAGTTCCGATGGTTTGGAAGCTGCTGACAATACTCAGCGAGAGCAATCCCAACAACGCGGCCTGAGTCAATTTAGGGCGCATCCCAAGAGTCGCCGCTTTCGTTTCGTTGAAAGTCAACGCTAGAAATGGTCGATACAGCAGCACCGTGCAAATAATCACAAAAGCCGTGGCGATCAACTGGTTTCTGATGTCAGATTTCGAGACGCCTAACGCGTCGCCGAAAAGAATCGTCGTCACGTCAGTCGAAAACGAGTCGGCCTTTGAGACAATCACTACCCCAAGCGACAGCATTCCTACGAACAGCAACCCAATGGACGTGTCGTCTGTCATCACCGTTCGATTGGAGACAAACGTAACCAGCCCAGTCATGACGATCGCTGCAACAAAGGCCCCTAGAAAGGGGTTATAACCCATCAAGACCGCTAAAGCGATCCCGGGAATGACCCCATGGGCGAGCGCATCGCCTAGAAAAGCTAGGCCTCGAAGCACAACCCAAGTGCCGACGAGCGACGATGCGACTATGGCAAGCAGACTCCCTATCAGCGCCCTCTGCATAAATGCAGGTTCAAAAGCGTCGATAAAGAAGCCCATCAATGATTCATGTCATTAATGGTCATGGTCATG
>DJZU01000036.1:0-596 GCA_002448715.1 Candidatus Neomicrothrix sp. UBA6944 | reverse complement strand
ATGGTCATGGTCATGACCCTCAGCTGCCAAAGCTGTTGCAATTCGCTCGTAGTTAGTCCTGAGCATGTCCAAGTATGTGGAGGCACCGGACCCCGCTTCACCGAGTGATTCGCTATACAGGTTTACAACACCAATTTCGCCAATTTCTTCAGCGATCATCGCTGCGAGCCTATCGCTTGACGCTACGTCGGCAAAAATCGCCGGCACGTGATGGCTCTCAATGACCTCCATGAGTTCAGTCAATTGTTTCGCGCTGGCACTATCAGTGGTGCTCAAACTCGGAATCACCGTTCCTACTATCTCGAAGTCGTATTGCTCAGCGAAATAATTAAAGACCTCGTGGTTAGTGACTAGAACACGTTTACCCGCCGGAACCGCTTCGAACATCTCTTGAATTTCGTCGTGAAGATCCTGGAGCTGTTGCACGTAGCTATCGCCACTAGCACGTAATTGGTCCGCATCTATACCCGAGACGTTAGCGATCATAAAGTCCACGAGCGCCTCAACCACTTCGACCATCTGCAGCGGGTCTGTGAAAAAGTGGGGGTCGACACCACTGTGATCGTGACCGGCATGATCGTCATGATCGTCATGAT
>DJZU01000075.1 GCA_002448715.1 Candidatus Neomicrothrix sp. UBA6944 | reverse complement strand
CGGGTTATGAGCCCGACGAGCTACCAAACTGCTCCACCCCGCGACGAAGAGTCATCAGTATGGCGCTTGCATTGATGGATCTGCAACCTCAAACCCATAAGAACAATGAACTATCGCATTCGAAAATCTACGGTTCGAGCCAATCTTCCAGTTCCATCAAGGTCTCATCAAATGCCGTCATAGCGACCGCAATTTCACTTCCTGTTCCCTGACTTTCATCATGCTGTGCGCCTACAAACGAGATGTTGCCTGATGGGGTTGTTGGAAGCAGCGTAAGGAGTAGGAAAGCTATGAGGCCAAGCCCTAAGCCGACCAGCATCGGCATGGTGTAGCTGTCTTGAACGTCGATCATACGTCCTGCCATTGGAGGGCCGATTAAGGCACCTAGACCACATGCTGTGTAAAGGATTCCCATAAGCGAGCCGAGCCCAACTACGCCAAATAAATCGGCTAATACGAGAGGGCTAACGGCAACGAAAGATCCATATCCGATTCCCATTACGAGCATGAAAATCGCGAGAGTTGTGAACGATGAGCCAGCCAAGAGCCAAGTCATAAAAGCTATTGGGCATAGAACGAAACCGAACCGAAATATGCGGAACGTTCCGAACCGGTTGGTGAGCCAACTGAAGCCAATTCGAGACAGGACACTAGACCCACCTAACAAACCGACGAGGGTTGCCGCCGCAACGGGAGAAATTCCTCTTTCTTTGGCGTAGGGCACGGCGAAAACAAATGGAATAAATAGCGCAATGGCGTAGCAAAGAGCCGCAAGCCACAGCCTTCTGAAAATTGGGGACCTAAAAGCTTCTCGAACTCTTGAGGGGGCTGCTCCAGCTTCGCCGGGGGCTCGGGCCATCATCAACGTACCGACTAAAAGAATTAGCGATCCTACGACGGCAAAAATCCGGTAGGTGGTTCTCCAGCTATACAGGTCAATGAGTCGTGCTGCTAATGGGTTCATTACCAGCGTCCCAACTCCGATACCCGCAACCGAAATGCCCACCGCCGTAGCACGTGATTTTTCGAACCATCCGCCTACGTGGGCGACCATAGGAATATAGGCGCACGCGGCTGCTATGCCAGCACCTAAACCAAACGTGACATACCCAAGACCTATGGAGTTCACATTGCTAGTAGCCCAGAGACCAATGAAGAGTGCTACTGCTCCTGCCGCTAACACCGGTCGAGGCCCATAGCGATCGGAGAGTCGGCTCGTAATGAGGCTCAACCAGAAAAACGAGAAGGTGGTGAGCCCAAAGATGACAGCCGTTGAACCTTTACCGGTTCCGAAGTCGTCTGCCATCGATTGGAAAAAGGCGCCGAAGCTATACACAGTGCCCAGAGCTACAGCAGAAGAGAAGAATGTGGCGACGACAGTAAGCCACGCGCGAGGCGAATCGATTATCTGACTGTCGCTCATGGTTCCTACTTCACACAGTGCATTTCTTACTCGGTGTCGATAACCCGAAATCCTTCGGCGAGGGCGTTGGCTGGCATCTTCGCTGTCGCTGCTACGCCTGACGCCCATTCTCGTAGCAAATCATCTAGTCCTTCGATGCGATCAGTTTGGCTTGAATGACATCTCAATGCCTTGACCTTCTCTTCAAAGGTAGTCGTGATGTCAACGTGCATCATTTTTCCCTGTGGTGCAGACATCCACATCATCCAAACTTGAGTCACCGTGTGGGGTTGATGACCCTCAGCCAATAGTTCCGGGTGAGATCTGGGATTTCGCGCATCGGGATATACGGCTGCCATCGTCGCCCACGCTGTCGCGAGATGGTCGGGGTGTGATCCGTATATTCGATCCCAATTCGCCTCCGTGGGCTGAGTCACAACCACATCTGGTTGAACGATTCGAATTACGCGCGAGATATCACGTCGAAGGTCAAGGCTGTTGACAACTCGCCCATCCGGATAGTTCAACCAATGAAGGTCCTCAACTCCCACTGCCAAAGCCGCCGCTGTCTGTTCTTCTTGTCGTAATTCGGCCAGCTCATCTTGATTCAGCGGCAAGTCATCACCACCCGCCTCACCACTCGTCACTAGGCAATAAGAGACCTCTGATCCGGCTTTCACAAGCGCGGCCATAGTGCCAGCGGTACCGAAATCAACGTCATCAGGGTGAGCAACAACGACTAAGACTCGCGAGGGCGCCTGAGCCTCCCCCTCAGCAGTAGGGATAGTTCCCGTCACAACGCTATGCGGCGTCCGCGTCGTCGCGCTGAGGTGACTCCGCGATAAGAGATTGGGCTCTAGCTATATACCCCGAAGCTGTTTCGACCCAACGCTGATATCCGGCGAGGTCACCGGTCCGGAGCGCCGCATCGGCACGGTTAAACGCGTCTTGGGCAAGAGCTAGCAGTTGTTCGATCGAGTACTGTCCTGAGTCATCTTCGTTCTGAGAACTATCAGAGGAATCTTCTGGATCGTCATCTTGAGGTGTTGCCGAGTCGGGCTTCACTTCTGAAGAACCGGATTCAAGATCTACGTTTAGTCCAGGGATGGCGCTAGCCAAGGCAGCTTCAAAACTGTCGGCGATAACTACTTCTGGGCCCACCCCGACAATCACCAACTGCAATTCAGGGACCGCTGTTGTACCTGTAGCTTCGATGTATAGAGGACGCACATAAAGCAAAGAATTCTCTACCGGGATGAGCAGCAGGTTGCCAGGCACAACCGTCGATCCGTTCTGGTTCAGCAAAGTAACGCGTTCAGAAATCTCTTCTTCAGTTTGAATATTGGAGTTGAACAACGCGGGACCGTCGACCGGGGTAGAGGAACGAATCTCGTAGACCTCTATTTGTCCATATCGCTCTGGGTCGTTGTGAACAACCATGAAACCTTCAAGGTTTTTACGCGAATCATCATCGGAGAAGGGTACGAAGGGCCGGAAGATAACAAATGACTCGTCATCATCGCCCGGCAGTCGCATAAGAAGATATTGGGGTGCTATGCGAACCTCGGAACTGCTGATGATGTTTCCCGAAGCATCAATGACAGATTCCACGGCTGTTTGCCCAATGGAGTTACCTGGATCTTGAGCGACACTCCAGGCGCCGGCTGCGTCGTAGAACTCCGAGGCTTCAGTGATTCGGTACCGGCCCCACATATCCGTTTGCATCCGGAATAGATCTTCGGGGTAACGGAAATGTTCGGCTAGTTCTTTGGGCGGAGCATCGTCAGTAAACAAATCAGGGAATTGCTGACGGTACGACTTCGCTATCGGGTCCTGGTCGTCGACGATGTAGAACTCGGGAGTGCCGTCATATGCGTCTATGACAACCTTCACTGAATTTCGTACGTAGTTCACTGAAGCTTTAAGGTCACCTGATCTGACCGCCCGCGGATTGACTCGCTGCGCATAGGGGAACATATCCGTTGACGTGTACGCATCGAGGATCCAAGTCACTTTGCCGTCAATGACTGCAGGGTAGGGATCTCTATCGAACTTGAGAAATGGGGCGAGGGTTTTGGCGCGGTCAACTACGTCGCGCTTGTACAGAATTCGGCTGTCTGAGCCAAGTTCACCGGAAACCACAAGATTGGGTTCGGCGAAACGAAGAGCAAACGCGAGCTTTCGAGGGAGAGAATTAATGTTGACTCCGTCGGCTCCGTCGTAACGAGTGACTTCCGTCCGATCGTCGTTATCTTGAAAGTCGACCTCGTCGCGTGTGGCACCAACAATGGCATAACCCTTCAATCCCTCACCGACATATAGACCTGGAAGGTCCACATCCAGGCTCGAGGCACCGGGTCGGGCAGCGACTGGTATATCCGCTAACGCGTAGTCGGGCCGACCGTTAGCGTCGATCGCATTGGCAGGTGCAGCGGCGATTCCGTAGCCGTGGGTAAAGGCGATATGTTCAGACTCCCAGGAGCTATTCGGGAGATCTGTTTGTTTCAGCTCTCGAGCTGCAAGAACCACTTGGGTAGTGCGTCCGTCAATCTCATAGCGATCAACGTCGATATCTCGAAAGTCATAAAAACTCTTGATGCCTTGGGTCTGTTGAAAAGTGTCTCGCATCACCGCGGGATCAAGCAGACGCACGTTGCGGACGGTTGCCATATTCTCTTCGATTTCTTTGGCTGTGAGGGTGGGCTCATAATTGAAATTTTGGGGACTCACGTCCGCTAGACCCATAGCGACTCGGGTCATTTCAATGTTGCGTTCGATATAGGGAGCCTCTTTTGTTGATTCTGAGGGCTCTACTTGGAATCGTTGGACCAACGCGGGATATATGGTCCCGGCAAGGCTCGCGACCAACGCCCATAAACCCACTGCGATAATCGGGTAGGTAAAACCGCGACGCCAGATGTTGAAAATCAGCAATCCGAAACAGAACACGCTCACAATCATCAGAAGCTGGAGTGCTGGCAGTTGAGCTTTGATATCGGTATAGGTAGCACCCGTGACGAAGCCGCGTTCAGACAGCGTCAGTTCGTAACGGTCGAGGTAATAGCCAACGCCCTTAACCAACGCGAGCAACCCCAGCAGCAACGACAGGTGGGCTTTCACCTGAGGTGTCACCCGAGACCCAGGTTGTCCCTGGATGCGTATTCCACCATTGAGATAGTGCTCAATGGTTGTAACAACAAAAATGACGAGAATCGCCGCAAAAGCCCAGTTGACAACAAACGTTAGGAATGGAAGTTGAAAGACGTAAAAACCAACATCAATACCAAATTGTTGGTCGACTATTCCAAAATCCACGCGGTTTGTGAAAAATAGCCAACTTTGCCATTGAGAAGAGACACCTGCCCCTACCAGGAGCGCGAATAACAGCGAGATCACACTTCTGATAAGAATCGCTCGTCTTGCAATGAACTGTCGCCACCGCCTGGACATTTCGTCTTCTGGTCCAGGTAGAGGGACTGTGGGGGCGAGCCGGTCAGCAATGAATAGATTCAGCCACAGAGCCACGAAAAAAATCGCCGTGAATAGCAGTCCTAAACCAATCTTTGCCCACAGCACCGACGTCCACACTGATGACAGTGCCAGGCTGTCAAACCATAGATAATCAGTCCAAAAACCGGCCAAACCTCTAATCGAAGTAAAAAACAAAAAGACGGCAAGTCCACCAAAGCCGAGAAGCACTCGGCCCCTGTTGGTCCGTCGACGACGAGATTTCATTTCTTCAGATGGTCGCATATACCTGCAAGGTTACTGGCCTATTGGCACGACCAGACTGCGACACCCTTGACTAATGGGCGGAAGTAGGTGACCGGAGGGAAACACCTCGCCTTTTCGCCGTGCGACGGCAGTTCCATTGTCGTGGCAAGCAGTTCCGCAGCAACCTTCAGGGGGCGTTTGCCAACTGACCTGCTGGTCCGCAGGGATAGTTGCGTAAAGCCCTAAAGCGAACGCCTCAGCGATTGCGTCCGTGGCTATTAAGTCCACAGCTGATCTTTTCCACTCTCGATACACAGCACGCAAGCGAGTTTCAATTGCAACTTCATCATCTAAATGGGCCATGAGTCGACTACGTAACCAATCCCCCGCTGCTCGCGCAGTCTTGTTTGGTATTCCGTCAACATTTACCTTTACCCCGCCTGCGCCGAATTTGGCGGCGGCAGCTACGAAAGGAGTAAGTCCTTCGACTAGTTCGTCGTCCATAGCCCTAGGAACTAAATGTGACACCTCAAAAGTATTTTGAGACGAACTTTTCAATTCCGGCAGTAAAGCTTCAAGTCGGACGGCCAGGTTCCTTTTTAGTTGACTCACTGCGGACCGTGATAGTTCTGCCACGGTGCTACGTAGACGATCATGATGGTCGACAATTGCTTCAGCTTCGCCGTGAAGCGACTCGTATGGGGATTGTTGGATCACCGGAATTTCACCAGTGCGAATGAGAACCTCTCTGGCCCATTCGACATCCTCAAGTTGCGGCTCGCCTAAACGGTCAAATAGTTCGTCAATAACAGCACGTCTACGAGGTGGTGCGGTGCTAGGGAAGGTAAGAACATCGAGAGCAGTGGCCGGTTCATTTTCACCAGATTGAAAGTCGTTAGACCAATCTTCGTCTTCGCCCTCAGCTTCTTCGCGTTCTAGCGTAATTCGATGGGATTGAAGATCTATCACTGTTCCTGGACCCACCGACGCAACGTTTTCAGTTGAATTTCCTTCTTCCAAGTCCGACGAATTTCGGCTCGCCGTCGCAACGACGTCTTGGACGGAACGCGCAGCTGCGAGTTCATCTGTTAAGCGATGCATCTCCTGGCTGACATGTTGAAGAAATGTCTTTACTTCATCGATTGAGTAGCCCCGAAATACATGGGTGAACTCGGCGGTAGCTACCGCATCGGGATCAATTCCTGACGCCCCTTCGGCGTACTGCGCCATAACGACCGAGGGTACCGATCCTTGCTGTGCTGACGTGGATGGTCACTCGAAAATGGGTCGCTCGGTTAGCTCTTTATCTCGATCCCGCTCACATCTCCCCCTAGCGATTTAAGTTTCGCTAAGGCCTGATCCAGGTTTTCTACCCCCACCACTTCAACCATGTCTCCTAGAACCGCATTTGCTTGATCTACTTGAGTGGCCGGGACAAGGAACAAATCAGCTCCGCTTCGCATCACGCTGTGACTTTTTTGTTCAACGCCACCTACCGGACCTACGTTTCCTAGCGGATCAACAGTTCCAGTAGCCACAACGTCTAATCCAGCCAGCAGCTCTCCCGGAAGCAATCGTTCGAGCAACGCCAGTGTGAGACCAAGTCCTGCTGACGGACCTCCAACTCGTTCGACAGCAAACTCAATCTCGAACGGCAAATCGGCCATTTCTGCATATGTGCTAATTGAGACTCCCAGGAACGCTTTGCCTTTTCTTTCAGCGAGAGAAACCGTTTCTTTTCGAATACTTCCATCTATTTGTAAGACAGAGAAGGAGAATTTGTCCCCCGGGGATTTGGCTTGTACTGCTGTGCTGAGGTCGCGAGCGGTGACAACTGGTTTGTTATCCGCCTCAACAATCACATCACCTTGATACAGCACTCGATCCGCAGGGGTTTCGGGAACGATCTGAAGAACGAGTGCACCTGCTTCAGATATGACGTCATAGCCAATTCGCTCTAACGCGACTCGAGTAGCCACATCAAGGCTCCTCGCCATTTGTTCCCGTCCGAGGGTTCTGTTCTGTTCGATTGTCCGATTTCCCAGGATTTCTTGACGATCAGAAATCTCTATCGAGTCATCAAGCCAACCGCCCACCATTTCTAGTAGGGAGGGCTGAAGGTTTGATTTGACAGTCACCATTTCGATGCGCCCATCAGCCTCGTACGTCTTTGATTCCTCTACTTGCAGCATCGGCTCAATATCTCGCGTAGTGCCGGGGCTGGTGAGAACCTTTGACGTGATAGTTATTCGATCTAGAGCAAGCAAGCTCACCATGCCCAAAGAAGCGAGACCAACAATGACGAGCGCCCACGTTGGCACTCGAGGTGCGGGCGACACCTCTCTCGCATCAGGGCCAGTATCCTCGTTCTCGGTGAGCTCAGACATCGGTTACAAGCGTGCCACGCTACACAGTGGTGGGTACACGCGGGTCGGATGAATTTCATGAACGAAATAGAACGCGATGGAGAGGCAACTGCAGCATTAGGTGCAATACCCTCAGCAAACTCTGGCGACGGCGACTTATCAGAAACAACAGAAACGGTCTCCGAATCAGCGTCACAAGTCCGACCTCACTTGAATGACCCTAGACATATTCTCCCAGTCCAGACCTATAAAGGCACTTCGTTGTGGCGGAAGCTAGTGGCCCTTCTTGGACTCGGTGCTTTCACTGTGTTGAGTGGTTTAGCCATCACTCTTGTTGTAGGCATCATCGCGATCGTCGCTGCTTTGGTAGTTCAGGCAGCAATCAGTTGACAGATAAGGGCCTTCGCGAAGGCAGAGTCCGGACTGCTATGGCCGGTCACCTAGGCGAAGAGTCTTCAGCCCGGGCCTCATTAACGAGCAGAGATTCCTCTACGCGCCGGTTAGCGATTGGCGCACTCGCGCGTCTTAACTCTTTGACGACTTCCGAATTGCAGGCAGCACTGGATGATCCGAGTTCATCGGTACGACGGAAAGCCCTAGAAGTGGCTGCTAAACGTTCCGATATTTACGCCAGACATCATTTGTCTGATTCTGACCCTTCGGTCGCAGAGACAGCAGCATTCGCTGTCGGTGAGCAGTTAGATGCAATTGCGACAGAATCGTTGATCTTGATGGCTCAACGACATGACGACGCTCTATGTCGCGAAAGCGCAATAGCCGCGCTAGGAGCTTTGGTTTCCTCGGCTGAGATTCATCGTGTGGCGATCTTGGATTGTCTTTTGGACGCGATGGGTGACAAGCCCCAAGTGAGGCGGCGCGCTGTTCTTGGGCTTTCCCAGTTTGAGGAACCGCGGGCACAGCAAATGGTGGAGCGAGCATTACTCGACAAAGACCGGCAGGTTCGATCGGTAGCCGCTGATTTACTGGGAGTAGTAGCAGATTAGTTAGCTAAAGCGTCAACGTTCTCCGTTGCTAGCTTTCTTTCAAGCTGCCACCCTCGCCCGTCGGCGAGTTCATCTTGGTTGTTGGCAAACCAGATATTGAAGCTCCGGGGCTGCAAAGGTTGTTCCGCTAGACCCAGCATGTCAACGCGTTCTTGCGCCTCACTTGCCGCAAAAAGGATTGGTCGTCTTAAGTCACCTTCGGCGACGGCTTGTTCGAGAAGCTGATGCAGTTGTATTTGGGATATATAGCCATCGCGTACTCTGGTGTCAGGTTGTACGTCAGGAGCGTGGCGCAACAAGGCGGCTAGAAAGAGTCTCATTCCTTCAGAAGAATCGACATCCCAGGCGGGACCGGAGTCAAGATAAGCGAATTGCAAGTCATTCCTCTGCGATAGAGCCGCCGAGCCTGCTCGGACATAAATTTTGCGTTCCGCAGGTAGTGATTCAATTGCCTCATTTTGGAACTGCTCGGCCACCTCAAGGAAAACCATCCCGCACGCAGCCGCTGATATAGCTGAGTTGAGATCTTCGCCTAATTCAATGAGCGTCACGTTTTCTGCTTCTGCAACCTCCGCAGCGCGCGTCGACGCATTGCGGGCTGCGATACCTAAAGGTGAGCCATCAGTGATGACACACCAATTAGGTGAGGGCTCACTTTCAAGGAGAGCCAATACAGAAACCTCAATTGGGGGAACGTGAGTTAAGAAACGTGAGTCATTCTCCCAATCCAATGTGGAAGTCGGAACCACTCCTAGGGCTTGCTCGGCAACCAAGAACGGATACACCGCCCCCATCGCGGTCTCATTGACGAACGTTAAGGCAACGACTTCTCCTAAAAGGTCCGGTACCGACTGTTCCGCAATTTGGGGGTCGCCGCGATGGTCGAGGATGTCTAATTCCACGACGTACCTTCCGCCCACTCCTCCCTGCGCGTTGACATCTGACCAATAGGTCTCAACTCCCGTGAGGCGAGCTCGATCGAGCTTCCCGCCTGGGCCCGTCATGTCGGCAACTATCCCAAGGCGAACAACGTTGCCATCGAAGCCAACTGATCGCTCCACTGACCGTGTGCGCTCTCCTTCCAGTTCAGAAGGGCTGTCACGTTCATCAGAGCACGCAGCAATAACTGACATTGACAAAAACAATGGTGTGGCGAAGATGCTTAAAACTTTTCGGCCAAGCACGTCACAGTCACCGACGTTCGCCATAGGTGTTAAACGATGACGAAAGCTCGTCAAAATTCTCTAGTGCTCGGCCAGCCCCCAACACAACCGCTTCCATGGGCGTTCGAACGGTCCTTACCGGAACCCGCGCATCGTTTTCTAGGCGTTGCGCTAGCCCTTTTAGAAGGCCCCCGCCACCTACGAGATGAACGCCGTGGACCAGGAGGTCCTGAGAGAGTTCAGGTGGCGCTTGACTCAGGCAGTCAATAACCGAATCCACTACCGATTGGACGGGTTCTTCCAAAGCCGATCTGACTTGATCGGGCGTCAATATAAAAGTTCTAGGGAGACCAGTGGTGAGGTCACGACCTTTCACTTCAGCATCAAATTCATCTTCGACGGCCCATGCAGAACCGATTTGTACCTTGATTTCTTCGGCTGTTCGTTCTCCTATCGCGACTCCGTGAACACGTCGCGCATAGTTCTGTAGCGCCGCGTCAAAATCGAATGAACCGACCCTGATGGCTTTGAGTGAAACGATTCCGCCCATAGAAACCATTGCCGTCTCAGCTGTTCCACCGCCAACATCGATAACCATATTTCCAACAGGTTCGTGAATAGGTAAGCCCGATCCGATCGCGGCCGCCATTGGCTGGTCGATAAGACGAACGTCGCTTGCGCCCGCTCGACGAGCCGCGTCGGTTACGGCGCGCCGTTCAACAGGAGTGATAACTGACGGAACACATACCACGACACGCGTCTTGCCGAACCGTCCGACTCCTACTTGCTGGAGGATCAGTCTGATCATCCGCTGTGTAGTGTCGAAATCAGTTATCGCTCCTTTCCGGAGAGGCCGAACCGCGACAATGTACGAAGGTGTCCTACCGATCATCTGCCAAGCTTCACGCCCAACCGCTAGAACATCGCCAGTTTGTTCATTCATAGCTATGACTGACGGCTCGTTCAGCACGATGCCGCGGCCACGTTCGTACACCAATGTATTGGCGGTGCCGAGGTCAATCGCTAGGTCACGTGCCAGTGGAACGTCTCCTATCGCGATCTGTTAATCGTTCATGCATGTCGTCTTCACCCTCATGTTCATCTGGTGCTATTGCATCTAGATGTTTACGGAAACTGTCGATGCTCGACTCCCATGGAGTTTTCTTACGACCGCTAATCGCCAGACACAGCATCCCCAAAAGGGTGATCGCTGCAGCAAGACCGAGAAAGGCAAGGGGACTCATTATGGGTGCTCTTCAACTGGTTGCAAAGATCCCACGTCGGTAATGTCTTGTGCAGCAAGCGCCCAATCTTCTCCGTCTTTCCATACCTCTCGTTTCCAGATAGGCACGGTGGCCTTAAGGGTGTCTATGCCAAACCTTGCGGCTTCAAATGCTTCAGGCCGATGTGGGGAAGACACCGCTACAACAACCGAACTCTCGCCAATAGCGAGGGGCCCAGTGCGATGAGCCAACACCACGCGTGAAATTTCAGGCCACAACTTCCGCATCTCGTCGACTATTGCCTCGAGACGAGGTTCGACGTGTTCTTCGTAGGCCTCATACTCGAGAAGCGACACATCGTCGCGGCCTTCGGCATGATCCCGAGCGGTTCCCGAAAAGAGCACCACGGCGCCACACGACGGGTGGAGACACCAATCGTAAATTGCACCGATCTGGAGTTCATCCGCAGTCAGCACAACCCATGAATCAACGTTTTGTGGAGGTAGCACATGTTTATGGTACGCCCATAAAGCCCCACGTCCCTATCGCTTCGACGGGTCGCGGGTAATAATGCTCATTGGATAGGTACCTTTTGGGATGTGGACTCAAGCGACAATGCCGAACAGAATTCAGATGAGTCATCCGAGCCTGAGTTTGCTGCTGGGTCTGCCGACCTGTTTTCTTCTGAAGAATGGCACTTGGGAAGCTCGATCGATTGGTCCCAAATTCCAGATGACCCCGACACCAGCATTGAGGAAAACCCCACCAGTAAGTACGCCCTACATCCCGACGATCGAATCTGGCGTCATCCAAGCGAACTCCAATACTTAGCGCCGGACGCTAGAGCATTAGGGCAACGGTCCAGCACTCGCAGGTTGATCGGCTCAGGTTTGGTTGGCGCAATCATTGGGGCAGTGGTAGCCGCTTTGGTTGTCGGCACTATGCTGTCAGGCTCAGACTCTGTGATCGAACGAGTCGTAGAACGGGAAATTACCACTGCGAATGTCGCGGCGGTAACGCAAAGCGGTGCCAGGGCTTTAGAGGTTGCAGACATTGCCGCGATAGTGACCCCAAGTGTTGTGCGAGTCGAAGTGCTTCGCTACGGCCAAGTAACAGGCACTGGTTCCGGAGTCATTTTTCGAGATGACGGTCACCTGATAACAAACACCCACGTAGTCGACAGTGGGGACAGCTTTCAGATTGTTCTCGCCGACGGCACCATTTTTAGTGCCGAATTAGTCGGCATGGACTGGCGAACCGATGTCGCTGTGCTCCGACCTGCAAGTGACGGTCAAGCCTCATTCATACCTGCGACTCTTGGACGCGCTGATCAACTCCGCGCCGGGGAAACCGCCATCGCGATCGGATCACCTTTAAGTCTGCGTGGTGGGCCGACCGTGACCGTCGGGGTCATCAGTGCCACCAATCGGCGCCTCCAATCACCGCAAGGCGACTGGTTGTACGAATTAGTGCAGACTGATGCGCCTATATCTCCTGGGTCTTCAGGCGGAGCTCTAGTGGATTCTCGGGGCGCAGTGGTCGGCATTACTACAGTTATCGCTGTTACCGAAGTGGGTGCCGAGGGCTTGGGTTTCGCCACTCCTATAGAAATTGCACGTGATGTCGCTAACGACATCATCCAATGGGGTCAACCCCGCCATGGAAGACTCGGTATTCGAGGCTCCGATGCTCAGTCAGATTTTCTTCCACCCAGTCACTCTGCAGGCGTGCTGGTTCAATCTGTAGATTCGGGTGGCCCAGCGGCCGCTGCAGGGCTACAAGTGGGTGATGTGGTGGTCGAATTGAATGGTGCACCTGTCGATGACATGGGGGCGCTGATAGTGGACGCTCGAATGCTGGAGCCGGGCACCGAGGCTTCCCTTCGAGTCTGGCGGAGCGAAAAGTTGATGCTTGTAACTGTCAAGGTGGGGGAACTGGATTAGTTGTCTCCCGATCTTGTTACTCGTCTTAGCCAGGCGACAGCCGCGTAGAGC
>DJZU01000082.1 GCA_002448715.1 Candidatus Neomicrothrix sp. UBA6944 | reverse complement strand
TAGGCATGGAATCTTTGAGACCCATAGCGCTTTGCATCCCAAAGTCAAAGGTCAGCAGTCCGTAAAGCCCGGTACCAATAACCCCCATTGTGAGAGGGAACTGAAAGTCGCTGCTATTGCCGAAGACGATTATTGCTAGTAACGCAGTGCTAGCGAGCATGTAAGTAAAGCCGTTCATCCTGATGGTCGCGGCGTTTGATTCGCTCATACCGACAAATGTTTCTGAATCCACTTTCATAGTCCTTTCTGAAGACTCTTTCTAAAGCATTGCCTTTATAGGTCGTGACGTAAATGACCGATGATCCTTAAGTCCTTGCACGTTGACTGATGCGAGGTGGTTGTGGGCGAGTTCGGAATGGACCGCTGCCGATTTTTCTTGGCGTCGCAGACCCTTGGATGGGTGATCGACCGAAGCATGTCGCGAGTGTTTGCTGCTGCATAACTCCCATAGACCGAATGCCACTGACACTGTTAGAGAAAGGAAAAAGATGCTCATATCTCAATGGCCCACTGATTGTTGGTTTCTGCGAGCGTTTGCCGACACATGAGAATCCAGAAGCGACCGAGGTCGCGATTGGGTTGAGATAGTTGCTCGTGGGTCATAGAAGTTAAAGCTTGTGGTCGTATAGAAGCCATATCTCACGTTCGCAGAGGGGTGAGACAACGAGTTCGGAACTCAATCGAAGTTCTTCTAAACGATTTTTGATTTTTCATAACGTAGTGATGAGCAAGCCCCTAGGCTTTTTCTGGTGCGTCGTCAGATCCCTGTAGTGCTGTCAAAGGTGCGCAACATCCCCCTCGCTGAAGAGTCGCCAAGTGTCCCCGATGTGCGCGCTCAGTCTTCGGTTCGGGCCCCCCTTGAGCCGGTTTCACCGCGAGCGTGGCGCGCTCTGTGGGTGGCGTCGCTTGCCACCGTACTTGTCGGTTTTAACAGCACTGCCACCAACATTGCGTTGGACGACATTCAAGCTGGATTTGTCGGAGCGACCGCTGCTGATATTGGTTGGGGTGTCGCAGGGTTTTTCATTGGCACCGCAGCATTCTTGCCGCTAGCGGGACGTCTGGCGGATCGAATAGGACGCAAACGCATCTTTCAGCTGGGACTATTAGCGTTCGCGTTGTCAGCTTTCTTTTCCGCGACCGCGGGAACAGTGATCACTCTTAATCTCAGCCGTGTTTTGCAAGCTTTCGCCGGCGCAGCCATTCTTCCATCGTCATTGGCACTCGTCCTTCCCCTGTTCCCTGAATCGAGGCGCACGACAGCCGTTGGGCTCTGGTCTGCTGCAGGTCCGCTTGGTGCTGGTGTAGCTCCTGGGGTAGCGGCACTTATTTTGGCAAACGCTGGTTGGCGAATTGTTTATTTGGTGAGTGCACCAGTAGCTCTGTTGATGTTCTGGGCGGGTCAGTCATTGTTGAAGGAACTCCCGACGTCGCCTGATCAACAAAAGCTTGATCTAGTTGGAGCGGCGGCGGGCACGCTGGCTATCGGAGCCGCCGTGACGGCCATTATGCAAGGCCGCATATGGGGGTACACGTCGGCGCTTACAGCGTTGGTCGCTGCAGTGGGTGTGCTTTCGTTCGTCTTGTTCATTTCTAATTCTTTCCGCCACCCAGAGCCGTTGTTGAATCTGCATCTCCTCAGACGACGCGGAGTGATGGTCGCCAACCTCGTCAACTTTCTTGTCGGTATCACCTCGCAATCAATATGGATTGTGTGGCCGCTGTTTATGAAGAACGTTTGGAATTTCTCGACGCTGGCGGTTGGGATGGGAGTCACGCTGGGACCGATAGCGGCCGGATTTTCGACCCTGACGTTTAGTCGTCTAGCGGACCGAATTGGATCGGTAGGTTTATGTCGCCTCGGCGCGGCTTTGCAGGTGTTCGCGGTGGCTTGGCATTTCACTCGACTTGGCGCTGAGGTGAACTTCTGGTCCGATTTCGCTCCCGGGATCATGCTCTACGGTTTTGGTTGGGGAATGAGTATTCCGTTGCTGAACGGAGTTGCCCTCGAATGGGTTGAAGAAAAGTATTACGGCGAAACTAATGGGCTTTTCAGTACCTTGCGATATGCCGCTGCGGCAATCGGGACCGCCGCAGTATTCGCACTTTTGACCACAACGTCGGGTGTTGAAGCGTTGCCGTATTACGACCGCATTCTTGGATTCTTCCTCGTCGCTTCAACGTCAGGGGCAGTTGCTATGTGGATCAAGATTGGTAAAGCACCGAAACAGGATCTTGCCGCGAATTAGGTTTTAAATTCGCAATCTGACCTCAGGTGACCCACATTGGAGTCGTGGCCGTAGAGACGCTTCTCTCAATATTTGCTTGGGCAACTTTGCTGCTTAATGTCTTGACCGTTGTTCTGATTGGCGCGCTTGTCGGATGGATTGGCCCGAAGACCAAGCTATTTACGGGGTTTATAGCGCGGTCAGACCATCTCTCTGCGTTCGTAACCATCGCTGCAAGTCTCGCATCGTTATACCTGTCAGAAATAGGAAATTTAAGCCCATGTAGATGGTGTTGGATCCAAAGAACAGCCATGTACCCACTCGCGTTGATCATGCTGATCGCATGGATAACCAGAGACCACCAAGTGCGACGCTACGCGATTCCAATCGCTTCGCTCGGTCTAGCGGCCTCTACGTGGCACTACCTCTTACAGCGAATTTCTTCCCTCTCCGACGCGGATTCGTGCAGTCTCGTGACACCGTGCTCGGTGACATACATAGAAAAATTTGGATTCATCTCTATTCCGTGGATGGCCGGATCGGTTTTCTTGTTCACTCTGGTTCTCCTGACAGGGTTCCGGTCTACCCAGAGCCGCATCGGATGAGGGTTCATGAAATGCTTCGTGAATGGCTCATCGAAGCCGCTGAAGCGACTCTTGAACTTGCTGCTCGCAGCGAAATTGAAGAAGGAGCACGAAAGTTTCGTGAGGCCATCGAATTAGCACCAACGGTTCCTTATCAAGCGCAGATCCTCCCCGTATTGCGGAACTTGGATCAAGTCGGAGGATCCCCCAGAGCAAACAAGTTTGTCGAACTTGCTCCGCACCTGCGATGGGTTCAGTCTCATCGTTGGGACGACCAAGGCGAGGATCGAGCCTTGTGCGTGCTGTCAGAAGCCTTCGACTTGCCCGGACTTGAGGTCGGCATCATGTATGTCGACCAAGGAAGCGCTTACCCCCTCCACAACCACCCACCGCAAGAGCTCTATCTCATCGTCTCAGGTCATGCTCACTGGCGATACGGCGGAGCTGAACAACTGGTCGAAATGCGCCCCAACTCGACGCTGTACAACAATCCGTTGGATTTACACACAGTCGAAGCTGGCGATACCCCTCTGGTTGCTTTATATGTTCTATGGGGCGAAGGGGTCCGAACGTGATTGATGAAAATACGGCGACTGAGCGCCCCCGGCAGGATTCGAACCTGCGACGCACGGTTTAGGAAACCGACGCTCTATCCCCTGAGCTACGGGGGCCGATAGATCACTGCCTCAGATGTAGTACCTCGAGGAAGTATTTGTGTCCCCGAAGACTACCGACACCAGTTCACCATTTCGGATTCAACCAACAGCTTGCGCCAAAGAGTTTGAGATCAGGACACCCAAGATCTATTTTGCGAGCTATCTCAAGAAGGAAAGAGCCCAATGTCTTCTGACTCTTTAGGGGAGACCATGATGTTGCCTATTGAAGGCGCAGCGGCTCTACGTCAGATTTTGGGAATCTTGTCAGACCACGAGGTCGAAGATTCTGATGGGCGGCTCGATGCTCTAGATCGACGGTTGGTTCTTGCGTGGAACAGCCAAGAATGGGTTTCGATGTCAGCGACCGAACGAGGTATCCCAATGTCACGAGCGGACGCCGAGTTGTTAGTTCGAGGGCTCCGGTTTACTGAGATGATGAGTACTCACCTTCCGTTTTTTGATCAAGTGTGTGCTGTCAGCGATTGGATAGTGACCGAATTGGAGGACATCTTTCCTGAACTGGGTTAATTCCGATGGATCACACCGATCGGTTTTTGTGACGACTCCGGGTTAGGGCCGATCTTCGAACGACCGGAACTTAGTGTGATCATAAGTTGCACCGCATCGGTCGAGAGCTGCTTTCCACGCAGGGCTGTACTTCATGGCCCAACGAAGCGACCCGATGATACGTCGACCAGCGAAAATAGCTCCCCTGGATGAAGTCGCGTGCGTTAACTGGTTGAAGGTATTGGGCAAAGTCGCTACCGCTGCCGCCCTTATGACCTTGTAGCCGACGAGCTGGCCAGTATTCAATGGTGGGTTGCGTAAGAAATTCCACGCTTGGTGGAGAGCTTTTGACTCAGCTAGGTCAGGGTGATGAACGATCCAAGACCGGAGGTCTTCCGCGGTTTGGGGGAGTTCAACAACACCTAAAAGCGCCCCGATTTTGGCTTGTTCCTCCACAAATTGGTCTGCTTCTTCACGTTCCAGGGGACGACAGAAAGTTTGATATGCCTCAAGAAAAGAATCGGTCAGAGTATTTTGCACCCACGCGGCCAGTTGCGGTTGGTTAGCTGAGTAGGAGAACCCACGCTCTGAAACGCCGTTAACGGGTCCATGTGCTTTGGTCACCATCTGCACTGCTGATTGCACTTCGGGCATCGATCCGTAGTTAGCAGTGGTAACGAAAAGAGATGTTCGGTTGAGACGACCCAGGGGATCCGACTTGTACGCGGAGTGATCCGCCACGCCTGCAGCAACTTCGGGGTGTAATGCTTGGAGGAGAAGAGCCCGCACTCCTCCGGCAAAGCTCGACACGTCACCCATTATTTTCCAGCTAACACTGTCGGGACCAAATAGGCCCGGGTCGTTTGGGTACAGGTGGGTGTGAGCTAATGGTTGATCGCCTTCGGAGAACAACTTGACCACGCTGGCAGTCAATCTTTCCTGCAGAGTCATGACGATTCAACCTTGTCAGCAAGACCATCAACTGCGGGCGAGGCACCATCGATCCACCAACGATTATCCGATTGGATCAAGAAGTAGATGAGAGTGATAGCGGGCTCTTCGCCGACGCGGACCTCAACTGTCGCTGTTCCGTCGGTTATTCGACAGCGACCGAACGCGATCGGCCAATTTTCCAACAGAAATGGAAAACCTGATTCGATCATTTCCTGAAATCCAGCGACATCGACTGAATTTCTAAATGATGTCGACGCGTGCTCTCGTGCCTCTTCGAACGCGCCAACCCCTAGTAAATCGATTTGCATCAAGATCCGATTGTGGACCTCCGCTTTATAGGGCTCCATGCACGTGGCGGTTTCGTTTGGATTCGTCGTCGTAGTCGCAGGCTCAGCCGGCGCAGTGGTTGCAGGGGTGGACACTTGCTCAGAAGAAGTCGACGCGCAACATGCCAGTAACCCAACCGCCGAGATGGCCGTTATAAGTCTTTTGGCCACTGCTAGCGGTCTCCGGTCAGCGGGGGTCAAAGTGGAATTGTGTGACACGGGCTCTCCCAAATCTCGCATCGTGTGTCATCAGTCAGGTTGTTATCAAGATAGACGGTTCCAAAAGGGGGCAAGCCTCCGGGACAGCTATAGAAGGTGACTCCCACATGCTGACCCGAAGGCTTTGAAGAGGTGGGGGGACCTCCCGAAAACTAATTTAGTACTAAATAATCTGAGTCGGCAACTTGGCTGCCGAGAAATATTGAATTTCTGACGACTTCTGCAAACGGTCACGCCGCAAGCTCGAGAACGGTTACCGTGCTCTGTGAGGTCGCATAACAGGAGATTTACCTGTGAGGTCCATCGCGAATATCTTGTCGCCAAACAAATCCTTGGTTAAGCGGACCTTGAAGTGGGTTGTGATCGTTAACGCTGTGCTTGCCGCAGCGGGGATCGTTATCGGTGGAAGCACAGAATTCGTAGCGCGGGTCCATGGGACAAGCTTTTTGCTGGTGATCACAGCTGCCAGTTTGGTCAGTATCGAGCTTGGTAAATTTAGGCCCCAGCTGAAGGTGCTCTGGCCCATTGGATCTGGTTCTTCGCTCCTTATGGGTCTGGTAGTTATCGCGCTGATTTGGGGAGCAGCGCCGCCCGATGTGTTGGGTCGCCCTATAGGAACAGTTGCCGTCGCGGCAGTGGCGATCACCTATTGCGCGATCATTTCTGTTATCGCCGAACGAGCGACGCTACGAGCTATCTGCTGGATTGGTGCGCTTGTTTATAGTTGCTACGTCTGGGCACTGATCTGGCTTGATTTTGACGTAATGCCGGGACGAATCCTCGCGCTATTAGCTGTCTTGCAGTCGGCTTGTTCGCTACTCGCCGTCATCGATTTCATTGCGGCACGTCGCGCAGCGCGAGACCACGCTGTTGCTCCTCACCCAGCAGCCATGTATTGCCCATATTGTGGGTCTGCTGAACTGTCTACCTCTATGGGTGACACGAAATGCAATGCGTGTGGCCAGAGTTTCCGACTTTTGAGTTAATTGGTCTCTGGCCCCGAGGTGAGATCTAGGTCGGGTATGAGGGGCGCTGCCTGGTGACCGACCATCTTCCAAGTCCCCGCGACACGTTTAAATACGTTGACAGCAGCGACGGCCGATAGCGACGATCCAAGAAGGTTCTCTTCAACGAATACCCAAGCAGCCTGGTCGTTTCCATGGAAGCGAACGTTGGAGGTCAAAAACTGGGGGAGTTCAGGGCCTGAGAAGATCTGTTCGAAAGACACTCGGATTTGATCCCATCCGAAAATTGTCGGCCAGCCGGGGTGTGTGCACCACACCTCGTTGGAGTTAACCCAAAGATCAGACATCCCTTGAATGTTCGCTGCTTCAAAATGGGCATAAAAAGAACTGTTGACTGCTTCTAACTCAGATGAGTTGTCCATATTGCCTTGTTGGTTTCAGCTGATTAGCGAACAAATATTTCGAGTTGTTCCTTTGTTGGTCGCCGTTTCGCGGCGACCAACAAAGGACTCAAAATTGTTACGCGTAAAGAGCCGAAATTTGTAGCACGGCCATGATGACGATCACGAGCGCGTTGAAGCCGCGAAACAACGCAAACGGAGCTTTTGCAAAGTTTTGTCCCATGTTGCTGCCGGCAACTTCCCCGTCCATGTCCTGCATCCCAGCACCAACATCGGCCAGTACGCCGTCAAACCACAGAAGAGTCCACAGAGAACCAAGTACTACCCAGGCTGCGACGGCAAGTTGCACAGCGCCGGTATCTGCAGTTTCTCCTCCCCAAATGATGAATGTGAAGACTCCCAGTACCGACAAGACGTACGGCAAGATGATCGCCTGAGCGTCCTTACCGCGCATGGCCATTAGCTGAACCCAAGTGTTTTGTTGCATCAGTGGTTTACTCCTTATGTTTCAGTCATTTTGCGACTGGTCCCAACCGAATGAGCACAATCTAGAACGAGTGCCTACTGGCTGGGTGCACCAGAAGAAGATTCTCGGTAAGTGACCTCCTATAAAGCCGGTCGACGTTTCAGCGGTTGGGGGTGTGTAGGTTGGGTTAGTCGCCGATGATTGACTCGTGGAACACAATGTCCCTTCACTCGAATGGTCCTTAGATATGGATTTCCAAGACGAGCTGCAACCAACTCCATCTCCGCCGTCCGAATCGGAGTTTGTGGTGATCGGTGCCGGATTGGCGGGCCTGACGGCGGCTCTTACCTTGCATCGGCGAGGTCGAGAAGTTGTCCTTCTTGAACTTGGCGACGCGGTCGGTGGGCGAGTGCGAACAGATTTCGACAGTGGCTTTACGTTAGATCGAGGCTTCCAAGTCCTACTTACCGCTTATCCCGAAATAGCTAATTACCTTGATTTAGCGGCTCTTGACCTCCGCCCGTTTGCCCGGGGTGTGAATGTGCGGGACGGTGATTCGTTTACTGAGCTGTTGGACCCACGAAGCTCGCCGAGCGCGATTCTTGCAGGCTTACGAACACAGCTTTTGACTCCGACCGATCGCATCCGTTTAGTGAAGCTAGCCCTCAGGCTTTTGAGATCGGAAACCGGAATTCTTGAGCGTGTTGATGATCTTTCAGTAGGTGATTTTTTGAAGACGCAGAAATTTTCGGATAAGTCGATAGAAAAGCTGTGGGAGCCGCTGCTGTCCGGAATTCAATTGACATCGTCACTTGAGGGTTCAGCGCGACTGGCGTGTCTCATCATTCGTTGTCTCGTTGTGGGTCCGGCGGCTGTTCCAGCGAAGGGCATGCAAGAAATTCCTGATCAAATGGCGGCGCGACTACCTGGCGACTCGATACATCTGCGCGCAGCAGTGGAACAGATAAATGGTTCAACAGTTTTTCTCGCTGGCGGGCAAAAAATTGCCGCTCGACGGATCGTTATAGCAACCGAAGAACCATCGGCGGCTCGCTTACTCAATGCAACGGCGCGTCCAGGTAGATCGCAGTGGCACGCGTATTTCTCGGCAGTCGAACCGCCTAATGACAGCAAGGCAATTCATCTTCTTCCATCTGCTGATGGCCCATGCAGGAATATCGCAATTATGAGCAACGTGGCTCCGGAGTACGCGCCCCAAGGTTCGGTACTGGTTGTGGCTGCGGGTCCGACAACACAACGCGACGCTCCTCTCGCTGAGGCACAACAACAGTTGACTCGAATCTTCGGAAGTCAATGTGAATCATGGAAACTCATCAAACACGGAATTGTTGAGCACGCTCAGCCAGTGTTTGTCCCTGGAGCAGCCTTCCGACGGCGCACTCCGCTTACCGAAGAAGTAGTGATCGCCGGTGATCATCGAACCACCCCGTCGATACAAGGTGCCATGGTGTCCGGCCGAATTGCCGCTGAAACGGCAATTAGTGGCGGATAGCGTGCTAGACGTCGGGGTTTTCCCAATATTTAGCGCTAAACTCACTCTCTCCGGCGGAGGTTGATGGAGTGAGTCATCACAATCAAACTGAACTCGTTGACACCACAGCCCCCGGAGCTCTGCCTTTCGTTGACTTTGCCATTTCGGATTTCGCCGAACTAGTAGCAGCCACACAACAACTTCAAATGACAGGACATTGGGCTGTTCGAACCCCAGCGGGACCATTGGTTTTTGGCTACGACCAAACTCGCGAGATTCTCCGCGACTCTGCATGGATAACGGTGCTCTCGGGCGTTAGTTCGCTCCAATCTGAGGAACGTGACGACATCAATTTTGAGAGTCTCATCGACCGCGCACGCGACATGCTGCCCGGTGCCGGTGACCAAGTACAGATGCGACCGAATTTGTTGTCCGTAGAAGGTGACGACCATCGGCGCCTACGACGGCTCGTAAGTGCTTCGTTCACGCCAGCGAGTAGCGAGGCTTTGCGACCGTTCATGCGAATGCATGCGGACCGCCTCCTCGAACCCTTAGTTGAAAGAGGCGGCGGCGATTTCGTTGCTGACTTCTGTAGGCCCTATCCGATACCAGTGATCTGTGAGCTATTGGGTATCGACGATGATGACCATGAGCGCTTCGGAAGATGGGC
>DJZU01000104.1 GCA_002448715.1 Candidatus Neomicrothrix sp. UBA6944 | reverse complement strand
CACAGGAGGTTAGGGCGAGGGCCTGTATGTTGTAGCCCTCGCCTAAGTAAGAAGAAGTAGTCCGCGTAGCGTTCCGTTCACGGGCTCAACGATAGCACCCGAATCAAATATTTCTACAAAACGAATCTGCAGCCTGAAGTTACTCACCGCTGTTAGGCAGCTTTGACGTCTGCGTAAATCCTGCCTAAAAGGCCTTCCCTGAGGCCCACGTTAGACACTTCGACCGCGTGCACATCCAACGACCGCAACACTTGTCGAAGAATTGTCGCTCCTAACGCCATGTTCGGGGCCCTCTTGGAACTTATGCCTGGTAAAGCAAGACGCGCGGGTAAGGACAACTCGTCGAAGGTTTTGATGAGATGACCGAGGTCGGAACAATCGATTGCAAGGCCGTTGAGAGCTTCTGGTACTTCTGAACGACGCACAGTGTGGATTAATTTCGCTAACGCGAGCGGCATTCCACCACTGACCACGAACTGGCATCCTTCGATGTCGCGAAGAACAGCGCCTACTGGTTTGAGGCTCTCTGCTATGTGGTGTTCCAGCCGGACTCGAGTTGAGATATCAACGAACCCGTTCTCGGACGCTCTAGGAGCCAAGACACCGGTACCCAAGGGGTAACTGAAATTATGCAGTGGGATCCCGGAACTGGTTGGACCAGCAGTGATGCCGACGCTTCCGCCGGTGATGGCTACGGCAACTAAAAAATCGACACCGTGAAACTGGTTCACCGTGGCTTGCCAAACCAAAATGTTTTCCTCGTCTGGTGAGAGAATCTTCACCTCACAGCCAGCTTCGCGAGCGATGTGTGTAGCGACGGCGTCGCCATTAGCGGCGAGTCTGAAGGATTCTGTTGCCACCGCCACTATGCGTTGGCAGTTATGAACCTTGGCGGCGGTCATGAACTCCGAGAGCACATAGGTTGCGCTGGTGATATCGCTTTCTGTGAAAGATCCATTTGTGCTTACTGAAGAGCCGAGATTGAGATGATGGATTCGGTGATGAGTTTCTCGTTCAGTTTCGATGGTGAGACGAAAGCTGGTACTACCCATCTCAATCAAAGCGATTCTCACCTGCCCGAGGCTAGAGAGAACTGTTAGGCGAGTGGTGGACCCAAACTGTCGCTCTAGGACCGTGGCTTAGGTCAATTCGAAAGTGAAATCCGACAGAATTTCGACGGATCTACCTACGTGTTCCTCGTTCATCATTGACTCCATCAGTTGCGAGTCGCTGGTCCCGGCCCATTGACGTCCATTTGGCGTCCTAACAGATGCCAAACCGCGTTCTGGTCCTTCGGCCCCGTGCATCACGGTGTATGCCTCAATGGTGGCTTCGCCGACGTGGTCAGCGTCCAGTTCCACGGTGGGGTAGGTGTCGATTTCCTTCTGGCAGTCCTCATGTTGGAAGCCATTGGTTGGCGGTGTGGTGCTGTACAGCCCGAAAGCATGTTTGGTGATGTAACCGCCGTTCGCGGAACACAACCCCACCGTTCCAGCATCTTCGCGCAAGACATTGGCCATAGTTGCAATGGAATGCGTCACGTAGTTGTTCAGTGGCCCGCCTGCGAACGTTAGTCCGCCTGTTTGAGTTAACTGTCGGTCGATTCCGAGTCCCATTTCCGTTGCAGCGATTTGTACCGCTGAAGGGAAACAGCTGTACAAATCCACATGGTCGATGTCTTCGGGTTGGACCCCAGCTAGTTCCATTGCCTTCTTGCCGGCCACCCTGATAGCCGGCGAGGAGTGAAGGTCGGCTCGGTTTGACACAAAATTTGTGTCTGAGCCGTCAGTTCCAGCGTGAGGGAATAGCCAACGATCTGCTGCTACCCCTACCGCTTCGGCCGTTTCCGCGGAACACACGATGAGCGCGGCGGCCTGGTCGAGATCCCAGTTTGAGTTCATGGCCTTTGTGTATGGGAAACCGACGAGTCGGTTCGCAGGCCCGGGATTTCTTATTTCTTCTGCGGTCATGGGATTACGAACCCATGAGTAAGGATTTGCGCATGCAACTCGGTTGAAGGTTTCCCATAGTTCGCTGACCCGGTCCCTGTGGTCGCTGATGCTTTCGCCTCGAGAAGCTCGAAAAGCGGACTCAAAGATGGGATAAAAGTTGATGGGCATAGCGAAGCCACGATCCAGCTCCACTGGATGACTCATCGTCACGTCCTTGCCCAAAATTTCGTCGGGTTCGACGTCAACTTGTTCGGTGTAAGGAATGCGCTCTCCCGCTCTACGGGCCCTTCTGCGACTCCAAATTCCTTCCGCGCCGACAATGAGAACAACGTCAGCTTCGCCGCTTTGAATTCTTAGCGAGGCTTTATTCACCAACGACTGGGGGGTGTTCCCGCCGTCAGTGGAAATTCCGGTTCGGCTGTTGTTCCCGAATTCGTCTCTGAGTAAAGCCGCTGGGTCTGGATAAGGCCAGGCGCCCTTCACCACCCAGGTATCTGTCGCCCGATCGAGCAAGCTTCGAGCGCCTGCGTCGTCGGCAGCTGCTTCTAACGCGACCCGCATCATGGCTAGTGGTTCTAATGCGTCAACGGGATTATCTGGTTTTTGGATGAGTTGGCCTGTGCCAACTAGCACCGGAGTTCGGGGATCAACTGAATTCATCGGTTTACCACCTCGGCGATACTGCGCAGCAACGACGGAGGGCCGCTGACTTGAAGAGTTGTTACCACGGTATCTCTCCAACGGTCGAGGTCGTCAGCGATCTTGTCGATCGGACCAACGAGAGCGACTTCTTCGACCAACGACAAAGGAATCGCTGCCGCGGCTTCGTCCTTCCGACCGGTCAAATAGCAATCTTGGACCTCATCAGCCACATTTTGGTATCCCATGCGACAAAACACGTCGTAGTGAAAGTTCGCTCCCTTTGCTCCCATACCTCCCATGTACAGCGCGAGCATCGGTCTGACTCTGTCTGCGGCTCGTTCCACATCTGGATCGGGAACGATAGAAACTGGGCAGACAACTTCGAAGTTGTTCTCCTCGGGGATTCGCCCATTGTCCCCAATGCGAGACTTGCCGGCCTTAGAGAATCCTTCGTTCAGAGCGTCGGCATAAAATTGGTTGTCTTTGGGAGCGAAAAATAAGGGCAGCCAGCCATCACATATTTCCGCGGATAAGGCCACATTTTTCGGGCCCTCGGCACCTAAATAGATTGGAATGTGCTGCCGGAGGGGATGGACGGTCGATTTGAGGGGCTTTCCGAGCTCCAAGCCACCCGGGAAAGGCATCTGATAATGATCGCCGACATACGAGACTGGTTTTTCCCTCTCACAAATTTCGCGAATGATGTGAACGTACTCACGAGTGCGGGCAAGAGGTTTCGGATATGGCTGCCCGTACCAGCCCTCAACTACCTGAGGTCCGCTCACACCGAGACCCAAGATGAAACGTCCGTTGGTTAAGTGATCCATGGTGATCGCGGCCATAGCTGTAGCCGCAGGCGTTCTTGCTGACATTTGGACAATGCCTGTGCCTAGTTGAATGCTTTCCGTTCGGCTGCCCCACCACGCCAGCGGGGTCAGAGCGTCGCTGCCGTACGCTTCGGCGGTCCAAAAGCTGTGAAACCCGAGCGCTTCAGCTTCCAGAATTGTTTCCTGCGCATCCGATGGAGGTCCAGCGGCCCAATATCCAGCTCCTGTCGCCAACTTCATTTTCTCACTCCTGGTCTACAAAGATCTGTCATACGTGTTTCGTCCCCTGCGCTTCTAGCACATATCGCCCTGATCGAGGGTGGTAGCGGCCTGGACTAGTCCTACCCTCAACCTTGTGTCGTCGGAACAAGTTGCGTCTGAAGCAGGTAAACGTAGAACGTTTGCGATTATCAGTCACCCCGACGCGGGCAAAACCACGTTGACGGAAAAGTTTTTGCTGTACTCGGGTCAAATCGCTGAAGCCGGTTCAGTAAAGGCTCGTTCGGGACGAAAGTCCGCGACATCAGATTGGATGGAACTAGAGCAACAACGCGGGATTTCCATTACATCCACTGCTCTACAGTTCGATTATCGAGATTGTGTCTTAAACCTTCTGGACACGCCAGGTCACCGCGACTTCAGTGAAGATACCTACAGGGTGCTCGCAGCAACCGATGCAGCCGTGATGGTGATTGATGGTTCCAAAGGTATTGAAGCGCAAACGTTGAAGCTGTTTGAAGTTTGCAGACAACGCGAAGTGCCGATTTTGACGTTTATCAACAAATGTGATCGACCGGGCCGCCCGCCGCTTGAACTAGTAGACGAAATCGAAAACATGCTGCAGCTTCTTCCGACACCGATGTCGTGGCCTGTTGGCGTACCCGGAGATCTCAAGGGCATCGTTGACCGCAACTCCGAACTGTTCATCAAATACGACAGAACTGCTCACGGAGCAACTCAAGCAGAGGAACAGACTTCGACGCTTGATGAAGTAGATCCATCCATTAATGGTTGGAACGAAGCGAGCGAAGAACTTGAACTCCTCGAAGCCTTAGGCACAGAAGTCGATCTCAAAGGCTTTCTCGCGGGTGAAGTGACGCCAGTGTTCTTCGGTTCGGCGCTTACAAACTTTGGAGTTCGCCTGTTACTTGACGCAGTTGTGGATCTCGCCCCTTCGCCTGCCTCTAGATATGACGTCAACAACGTACCCAGGCCTGTGGAAGCACCATTTTCGGCTTTTGCCTTCAAGGTTCAGGCAAACACAGACAAGGCTCATCGAGACAGAATTGCTTATGTTCGGGTGTGCTCAGGGCACTTCGAACGGGGAATGAATGTGACCCAAAGCCGGACTGACCGGCCATTTGCCACCAAATATGCCCACACCATGTTCGGGTCCGAACGTTCAACGGTAGAAGAAGCGTGGCCCGGCGATGTTGTCGCGCTCGTCAACGCGAGTGATGTTCGGGTAGGGGACACTCTGTACGCCGAAGAACCGGTGGAATTCCCTCAGATTCCATCCTTCGCGCCTGAACTTTTTCGACGAATAAGAGTAAAAGACACCAACCGTTTCAAACAGTTCCGAAGGGGCTTGGTGCAACTCGACGAAGAGGGCGTCATACAGGTTCTCCGAGACGAAGAGATGGGCGATGTTGAACCGGTGCTCGCAGCTGTAGGTCTGATGCAGTTTGAGGTAGCGACGCATCGACTTGAAAACGAATTTGGGGCTCCAGTTGAATTAACGAACGCCCCGTATTCGGTGGCTAGACGCACCGACCCCGAATCAGCTAAGGAACTGCGTCGGCTTCCGGGAGCGACGGTGCTGGCGCGCAGCGATGGTGCCTTGCTGGCTTTGTTCGAAAACGAATTTTATCTTCAGCGCATCACTACCGAAAAAGAACATCTCACGTTGGAGCGGGTGTTGGCTGAACAGGAATGGTTGAGTGATGGGACCAGCTAAGAACTCACCAAAAAGTTATTGGGTGGGTAACTGATCGGGCATTAACGGACTCCTACCGACGCGGTACGAAGCGAGAATTGATTCATCGCAGGACCGGCAGAGATACACAACTTGGGTGGCCACTATCGACAGTTGACTACCACGTGACTTTTCGACAATCGCTTTGACAGCCCCTTCCATATCATCGCTGTCGCAACGTTCACAGATCGGTAAGGCGTTTGGGTCACGGCTCCACCGTTGGTCACACGTCTCACACGTGATCTCGATTAGCTCACCCTTCTCGCGGCCAATGAGACTCTCGGTTTCTCCGCAAGCAGGACATTGCAGCTCATCCACACCACCACGCTAACTCCACAACGGTAAGTTGCCTTGTGGAGGCTCCGTCGCAGTGGCCATGAATCATTACGCAACGTTGGGAATCGACCCAGACGCTGACCACGAAACCATTCGCCAAGCGTGGGTCGCTGCAGCGCGAGTCAACCATCCCGATGCGTTAGCGGGCGCAAGCGACGAAGAACGTCACAACGCGGAACTCAAAATGCGTGCCATCAACGAAGCGTGGCGGATACTCGGGTCCTCAGAACTGAAAGTCCAATACGACGAAGAGTTGTCCCAAGCGCAAGAAACTCCAGACGAAATCGAAGATCCCTGGTCCGATGACTGGTTCGACCTTGAAGCATCAGATCCTCCAGGTTTTGAGGTCGGTAACCCTGTCGTAGCGACAGTGCTTCGAGCTCTTCCATGGCTCGTCATAGGAGCGATCGGCGTAGGAATATTTGTTTTCTCAGCATTCGCGACCAATAGTCGCTCTGAACGGTGGCAAATCCCTAACAGCAGAACCACTCATGATGAATGTGTCGTGATCCGAGAAGACGGCACGGTTCGAACAGAAGATCAAGGTGCTCGCTGTGGTGAACCGTTTGCTCGACAGGTAGTCGCAAAATTCCCGATGGACGCCGATGACCAGTGCCCACCGGGAAGCGAGAAAACCGAACACAGAATCACCTACTACTGCCTAGCGTCCGCAGCTTCAGCAGACGAGGACTAACTGACTACCTTTTTCTCGAATAAATCGTTTATTTCTTGTTCACTGAAACCGACTTCGGCCAAAACTTCGAACGAATGCTCGCCATGACGCGGCGCTGGTCCCTTTATGGACACCTCTGAACCGCGGAGGTCAAATGGGGGAGCGACAGTGCGAAGCCGATACTCACTATCTGGGATTTCTTTGAACGCCCCCAATGCGTCCGACTGAGGGTCGACTATGACCTCATCGAGGGTTTGTATGAGTCCCCACACCATCCCTGCTGCGTCCAGTCGTTCAGCCCAGGTGCGTGAATCGGCTGACGCAAAAATATCGTCACACAACATCATTAGCTCTGGGCCATGTTCGGTGCGTGTTTCAGTATCAGCGAATCTGGGATCAGTGATCCATTCAGGTTGATCGAGTGCCACACAAAAAGGTTCCCAGTAACCCTCAGCTGGCATGGTCAGCATGAGCCATCTGTCATCGGCACATCGAAACCGTCCAACTAGAGGGGAAGGCGTTTCGATGCGCATGATCGGTCCAGGCGCCTCGCCGGTTGCTAAACCCACGGACAGATCTGAACTCATTGTCCAGATAGCAGCATGCATAAGCGCTACCGAGACCGCTTGGCCTTCGCCGGTCAGGTCACGTTCTCTCAGGGCAAGCAAAATTGATGACAAGATCGCTAAAGAAGTGGTGTGGTCACCCTGACCTGGTCGAGGATTCGGTGGTGTGTTTCCCGGTTCACCCATTGTGTTCAGCACCCCACCGCGACTGAAGAACGCTGTGTAATCGAATGCGAGCCGGTCCTGATCTGGGCCGTTGTTGCCGTAACCGGTCAACGTTACGTGGATGAGTTCTGGATGGTTTTCTCGCAAGTCAACGTCGGTTAGCTCGAATTTTGACTGACGTTCCGTCGTTAAGTTGGTGACGACGACATCACACGATGCAGCGATCTTGTGAGCGACTTGGCGCCCTTGTTTAGTTGTGAGATCGACCACAATGCCACGTTTGCCTCGGTTGTCGAGTTCCCACCAAGGGTCGGGTCCATCTGGGATCACCACCAAACCCCTCAGCAAGTCACCCTGAGGCGGTTCGAGT
>DJZU01000061.1:26496-46045 GCA_002448715.1 Candidatus Neomicrothrix sp. UBA6944 | reverse complement strand
TAACCCTCAGATGTCCGCGCGTCGCGTACGCGATAGGACGTAGTTATGGAAACGCTGTTCAACGTAACCGTATTCGACGGCAAAGCCGGTCAATCCTTCGAAGCAGCGCCACCCGCATGCCTAAGGGTCGCTATTTGATTGGAGTTGTGAAATCAATTCCTCACCCATCTTTCTCTGACCTCGAGGTAGATCTAAAAACTCTTATTTCTAAAGTTGACGCCTCCAAATGAACGTTCCCGCTCTGGCCTTGACGAAACTCATTCGGTTGTATCAAGGCCTCACAAGTCGACGCCTTCCTTCATGTCGTTATTATCCAACATGTTCCAGGTACGCCATAGAAGCCATTGATCAGCATGGAGCGATGCGCGGCATATCTCTTTGTCTGCGACGTATTTGCCGATGCCACCCCTGGGGTGGTTGGGGTTACGACCCCGTGCCCACAACGACACAAAGGGTCGACGCCTGATGTTTGATTTAATTGCCCGCGTTCTCGCTTGGTTTTATGACTTCTCAAGCAGTTATGCGATTTCCATTGTTCTTTTGACGTTCTTAATCATGCTTGTGTTGACACCTTTGACCCTCAAAGGGACCCGTTCAATGATGCGCATTCAACAGCTCCAGCCTGAGCTAAAGCGTATTCAAACGAAACACAAGGGTGACCGACAAAAAATTAATGAAGAAACTATGGCCCTGTACCAAAAGCACGGGGCCAATCCGCTTGCTGGGTGTCTTCCGACTCTCGTTCAACTTCCTGTATTTATCGTTCTATACAGAGTCATTAACGGCATGACAAAGATGGGGAAAGATGGGGTACCTGACCCTTCCTATCTGAAGAAAGAATCGCTTCTATACCAACGACTTGTTGAAGATAAAGGCGAAATGGTGTCGTTCGGTATTGATTTGTCCGAATCTGCCAAAGATGTCATCCAAGCCAACTTCGTTGATGGGCTCCCCTATTTGGCGTTGGTTGGTATCACCTTTGTTCTGTCATTCCTTCAACAAGCACAGATGAAAGCCCATCGAGGAGATGCCGCTGCGCAAAATCCCCAGATGGAAATGCTGATGAAGATCATGCCCTACATGCTTCCTATTTTCGCATTCTTGGTTCAGGCGGCACTCGGTGTTTATTTCGTTGCATCCAGCCTCTACCGCATAGGACAACAGTCCTTTATCCATCGAACTATGAAGCCAATTGCGACCACAGATACAACTATCGAAGCGGAACTGATTGAGGAAGAACCGCCTGCGAAAGAGATCACGAACCAACGTTCCAAAAAGGCACTGGCAGCTCAAGAAGAGAGACGCCAGGCAAGAGAAACCCGAAGCAAAGAACGAAATTCAGCGCGAGCTGAGCGTTCTAAAAAGAACCAAGACAAAAAAGAAACAAAGCCTCAAAACGACAACGAACAGCAATCTATCCAATCCAAACGAACCTCTGGAGATGGGCGCACAAGGAAAAAGCGGAAGTAAGAAATGGACTGGATTGTTACCACCGGAGCGACAGTAGAAGAGGCGTTGGAAAACGCCCTCGACGAATTATCTGTAACTTCCGACGATGTCGAATACGAAGTACTCAAGGAATCAAAGAAGACACTGTTTGGATTCCGTACCAGCGAAGCACAAATAAGGACACGCGTCCGTCCGGTGGCAGTCCCTGCGAAGCGCGAGCGCCGTCGCCCGGTGCGATCAGACAAACGTAAAACCGCTAAAACAAAGCGCCCCAGGGCCACATCTGGGAAGCAAAAACAACAACGCGGTGTACCGAAGCAACGCTCACAACAAAAACAAACTGCTCAAGAACCAGCTCAGTCTTCAAAGAACAGTGAAGCATCAGCCCCAGGTTCTTCGACCCGCAAGCGCACCTTAACGACAGCCCCCAAACACAATGAACAGTCGAACGTACGTTCGACCACAAATAAGGAAATGGCGCAACCCACAGGTAAGGGTGCAGCTCGACGCATCCGAAAGATCGACCACTAGGGAGAGATCCCATAATTAAAGGCAGGAGACTGCAATGACAACTGAGACCAATGTTGAAGAACAACAGCAGATGGTTGGCGAATTTTTAGAAGGATTAGCCCAATCATTCGGCGTAACGGCGAAGGCAGAAAATGTTGCTGCTGACGAAGACAGCTTTGAAGTAAACCTGCTTGGAGATGAAAAGGAACTCGGGCTTCTGATAGGACCTAAAGGCAACCACCTCGTAGCAATTCATGAAGTGTCGAAAACCATGTTGCAACGTCGGTTACCGGGTCTCAACCGGGCTCGTATCAGAGTTGATGTAGGCGGTTATCGCAGTCGCCGAAGGGAAGCATTAGCAGCGTACGTTCAAGAATTGGCGCAAAAAGTTGTTGATTCTGGAATTGAAAAAGGTCTTGAGCCTATGAATGCGGCTGATCGTAAAGTTGTGCATGACGCCGTTAACGAAATCCCAGGAGTGAACACAATTTCAGTGGGTGACGAACCGCGTCGGCGAGTTGTTCTTGTCGTAGCTGACGACTGAAGGAAGATGTGACCCGGCGCGCGCTGGCCGAGACCATCGCACGAGCGCAAATTCTCGGACATGTGGGTCCTGGCGAAATTGATAATTACATAGAACACGGGCTGGCACATCTTGCGGCTGCCAATCCCATCCATAACTCGAGATGGTGTGATTTGGGTTCGGGGGGCGGTCTGCCGGGCCTTGTTGTCGCTGTGGAACGACCAGATTTAGAAGTCACTCTTTTAGATCGGTCCGCCGCTAGGACTGAATTCTTAGAGGAAGCAATTCGAGATATTGGGGTAGTTGGCAAGGTTGAGGTAGTGAGGGCGGATGCGACTGACGTGGCGCATGACCCATTGCATCGATCGCGCTACCACGGAGTCTTTAGCCGATCGTTTGCCGCCCCGTCGGTGACGGCTGAATGCGCGGCCGCTCTGTTATCCCTTGGTGGTCATCTTGTAGTGAGCGAGCCGCCTGAATCTATGGCAGAGAGATGGCCTACCGAACAAGTGCAGTCACTGGGCTTGTCCGCTGCCTCAGTAATTGAAGGGCCACCTCGGTTTGTCATCATGAAATTGTTAGAAGTTCCAGAGCTGACCGTTCCTAGAAAATGGGCTCAAATTATTAAAAACCCTGTGTTTTAAAGGTTGCACGTGAAACGGCGAGATAAACGGTGAAAATGTTTCACGTGCAACCATGGCTGAAATCCTTGACCTCGATGTCCTGAAAGACTGTGATTAGCAAGTAAGCCGTAAACAACACGACAGTGCAAAGAGGCTAGAAATGCCGCGCATTCTTGCTGTAGCCAATCAAAAGGGTGGTGTAGGGAAGACCACTACCGCTGTCAGCGTCGCAACTAATATTGCGCTTTCTGGCCAAAGGACCCTTCTCATAGACCTCGATCCACAGGGCAACGCGACAACTGCACTCGGTTTGAGCCCCAAAAGTGTGGAGAGTTCAAGTTATAACGTTGTAGTTCAACAGCTCCCAATTAGCGCCGCCCGCGTAACAACAAGTGTGGAAAGGCTAGATCTTTTGCCTGCCACCATGGATTTAGCTGGAGCTGAGATTGAGCTAGTTCCGATGTTCAGTAGAGAGCTTCGGCTGCGTTCGGCCATTTCGTTGGTCGAAAAAGATTATGACTACATTCTTATAGATTGCCCGCCCAGTCTGGGCTTATTGACGATCAATAGTTTTGCCGCGGCATCGGAAGTCTTTGTTCCTCTGCAGTGTGAGTATTTCGCGCTCGAAGGATTAAGTCAGTTGCTGAGTAACGTTCAACTTGTACAGGACGCACTTAACCCGGGCTTGAAAGTGAGCGCCATTGTCCTTGTGATGTTTGACGCCCGTACCCGTTTAGCTCAAGAAGTTGCTGAAGAAGTGCGGTCTCACTTTGGGGATCTGGTACTCACAACTGTAGTCCCCCGTTCTGTTCGCTTGTCCGAGGCTCCCAGCTACGGGCAACCCATCGAAATTTACGATCCTGCGAGCCAGGGTGCAGCGGCCTATCGCGGGGTTACGAAAGAAATTCTTGCACAAAAGTTTAACGATCTAGCTTTGTCAGAGAGGAGTCCATAATGGCGCGCCCACAAGGAGGGTTAGGAAGAGGATTGGAGGCGTTGATACCTCCCTCAAATCAATCAAGTAGCACTCTTGCCGGTCAACCTGAAGATATGTCAGTGGCACGCGAAGGAAAGCCTTCTAGTGCACAAAAAGTTCAGCGTTTGGGAGCGTACGTTGAAATTCCAGTACAAGAGATTTCGGTCAACCAAATGCAACCCAGGAAAGCTTTTGATGATGACGCGCTAAAAGTGCTCGCCGACTCTATCCAACGCTTTGGTGTGTTGCAGCCGGTGGTGGTCAGGGCGTCTTCAGGCGACAAACCGTTTGAACTAGTAGCGGGGGAGCGGAGGTGGAGAGCTTCTTGTTTAGTGGGTAAAGAAACTATCCCCGCAGTGATCCGCAGTTCAGATGGGGAGACGAGCTTGGTTGAAGCTCTCGTTGAAAACCTGCACCGCGAGGACCTGAATCCGATAGAAGAGGCTGCCGCGTTTCAGCAACTTATCGATGATTTTGATGTCACACATGCCGAACTTGGGAAACGCTTGGGAAAGGCTCGAGCGACTATTTCTAACTCGTTACGGTTGCTGGAGCTACCAACTGGCATTCAGTTGAGGCTCATCGAAGGGCAGATCACCGCAGGACATGCGAGAGCTCTCCTCGCGTGTGATTCAGAATCTGGTCAGTTGCGGCTATTAGAACAAATTCTCCGGGACAAGCTTTCTGTTAGAGAATCAGAAGAGATCGCTCGGTCTGCTGCAGGTGACCCGCGGCGAAAAGGGAATCCAAAAACTAAAATTTCTTTGCCTGAGGCCTCCGCTCTAGAGGTAGAGCAGGAACTAAGTGATTACTTAAATACCACTGTAAGTGTTCGTATGAACGCGAAACGAGGGAAATTAACGATAGATTTTGCCACTGTTGGTGACCTTCAGCGTATCTACGATCTCATATGCCCCGGTCGTGAAACAGACGATACAAAGAGTCGCTAATAGATTATTCCGAGTGAGTTTCTAGTCGAGCCCTGCTTCGACAAAGGATCGCAAAGCATCGGTCACTGCCAAGGACATGGTGTGGTGATTGCGAACCAAGGTATTGACGTCGTCTATCCGCAAGAGCAAAGCAGGCATCCGTGTTTCGCGTAGCAAAGGAAGTCGCATTCCCTGTGACGTAATCCCTGGAACAATTGACTGCAGATTTGTAGCTACGGCAGAACCGAGTTGCTTCCCTGTCGGACTCTCGAAATGGTCGCCTAAGAAGTGGCAGACAGTAGAACCTTCGTCCCGTACCTCAACGCCAATACAAAAATCTGCGTCAAACATGTTTGCTTGCTGGGCGTGACTGCTCCAGTCAGGGTGATGGGTAGTAAGCACCTCTGCGCCCGCGTCTGACAACGATCGACGCAGAGATGCAACTACCGCGTCTAGACCTCCACTTTCGGCAAGAACAATTTTGTAACCATGTAACTCGCTACCCGCGTTTAGAAAATGTTGTTTCTCTTGCAACCGGGTGATGTCAGTTGCCTCACCAAAACGTTGCCCAACTCGATGCAAGAAATCGACGGTAATAGGGCCACAAACACCATCAGGAACCAGTCCAGCGTTTAATTGAAAGTCAACGAGAGCATCAGCTGTCTGTTGTCCATGAATGCCGTCGATTTGACTCATAGGGAAACCAAGCGACGTTAATAATCGTTGAAGATCAGCCACATCATCGCCCCTGAGGGGAGGCGACTGAAGATACAACAGTCTTGAACCCAAACGATGCCCAGCCTCAACGAGTTGATCCCACGTTTGTGGCCCGCAAATACCGTCGACGTCTATGGACCGATTTTTTTGAAAATCCTTAAGCGCAGCTTCCGTCACGCTCCCAAAAACGCCATCGAGCAGCTCGACAAGGTGCCCTAGTGACACCAATCTAGTTTGTAGGTCTCGGACATGGTCCCCTTGAGCCCCGACACCGAAGGGACGGACGAAAGACGGATCTATAGGAATTCGCCAATCTCCTCGAGCAAGGCACCCTTGGGCTTCGCACCAATGAGTTTTTTGGCAGGTTCGCCGTTTTCAAAAACTATAAGAGCTGGGATGCTCATAATTTCGTAACGCCGAGCCAGGTCGGGACTGTCGTCAACGTTTACCTTGGCGATTTGGATGGAGTCTTCTTCGGCTGCAATTTCTTCGAGAATCGGAGCAATCATTTTGCAAGGACCACACCACTCAGCCCAAAAGTCGACAAGCACAGGTTTGTCCGAAGCACTGATTGCCTCATCGAATGAACTCATGTCAAGGTCAGTGATTCCTTCAGCCATCTTTAACTCCTCATCTTGGGTGAAGGCACTCTAGTGCGAATCCCTTGCTATTTATCGGCTTACCTGAGGGATCGATCGTCGATGCAAATTCCTAGTCATTATTTTCTTCTAGCCACCGTTCCGCATCTATAGCAGCCATGCATCCAGAGCCGGCAGCCGTTATTGCTTGCCGGTAATAATCATCTTGGACGTCACCACACGCGAATACCCCTGCAACTTGAGTTTTGCTGCTGTTGGGTTCTGTAACGAGATACCCGTTGTCTTTGAGATCTAACTGGTTAGCGAATAGTGATGTATTTGGCTGGTGCCCAATGGCTATGAAGAGGCCTGTTACAGGAAGAGCGTTTTCTTCGCCACTGACCGTGTCTTCGAGGAGGACCCCAGAAAGTTTTTCGTCCCCGTGTATTTCAGTAACCTTTTTGTTCCAAAGGATTTCAATCTTGGAGTTATTTAGCGCTCGTTCTTGCATGATTTTTGAGGCGCGAAGTTCATCCCTGCGATGCACCAGATACACCTTAGAAGCAAAGCGGGTAAGGAAAGTTGCCTCTTCGACGGCACTGTCGCCACCACCAACGACAGCGATTTCTTGGTCTTTAAAGAAGAAACCATCGCAAGTTGCGCAGGTCGAAAGACCGTGTCCGATCAACCTGTCTTCGTTTGGTAAGCCCAGCATCAAGCTTTGGGCTCCTGTTGAAATGATGACTGTGTGAGCTTTATAGCTAACGTCTCCGACTTCGACCATAAATGGACGTTGATTGAAGTCAACCTTTGTTGCTTTTTGGGTAATAAATTCAGCCCCAAATCGTGATGCTTGTGCACGGAAATGCATCATTAACTCGGGACCCATGATTCCTTCCGGAAACCCGGGGAAATTCTCGACCTCAGTGGTCAACATCAGCTGCCCGCCAGGCTGATCACTAGTTGAAGAGGGTTCGCCTTCAATCACCAGGGGCGCCATATTTGCTCGCGCAGTGTAAATGGCTGCTGTAAGTCCAGCGGGTCCGCTTCCAATAATTATGACGTCGCGAATGTCACTCACATTCTCTCCATTAAAGGTATGTAGATGTTTGTTTAATCAATGCGTTTTGACCACAGAAAGATGCCCAGCAAGGCAAACAGGACACCTAACAGAAGATAGGTGGTCCAAACTTCACCAGGTAGTAGCTGATTAACGACTGTGACCGTCAAAATAACTAAGAGGGTGACTGCCGCGATCCCCACAATGAAGAGCACCAGGCCATAGATAATCAATCGAGCTATGAATAACAGCGGCCCGGTGGTCTTAGCGCGTACTGAACCAACGCTGTCCACTACGAGCTTTGTAGCTTGGGCTGCCAAACCTTTGTCTGGCGACTTTTCCGCTGAAGTAGAAGTCACAACGTGATCCTATCTACTAGGTCTGACCGTTCGATTGGTAGAAAACTTAACCGTATTTCGGACGCCCAGTTATTGAGACTTCGGTCACAGTCACGCGGTGTCCCCCCGCGGCTAACTCTCGACCTAACGACGTGATCCAAAGCAGCAAGGTCGCGCCTGGTTTGTCGTTCAGATCGACGGTAATAGTTCCACTTACTTCATCGCGACTAGCGACCGGTTCGCCCCAACTCTGAATCACCCCGCCTGTATTTTCAGAGGCGAAGACCTCGAAAGACCAGTCAATCGTCGGCGAACTAATTCTGAGGCGATCGAGTTGTTGAGGCGGGCCGAGCGAAATAATGAGACCGACGCCTTCTTTGAGTTTTCCAAAATCAGCAGTCGTATATCGCTCGGTGTACCAGCCAGTATTGCTGTCCCCGTTATTGATCAGATTGATCTTTTCAGGGTGCTCCATTTGGTCGTTGCCAGCTGGATCAAATGGGACTATTGAGACGATTTGGAGTCGAGTTGGACTGGACTCGGGCCGAGATAGAACTGGCGAGGTAACAGAAGGCGAACTATCAAAGCCCTCGACGATTACTGGATCTTGTGCTTCCAAACGAACAGCTTCACGGACATTTTCAACGAGTGATGAACCAACTTGAGTTCGGGTTACCAGTAGACCTACGAGAATCACGACTGCTGCCAAAATTCCCACGAAACCCGCAGGAGCAAGCCATGAACGTTCCGCTTTCAAGAATTGGACCTGATCTACTTCGACAGTGTCTGCTACCCGATCAAAATCTTGAGTTAATGACCTCAATGCCAGTACGAGTGCCGACGCATCTGACCATTGGTCGTCTCGGTCAACCGATCTTCGTATTAGTTGTCTAAACGAGGCCGATATGGCTGGGTGAATTTCGTGACGACCTTGATGGTCGAGTTGCGGTCGAAAACCAACAAGGCACTCATGGATTAGTTCCCCAAGTGAGACAATGTCATCTTGAGGACGTGCTGGAATCTTGTTTGCGTCGCCGGTCGGGGGACCGTCGACTACGACGACAGTGCCATCTAGGCGTTTGCCTATGTTTTCCGCGTGTAGTTCCCCGATTGCAAATCCTGCTGAATGAAGCGCTGCTAAAGCTTCTCCGAGCTGTATCGCTACGAAAAGACATTCCTCACTTGAAAGAGTTCCCTTAGAAGTGAGATGTTGTGCAAGATTCTCTTCAGGCAAGGTTTCAGTGACCAGCCCGATGCGATCACCTAACTCAATAGTGTCTAGAACGTGTAGAAGTGCAGGGTGCTCAAGGCGAACAAGTGCCCGCGCTTGGAGTTCGACGCGCTTCCCCACCTCACTCGAAGGATCCAATAGCCGGATGGTTACGGGACGATCTAACGTGCGATCGAGCCCCGACCAGGACTCAATAAGGCCAGGACGAACGCATTCATCAATTCGGTATCTCTGATGATCGTCGGCCATTGCTTTTAGGGGGGGGGTTAACGGCTTGTTTGGAAAGCTACGCCTATTGTTCCCACACCGGCGTGCGCGCCGACAACTGGTCCCACTTGGCCCACTAAGACATCCACGCTTACGACTGCTTTTATCTGTTCGACGAATGCGTCAACGTCCTCACAGGCCGCGTGGAGCACGCAGAGCTGTTCGATTTGACCAGCGTGTTGCTCAACGACCGCCACAATGCTATTCAGTGCCTTGCTGCGAGTTCGTTGCTTACCCGCAGGCTCAACAACCCCGTTACGAACTTCAATCAAAGGCTTGATTGAAAGCATCGAACCCAGAAGAGATCCAGCAGCTCCAATTCGTCCGCCCTTGCGCAAATTCTCCAAAGTGTCTAGAGCAGCGTGCACTTGTGTGCGTTCGATGCAGTCAATAGCGTGCGCGGATATTTCTTCAATGCTGGCACCCGATTGGGCGGCAGTTGCTGCCCCAACAACGATTGATCCAAGGCCCATGGTTACGGTGCGGCTATCTACCACCTTTACCTCAATCTCGTCTTTGCACATAAGCGCTGCCTGTTGAGCGGCTTCGATAGTGGCTGAAAGCTCACCGCTTAGAACTATCGCGACGACACCCGTAGCTCCTTGGGATGCCGCTTCTTGAAACTGCTCGACGAACGCGCCAGGAGCAGGCGCCGCTGTGGAGGGTAATTCGTCAATCGATTGGCACTTATCCCAAAATTGATCAGTAGTGAGTTCGACGCGGTCGACGAACTCAGTGTCACCAAAGCGAATTTTTAGGGGAACGATTTTGATATTGAGTTCAGCAATCACATCTTCGGGTAGATCGCATGAGCTATCGGTGACGATTTGAACCGAGGTCATAATGACTCTTCTTCCTGTTTAGGTTTTATTTTTGGTCGACGAATTGACAGGCTTGAAACCAGACGAGAGTAACTCTCTGTTTGCAAGATAGAGGAAACAGCCACATGTATGGCTACCACCGCTACTGCGAGAAATGACACCTGTATAAGTGGTTGTTCAATCTTAAGTTCCCGAAGTAGTAGTGCTGTAACCACGGCAACCAAAGCGGGCATAGCGTGCTTCCAAAGACCTGACTTTGTTAATCGCTCGATGGACCATTTACTAAGGAGGTGTTTGCGCAGCCACCAGAATTCGAACCAAGCACCCATTGCGGATCCAAGCGCTAAACCGACCGGTCCTAACCGTGGTGGCAGTTGTGTAGCGTTGCGGGTCGCTTCAGGTAAAGGTCCCCATACGAAATTCCAATCGCCAAAGCCGACCAAAGTTTGATTAATTACCACCACCTGTTCGAATTGGAACATCAAAACCAGTCCAAGACCCGCAGATAACAACACTCGGGCTAAAGCAATTCGCGATGGGGTAGTGGTGTCGCCTGTGCTGAAGCAAACACTTTGCAGCAGCCTTGATGACAGCAAAGCAGGCAGTCCGAGGGAATAGGCCCCTAAGGCAAAGCCGATTACGGTCAAATCCCCAGAATCGATGGTGTTACGTAAGCCTCCGAGGTTAAACAGGAAATCAGCAATGGGCGCTCCTGCTGCGAAATACAAGGCGAGGATCGGGCCGATTAACCAAAGCATTTGCAACAATCTCTTGGTGACGCGCTCATGCATCGTCGTTGTATTTGCAGAGCGGCTTAACTCTGGTAATTCAACCGCGGTGACGCTTGTAGCGATCAGAGCAACCGGCAGTAGATAGATAGCTTGTGCAGCGGCTAACGCTGAGGCCGCACCGATTGACAAGAGCGAAGCCAAGGCCAAATCCATAAAGGACGAGAATTGAAGAGCGCCTCTTCCTGCTACGGCTGGCACGAATCTCTTGAGAACTACCGCAGTCGACGACTCTCTCCAAAGCAGATTGAAGCGAATATTACGGTTGCCTCGTAATACGGTCGGTACTTGAATGAGAACTTGTAGGACAGAACCCACTACAAGAGCCCAAGCTAGAGTTTCTGCCGCTGAACTGCCTCTCACCTCGGAGATCGCCAGCACAATGAGAACAACAATTTGGCAAACGTTCCAGACCACTGGTGCTGCATAACCAAGAAAAAAGCGGCCATGACTATTTAAAATGGCCAAACACCACGCACTCATCACTAAGACTGCTGTGCCCAGAATGATGATTCGGACAAGTTGAACGGTGAGGTCGAAGCGCTCTCCTGTAAACCCCCAAGCAATGGATCTAGTGATTGGTTCTGTTGCAAGGAAAGCAACAGCGGTTAAGCCAGCCACCAAACACAAAAGAAAAGAGAGGATGCCCCCAGCCAGCTTTCCTGCTTCCTCTGGGTCGGACTCAAGAAGTCGACTGTATTCGGGTACAAAGGCTGCAGAGAGCGCCCCTTCCCCGAACAAATTTTGGAGAATATTTGGAACGCGTTGTGCTGCCGCGAACGCGTCGCCAATTAAACCTATTCCCAATATGTTGGTGACCAGAACAGAACGAGCAACTCCAGAGAATCTCGATAATCCAATTCCCGCAGCCGCCACCCCTGGTCCTGAACGCTTCATAATCGACGACTCTTTCGCCTTCTCGTGTCCAGCAACCACCAACTCGCTAGAAATACGGCAGCGCCTATCGTAAGTCCAAGTCCGACCCCGGTGGGGGTCGTCGCTCGAAGAGCAGCCTGGGCACGCCCAACTAATATTCCTCCATCAGGCGAGTGCAGCTCGATTGACACAGGAAATGAACCAGACCCCAGTGCTCTAAGCCTGAATCGGTGAGTGGTAACCCCGGGTTCAAGGACAAGAGTCGTGCTCTCACCATCATCGAAATCTTCCACCGTGACACGTTCACTAATTATCCGAAGTTCAACACGTAAAGGAATTCCAGCTCTGTTTTGAAAACTAAACGGCACCGAAGCTTTTTGTGACGTCAATTGAATTGATTCGTCAGGAGGGATATCTATCAAACTTGTCTGTAATCGAATGAGATCGACCGTTGATTCCCAGAGATCAATTTGTGTCAGAGTCGGAACCTCTCTGGACAGACTGAGCAACAACTCTTGAGCTAGAGCGTCATAATCTCCGGCATCTTCATCACGCACCATTGAACGTATTGCAGCTAAGTGCCGGCGAGCGTCCCTGTAACCCGCGAAATTTTGGTCCGTTGAACTCAACCGGACTCGGAGACGATGTTGACGCGGCTGCGTATCCCCCGGAAGCAACGTTCGTGTCACAGCATCACTTGCCTTTAAGGGACTGATCCAATCGAGTTCTTCTATTCCTTGTAGGAAGATGTCTGCGAACTCCGGTGAGCGGTTATTGGCAGTCAGATCTACAGTAAGCAAGGGATCTGATTGATTAGTTGAGGCGACAGTTGCCAAGTGGGCGAGAAGACGTTGTGCTTCGCTAGCAGGAGTGTCGTGAGGCTGCCTTCGCGAAAGAGCGTCAACGACAAGACCACGAAATGTTGACTCGCTTGATATGAATTCCACAGGTCCACGTGGGCTGGTGTCAGGTATGGGCGAGAGAGAAGCAGATTCGACAATGAGTTCTCGTATTCCTCGATCCCAACGAACCTCAACTTGGGCATCGTCTGCCTCTCCGTGCCCAACCCAAAGAGTTGGCGGGGCCAAGTTGCCGATTGTAGCGAGGCTCTCAGTTCCCATTTTCATAAGAGAGAGCACTTCGTTGCCTAGACCCGCATTAATCAGAGCAGCTTCGTTAATCGGCGTAAAAGGATTGCGAACGATCTCATGCTCTGTATCGGCAAAACTTGGAGCGAGTGATGGGAAAGAACTTTCGCCTATAAAAACGGGATGAGATGTGATGCTTAGCGGGACAGATGGATGGCGACGCACAACTTTGGCCCAACTGTTAATCGCTCCTGACGTATCTGTTGATGGAACATTTAGTTCTCTAACGTGAGCGACGAAAACTACAGGCAACTCTCCAGGGAGACTTCCACCTACTCGGATTAGGTGAGTTATGACTCTGCCAACTAATTCCTGACCTTTAGTGCGCATTTCGATGCTTATGGGGTATACGCCCGATTGCACTAACTGGATATCGCCGATTTCGGTGTCAGAAATAAAGAATGAAACTTTCGCTATACCCCAAACATCAGGCTGCAGATCGGATACATCGAAGCGTTGTGACGCGAGAACTCCACTCAAATTCTCACCACGGCTAGAAGCTATGAACTGCTCTTCATTAGTTACGCGTTCGTGCACTGTGACCGTAATCTGGTCCCCACCGGAGAGAACGCCTGGGAGTTGAAGGACAAGATCAAACACTTCGTCGTTCTGAGTAACAAGCGATTGACTCATTACTTGTAACCCCCCAGCGGACTCTTGGTTAGCGGCAGCGGAGGTGCCTGCGGCTATAGAGATCCCCAGCGTCAACAAGAATGCGCCCAACAATTGATGGAATTTCATGTATTCGCGTTCCATTTCAATACTGCAAGTCCATCACTCTTTTTGTTGAACCCCATGGATTCATAAAGGTTTTGTGCGCCCACATTTCCGATTTGAGTGTTGACTAGCAGCTCATGGACGAACCACCGTTTTGACCACAAGAGCGCATCCGCGACTAATGAGCGTCCGATGCCTGTCCGTTGATAACGGGGATCTACTGCAAGTCGTTGTAAAAAGCCTGTTCGTCCTGAACGGCCTGTGATGGCGAAACCAGAGATTTGATTTTGGGCGCTAACCCGGACTCTGGAAGTTGGGGTTGCCTCAATTGCTTCCCGAAGCGCAGCGTCATCGAACCTCCAAAATTCAGAAAACGCGATCGCGTCGATGTCCAAGATTTGGTTCCAGTCGGAACGACGACCCTTTCGGGTCTGTTTCATAGGAGCGTTAAGAGGCTTTGAAAAATCGTGGCCTAGCAGCAACAACTCTTCATGAAGAACAAAGCCGAGGTCGTGAAAGAAAACTTGTTCTCGTGGACGTAAAGCAGAGGTAAAGACTTGACTAACCCCGCTTTGTTGGAGGGTGCTCAAGAAGTTTAGGAGAGTTGCCTTCTGGAGTTTTGCAGTTGGTAGCAAGGGAGTTACGTGCGCGACTCTTTCATTCCTCATGGACATACGAACCCTCAAACCTGAGAGATGACTGTGTGATGGACGGTCTAGTGACACGGACCCCTCCCACTAATGAAGTTATAGGGAGGATTCAGCTACTGGCAGTCGCGTGTTTACCCCGCTAAGCGCGTCTCAACCTCTTCCAAGGCTTGATCTTCAGATACATCCATGCTGATGGAAAGCTCTGAGATCAAAATTTGACGAGATTTATCCAGCATTGACTTTTCGCCAGCTGACAATCCCTTTGCAGATTCCCTTAATGCAAGATTGCGGACTACTTCTGCAACCTGATAAATATCGCCGGATTTTAGTTTCTCTTGATGATTTTTAAATCGACGACTCCAGTTAGCAGGCTCGCGAATATCTTTCTTCGCAAGTAACTCGAAGAGATCTTCAACATCATCCTCATCAATCGGCGGACGCATACCGACTGAGTCGGCCATATCAGCAGGGACAGAGAGAGTTAAGTCGCCATGTGCTGTTTCGAGAATCAAATATTCTCGTTCTTCGCCAAATGCTTTTCGTTTCTCCCTAGCGGTGATTAACGCTGCACCGTGATGCGGGTATATCACCCGGTCGCCGAGGTCGAATTTCATTCCCACTCCATCAAACTTTGATATCCGGCACCGATGCGGAATCTGGGCTTCTTAGGTTGCCAGGACCAGGACAAATCTCCAACCAGTTTCGGCAAGATATCTACATACGATTTTCGAATGCCTAATAAATCAACCTGAGTTGCTCTCTGGGCGAAGCTACGGTTTCTATGCATGGACGGCATCGCCCAATCCGATCGCGATGACCTTGATCAGCGCGTTGGTGACCTCGCTAATCACTTTGTTTCAGCCGGTTTTCGTTTTTTCCTAGTTGGAGGTGTCGTAAGAGATCTTTATCTCGGAGAACGAAGTGAAGATATAGACATTACGACCGACGCTTCTCCCGAGGAATCGGACAAGGTGTTACAAAGCTGGGCCGACGTGATCTGGCGGCAAGGTGAAAGATTTGGAACGATTGGAGCGCGCAAAGGAGACGTCATCGTCGAAGTAACCACACACCGTTCTGAGCATTATGTTGACACTTCGCGCAAGCCTCAAGTCGTATTCTCAGAATCAGTCCTTGATGACCTCAATCGCCGAGATTTCACCATTAATGCGATGGCGATTGAACTGCCAACTTGGGACTTGGTCGATCCATTCGATGGCAGGGGTGATTTAGCTCGCCAAGTGCTGCGAACCCCTTTAGGCCCCGAAACAGCCTTTTCGGAAGACCCCCTCAGGATGCTAAGAGCAGCACGTTTTGTATCGAGGTATTCACTGGATGTCGAAGAGACCCTTGAAAACGCGATTCTGAATATGGCCGCGCGGATTTCGATTGTTTCGAAAGAACGAATAAGTGACGAGATGGCGAAGTTCTTACTGGTTGACCAACCAAGTGAAGGACTGGCTTTACTCCAGCGCACGGGCCTTCTCAGCCAAATTATTCCTTCTCTGGAACAATCAGGGGAAATTGAGTCCGAGGGGCTTGATCTCACAGCGAGCGAAATTCACCTTCGTTGGGCCGCTTTGCTTTGGCCAATAACCCAAGATAAGCATCAGGCACAACAACTCTTGAGGGAACTAAGAATATCTAAAGCACTTTCATCGCGTGTTGGGGCAATTATCGAAGCAGCTCGTGAATTGTCGGTGGTTAGAGACAAAAAGGCGTCCACTCTTCGACGTCTTTTACATCTAACTCATCCAAATATGAACCCCGCATTATCGGTACTCAGCGCCTATCAGCAGTCTCCCGATCCTGAAATTCTCGAAGCTCTTCGAGAGTTAGAGGAAGAGGAAGGATCAGGAAATTTTGAGCTACCTCTTGATGGGTTTGAAGTAGCAAAGTTGATTGGAGAAGAAGGTCCGTTAGTGGGAAGCATGCTGCGACGTTTACTTGAAAACCGAATTGAGAGGGGCCCTTTGTCCAAGGTTCAAGCGAGGAAACTGGTTTTGGAATGGAAAACAGAGCAGAAGTGATGACTACGCTGTCCTCGTGCAATTCCAACCAGGTCTAGCAAGCGAGGACGAGGTACAGGGTCCAGCTGAGATTGATTATCGACTGCAACGCCGTCGGTTATTACGTGATATCGAACGCGGAAATGTGGATCGCGAAGAAGCTCGCGAAATCCATCCGGAATTGTTGAGGGTTGCGCGTAATACGGCACCCACCATCGATGAGCTATGCCCTTTGTGTCACGACGCGGAATTACGGATTGTCGCATACGTCTTTGGGCCTCGTTTGGGTCCTGGCGGCAAATGCGTGATCTCAGATGAAGAATTACAAAAGATCGCACGCCGCAAAGGAAGATTTACTTCCTATGAGGTAGAGGTTTGCGCTGTATGTGGTTGGAACCATCTTCGGCGCCGCTACCCGTTGGATTAACCATCAATTACACGGTTCAGCAAACTTGAAGTTCCTGGGTACTCTCCCTAAGTAGGACAGATTGTTTGATAGTCCTACGCACCTTTGCCAACGTAATATGACCGATCCAGTTATACCTGACATCGAAAAGTCGAATAATTCCATGTGGCCTGCCGCGCTTTATGTGGCGTTAGTTGGCGCAATCTTGGGGTTCGGTATCTTGATGCGAACCATGGGCGCAGAACCAGATCAGCAGTATAAAAACCCTGATGTTGACACTGTGGTACTCGATCGGTTCGGTGTCGAAATGGGGCGATTCCACTTAGAACCCAACCGGATTCCCGTGACGCTTGAACAAATGTCCCCGATTCTGATCGATGCAATTTTGGTTGCTCTAGACCCGAGCTATCTCGACACGGAAAAAACCGCTACTTGGCCTTTAGTGGTTTCCGCCTTCAATGGGAACTTTTTGTCTGCGACTCCTTCAGTCACTCAGTTGTATGTGAGATTGCACAATGGAGTGCCGAAAACTCGTATTGCGGCGCTGAGAGAAATTTCAAGCGTTGTTTATCTTGAGCGGACACATCCTAAAGAAGCAATATTTGAGGAGTACCTCTCAGCAGTTCCACTTGGCAGGAATAGCTACGGTGTTGAAGCAGCATCGCTCGCTTGGTATGGACGTAAATCCGGCGAGCTAGAAATTGCACAAGCAGCGCATCTTGCTTCTCTGGCTTCTACTGGTTCCGATCGTGACAAAATTTTAGAGACCCTGAGGGAAGGCGGATCAATTACAAACGACGAGTTATCCAGGCAACGACAAATATCGTTGGTTGACCTTGTCGAGCCTCTGGTTGACCCAAACCCGCAGCACCAAATGGCTAGTGGTGTTGGTTTGAAAACTCCATTGCAACAAATTTATGTGGCGCTAATCGAACAATATGGTCAAGATGCTGTAATCCAAGGTCGCCTTGAAGCGAGATCTACAGTTGACTTCGCCCTCCAAACCCGGGTCGCAGAAATCGCCCAAGAATTAGAAGCTGATACAGAGTTTCAAGACATTGCGCTGGTGGTTCTAGACGATCGCAACCAGCTCCGCGCTGCTTACGCTTCACAGGATTCCTTATTCGAACGAGACTTGTTAGACGTACGGACAGCCAATCAGCTGATGGGGCAGCCCATTGACCTCAGCCTTTTCGCTTTATTCGACGAAATCACCGTTCTTCGGTTTGGTGAAATCCATTCGATAATTAGTCGTGATGGTCGAACTTACGACACGGAGGTGCTACTTGAAACTCGTGATCAATCGGGTCATACGGTCGATCTTTTCAGCCATCACATTCCGTTTACACTTGACGACGAAAGCGTGTCGCGAATGAGTGAACAACTCAACGACTTTCGTTTCAGAGCTCCATATTTATCTTCGACCAATAACGAAATACAAGTGAAAGGCACCTTAGGTGTGGATTCGAAGCACCAGATTGCTTGGTTTGGTGGAACCAGTTCGCGGTTTACAGTTTCGTTGTGGCTCACTTCTCAAATGAACCCGCTTCATGGCACGAAAGAAGAAACCCAAAGGGGTCTGTCTCTCCGGCGAGAAGGAGAAAGATTGGCCCGCAGGATCTTTAGCGAGGCCCACAAAGAGACATAGTTAGCAACCTTCTATCTCATCTCGGTGGGTTTCGAGTATTTAGGCAATACCGTGGGTCCCCCACAAGGCAGACGTTGCTCCGCGGCGTTTCCCTTATAACTGAAAAATTTAAGAACCCCTGCCCCATATGGGGCCCCGAATACCGGGTCCGAAGGAGGAAATAGCGTGCGCGCATATGAGCTCATGGTTATCCATGACGGAGAACTTGATGACGTTCAAGTTCAAGATGAACTTAAGGATTTGCGCAGTCGCATTGAAGAAGTCGGCACTGTCGCTGATTTTGATTTTTGGGGTCGCCGCCGATTCGCGTATGAAATCGACCACAAAACCGAGGGATACTATTCAGTCATTGAATTGACAGCTGAAGGTGGGGCAATGGACCCAGTCGAGCGAGCATTGCGAATAGCAGACAACGTTGTCCGACATAAGCTCATCCGCCTACCCGAAGATGAAGCTGCTCGACGAGGTCTGCTCGCGGGTCCTGCATCGAGCAGTGCCGACTGAGCTAGGGAGATCAAAATGGCTTTCGATAATAATGTTGTACTTGTTGGAAACGTAACTCGTGATCCTGAACTTCGGTTTACGCAGGGAGGAGCTGCGGTTTGCAGCTTTGGTCTTGCTTGGAACCAACGATCTCAGCAAGGTGAAGACAAAGCACACTTTTTTGACATTTCATGCTGGCGCGACCTCGCTGAAAATGTCGCTGAATCGGTAACTCGTGGGATGAGAGTCGTTGTATACGGTCGTCTCGACTACCGAACTTGGGAAGGCCAAAACGGAGAGAACAGATCAGCAGTTCAAATTGTCGCTGACGAAGTGAGCCCAAGCATCAAGTGGGCCACTGCCCAAGTAAGTAAGAACGAACGCGGGGGAGGGGGCTCACCCCAACCCACACAGTCAAATCAACCCAATGCAGGCTCTGACTTTGGAGCAGGCTATGAAATCCCGGATGAGGAGCCGTTCTAATGGCCGGCAAGAAAAAACCACCCCGAATGAGTGCAAAGGACCTGAGAAAGCCGCGGAAGAAAAAGGTCAGCCCACTCGTTAAAGACAAGATTGAGTACGTCGACTACAAGGACGTCAACTTGTTACGAGCATTCATATCTGATCGAGCCAAAATTCGCGGACAACGAGTTTCAGGGAATGACCGTCAACAACAACGCGAAGTTGCAAAAGCGATCAAAGTTGCCCGAGAAATGGCCCTGATCCCTTACGCGCAAAGAGTCGTGACACAGCGAAAAGGTGACCGGCGACGAGGTCGCTCAGACCGTGATGACGGTCGTTACGA
>DJZU01000061.1:0-26139 GCA_002448715.1 Candidatus Neomicrothrix sp. UBA6944 | reverse complement strand
GTCGTTACGAAGACCGTGATGACGATGCTCAACTTGACATGCAAGAAGATGAGTATTCAGCGCCAACGGAATCCGATGACGTTGTTGTGGTTGACGAGACTGCGGGAGACGACACTATGGAAGAGGTAACTGCCGAATGAAAGTCATCCTCCGCTCCAACGTAGAAGGCGTCGGCAATACAGGTGATGTAGTGGAAGTTGCCAACGGATACGCCCAGAACTTCTTAATGCCCAAAGGACTGGCTATGCGAGCGACAGAAGGTGCTGTTGGCCAGGCTGCTGCGATGCAACGTTCTCGAGATCTGCAGGACCTCAAACAAAGAGAAGTAGCTGAAGAAGCTGCTCAACGCCTCGAAGCACTAGTGGTCTCCATCGAAGCCCGAGTTGGCCAAGATGACCAATTGTATGGGTCGGTCACTACTAGTGACATTGCTGAAGCTGTACAAGCTCAAACGGGAATTGAGTTAGACCGCAGGAACATGTCACTTGAGGAACCTATTCGCCAGGTAGGAACCCACCAAGTTGAAATGCGCCTTCACCCCGAAGTGCGAGCTCTATTAACTGTAGAAGTCGCTTCTGTCGAATAAGGCCGCACAAGCTTTCCCGAACTTTGTTCTCCAAAGGGAGCCATGGCCCTAGACCAAGCGATTGAAGTCCTAGACCCTAAGTTCTACCGACTAGTAATCCATAACGCTCATCTCGAATGCTTGTGGACCGGTGCTCGATGGATGGAAGGTCCGGTATATGTGCCAAGCGCGCGTCACCTCATCTTCTCCGATATTCCGAACGACCGAACACTCAGATTCGACGAACGGACCGGAAGCGTTGATATTTTTGAAGAACCGTCGTTTAATGCCAATGGTCATTGCCTCGACCTCCAAGGTCGAATAATCACCGCTGAACATCGCGGTCGAGCGATCACTCGCATTGGTCATGATGGCTTTCGAGAAATACTTGTAGATCAGTATCAAGGACAGCGTCTGAACTCGCCCAACGATGTCGTTGTGAGATCCGACGAAAGTATTTGGTTTACCGACCCAACATATGGCATTGACAGTGATTATGAAGGGGATATGGCTGACTCCGAGATCGGAGAATGCTACGTATATCGACTGGATGCCGACGGCACTCTAGATCCGGTAATCAGGGATATGACCCGACCTAACGGCTTGGCATTTTCGCCAGATGAGAAAACCCTTTACGTAGCAGATACAGGGATCTCTCACGTTGGGTCGAAATGCCCGCCCGATATCCGTGCGTATCAGGTCTCGGATGAAGGCAAATTTGTTTCTGATTCGTATTCAACCTTTGCAACTTGCACGAGCGGAGTCTTTGATGGCTTTCGGGTTGATTATCAAGGAAACCTCTGGACGTCAGCCGGTGACGGTGTCCATTGCTACTCCCCTGAGGGTTCCCTGATAGGGAAAATTCGGATTCCAGAAGTGGTATCCAACGTTGCATTCGGTGGACTTAAACGAAACCGCCTTTACATATGTGCGACGACGAGCCTCTATTCGATGTATCTGAACACCAGAACTGTCCGATGAGAGATACGTTGCGCTGAACGGAGTAGTAGTTCTGCGCGATGCTGTAAGCGGAGAAAGATTATGACAACTGTTATTCCTGCACCCGATGCCAACAATGAATGGCGCCTTTCGAGCCCTGGATCAGTGGACTGGGAACGCTCACCTCGTCCCGACGCGGCAGACAAATATTTCATGGTGTCGACAGACGGCCATGCGCAAGAACCCAAAGATTTATGGGCGACTCGCATGGATGACAAATATCAAGAACGCCTGCCCGGTGTCATCATTGGGATGAAGGGCCAGAAGTTTCAAAAAACAGAAGGTTTTCGAAATCCGCTCAAACTCAACGACATCAAGTTCGAAGGACAAGATCTTCTGCGTAACAAGGCTGGTTACACACCCGAAGGTCGGCTGGCGGACCTTGCAGCAGATGGCACCGATGCAGAAATTATTTTTCCCAACAAGGGTTTAACAATGTGGGCGACTAGCGACCCAGATTTCAGTCATGCGATGTGCCATGCCTATAACGACTGGGCCTGGGAAACCTTTGGGCCCCACGGGGATCAGCTGATCCCGATGGCATGCATCGCGCCAGCTGCTCTTGAAGACGCTATTACCGAAATTCAACGGTGTGCTGATCTCGGATTCAAAGGCTTACAACTTCCAAGTAAACCAATATGGGGACCCCCTGATCATGAGGCTCTGAATTACAACCTCCGAGAGTTCGACCCTTTATGGGCTGCGATCACTGAAGTAGATTTGCCCGTTACGTTCCATATCTCTACTGGTAGAGACCCTCGAACATCTCGTAGCCGTGGTGGAGCCGTCATTAATTACGCTGTTCACTCCCTCGCGCAAAATATCGAACCAATAGCAAACCTCTGCGCTTCTGGTGTCGCGGAACAATTTCCCAATTTACGGTTTGGCAGCGTAGAGGCTGGTATTGGATGGGTCCCCTGGGCGATACAAGCCATGGACGAGGCGTACCTGAAGCATCATTGGGCGGTACGACCCAAACTTGATTTATTGCCCAGCGAATATTTTAAACGCCAAGGGTTCGCGACCTTTCAAGAAGACGCAGCGGGCCTTGACCTAGCTCTGCGACATGGGCTAGTACCAAACTTCATGTGGGCTAATGACTATCCCCACCATGAAGGTTCATGGCCCCATTCCGCGGAGGCCATCGAACGGACCATGGGCGAATTAGATGATCTGAGCCGCGCCAGGATCCTCGGTTTGAACGCAGCGGAAGTATTTAAAATCCCAATTCCGGAGCGTTACCTAAACTTTGACGACGCAAAACTCTCTGCTGAAAAGATCTCTTGAGCAGATCTTTCATTTCTATTTTCACTGCTCGCGCGAATTCTTAGTTATCGAGAGTTTCAGGACCACTTGGCGTGGTTCGTCACACATCTGTCATGTTTTGTGGATAACTAGGGGGTTTATCCACAGAAAAAGGCTACTAAATCCCCAATGTCTGCCCCTAGTTCTACACATGAGAAGTCTGACAAGCTGACACCAATGACTAACGACCCGTCTTTTACCCCTCCTCCGTCAAATCCCAATACTCGTGTGCCGCCGCATAACTCAGACGCCGAAGCGTCGCTGCTGGGAGCGATGTTGTTATCGCGGGATGCAATAGGCCCAGCGGTAGAAACACTGAGTGCTGATCAATTCTATGTTCCAGCACACGCCTACATCTTTGACGCGATTGCTTCGTTGTATGGAGCTGGCGAGCCAGCCGATCCAGTTACTGTCGCTGAAGAACTCACCCGATCTGGCCTACTAGAGCAAATTGGGGGACCTCAACGACTTTTGGAGTTACAAACGGGTACGCCCGCATCATCAAACGCGGCGCGTTACGCACGGATCGTAGAAGAACATGCATTACTGAGGAGACTCATCGGTGTCGCTGGAGACATCGTTGAACTGGGCTACAGCCATCCCGAAGATGTCGTTAAAACGGTTGACGAAGCTGAAGCGATGATGTTCCAGATTGCTGAACGACGGGTCGTCGACAGCACAAAACCGATCCGAGAGTTGCTTGACGCCAACCTTGATCGGTTAGAGGAACTTTATGAACAGGGCAACACCATCACTGGTTTACCGACAGGTTATGTCGACTTTGACGAATTGCTGTCTGGACTGCAGCCAAGCAACTTGGTGGTTGTTGGTGCCCGCCCCTCAATGGGGAAAACCGCTTTTGGTCTAGGAATGGCAGCGAGCGCAGCACTTGAAGCTCAACGGCCCGTCTTATTTTTCTCACTTGAGATGGGTCACCTTGAACTAACCCAACGTTTGCTTTGTTCAGATGCCAGAGTTGATTCTCAACGAATGAGGAATGGAAATTTATCTGAAGATGACTGGCCGAAGATCACTCGTGCTGTCGGCAAGTTAGGTGAAGCTCCTATTTGGATTGACGACAATCCCAATCTCACAGTGATGGAAATCCGAGCGAAAGCCAGGAGACTCAAAAGTCGACTTGGTGATCTGGGTTTGATCGTTGTCGACTATTTACAGCTAATGAGTGGACGCGGGAATGCAGAAAATCGACAAGTCGAAGTGTCGGAAATGTCCCGCGGTCTTAAAATTCTCGCCCGTGAACTCGAAACTCCAATTGTTGCCCTGTCGCAGCTGAGCCGCGGATTAGAGTCCCGCACCGATAAGCGACCCATGCTCGCTGACCTCCGAGAGTCCGGATCAATAGAACAAGACGCTGATGTGGTGGCTTTCATTTACCGCGACGAGGTATATAACCCGGAATCGCCCGACATTGGCTCCGCAGAGATCATTGTTGCCAAGCATAGGAATGGCCCGACGGGCACGGTGCGTCTCGCGTGGCTTAGTAATTACACAAGGTTCGCCAATATGAGCCGGTATCAAGATCAGACGTAATCGCAGAAATTATGTTTCTAGGTCCTGATTTAATCCCATTTTTGTTGCTAGCTCTTGGTGCCGCTCTGGTCGTTGGTAACGGTTTAGCAATGATTAAACCGCGTTTGGAACCACGGACGGAGAAGGAACTCAGTCGAGCTCCGGTTGGTCGCAGCCTCTTGATGATTGCGGTAGGGATGATTGTTTCTATTTGGGCCCTAGCGACGCTTGTGGGCTGATCAAGTTTTTGGAGCGGGTGACGGGAATCGAACCCGCGTTCTCAGCTTGGGAAGCTGACGTTCTGCCATTGAACTACACCCGCGAAATGATTGGTTTGACTGATTACAGAGTCTAACGATGACCGTCATCTCGGATTCGTGATGTGATTAAAGGTCCGATTTCGAAGCAATTCGCATCTCTCAGTGACGCTAGAATTCGACCCCTATGATTCTCTCGGACCGGACAATCCGCGAACTTTTGGCAGAGGGCAAGATTGTCATTGATCCCTTGGATCCTCAGGATATACAGCCCTCATCGGTTGACCTTCACCTTGATGATCGTTTCCGCGTCTTTTTGAATCACACCCAAAGAGTCATCGATGTTAAGCAAGACCAAACTGACCTTACAGAAGAGGTCAAGGTCGATAGTGGGGATGCTTTCGTTTTGCATCCTGGAGAATTTGCGCTTGGTTCAACGCTTGAGCGAGTAGCAATTCCTGATGATTTAGTAGGACGGATTGAGGGGAAGTCTTCGTTAGGCCGACTTGGATTGCTTATCCACACAACCGCTGGTTTCGTTGACGCCGGTTGGGCTGGCCATCTAACTCTGGAGCTTTCCAATGTGGCGAACCTTCCCATAACGCTGTACCCAGGAATGAAGATTGGTCAAATCAGTTTTATCCAAATGACCACCCCTGCTGATGTGCCATATGGAGCGTCATCTCTAGGTTCTAAATACAGAGGCCAGCGTGGCCCGACGGCCAGCCGCTTTCACGAAAATTTTGAGTAGTGCCGGTCGTTTTCGCAGTGGTCTAGTTGCTGTCCGCTGAATCGTTTTGGGATGCCTCTAAAGCCTCAACTAAGTGAATTGAAATATCAGCGACCTTGACTTGGTCTTCTTCGATGCCATGTCCCTTTACCCCATCGTCGATCATCACGTAACAGAACGGGCAAGCAGTGGCGATTCGACTTGCGCCCGTGTTGATGAGTTCTTCGGAACGTTCGTCATTGACTTTCGTGCCGATAGTTTCTTCCATCCACATGCGAGCGCCGCCAGCTCCGCAGCACATTCCCTTAGTCCCGTTTCTTGGAGCTTCAACTATCTCTACTCCGCTTAAAGTCCCAATCACATTTCTCGGTGACATGTAAACGTCATTGTGTCTGCCCAAATAACAGGAGTCGTGATACACGATCCGCTCATCTAATTTTGCCTCGCTGAGGTCGAGTGCCCCAGATTCAACTAATTCCTCGAGGAATTGGGTGTGGTGGAGAACCTCCCAGTTACCGCCATATTGGGGGTATTCGTTCTTCAAGGTGTTGAAGCAGTGGGGGCATTGCGTAACAATCTTTCTTACCCCCATCTCGTTGAGATTGGTTACGTTTTCGGCAGCGAGCATTTGGAATAGGTATTCGTTCCCGGAGCGTCGAGCGCTGTCTCCAGTGCACATTTCAGAGGGACCGAGAATGGCGAAATCGACCCCTGCTCGTTGAAGTAATTTCGCTGTTGCTTCAGACACTTTTTGGTTTTTGTCATCAAATGATCCAGCGCAGCCAACCCAATACAAGTACTCGTGATCAAATGGATCCGAAGGGTCGACGACCTGGACGTCAATATCAGCGGCCCAGTCTGCTCGCTCACCGTTATTCATGTTCCAAGGGTTGGCGTTGTTCTCCATTCCTCTGAAAGCTCCACCTAACTCGCCAGGAAAGTCGCTTTCCATCAGAGTGAGATATCTCCGCATATCGAGAATCTTGTCGAGAATTTCGATATTGACTGGACAATTTTCATCACACGCGCGACAGCTGGTACACGCCCAAATTTCGTCACCGCTGATCCGCTCGAACAAGCTGTTGGCCTCGACCTTGATTTCTGTGTCTGTGCCAATCGGTGGAGATACCTGACCATGTTCGCCGGTGGCTGCCATCACCTCGCCTGTCTTTAGAACTATCTCTCTGGGGTCGAGAGGTTTGCCAGTCGCGTGAGCTGGACACACCGCAGTGCAACGACCGCACATGGTGCAACTGTCTGTATCTAATAATTGTTTCCAAGTAAAGTCCTCCACCACCGAAGCGCCAATGGTTTCTATGTCCTCTGCCTCCATTAGATCCGGTAACGCCCGCATGGCACCTTTCGGCCGTTCTCGATCCTTCAAATACATGTTCAGGGGAGAAGTGAACATGTGGCGGAGCATCGTGACGGGGAGCATCACCAGAAAAGCCATAAAGCATATGACGTGAACGATCCACATCGCCTGGTGCCAACCAGCGACTGTTCCGACCTGGTCAACAAGGGCTGAAAGTGGGTAACCAATGAATGACCACTGCTCGTACGATGGCCGGCCTTCTACAGCTATTCGGAAAGCCTCTGCTGCGAAACCGGTTAACCCCAGGCCCAGTAGCACTGCCAAAATTAGAGCATGTTCGGGTCGGGTTTTTATCTTGATGCGATAGGGCTTTTGTATATAGCGGCGAACAATTGACCAGGCCATGCCCACCGTAAATGCGAGTCCGGCTAAATCCCCGACGAAACTAAACCCTTGGTAAGTCCCCCCATGCAGGAACTTCAAACGCTCAGGTAGCTGGTGGTCAATTTCTAGAGTGGTAGTCACCGCCAACAGAACTAGGAATCCGTAATAAAGAAGAGCGTGCATTACCCCGGCAGCAGGGTCTCTCAATAGGGTCTGCATCATCACGCCAGATCGATAGTCGCGAACGCGCTTTTTGGCGTTGGAACCTGTAGTTGAGCGGCGATCCGGGGCCCCGCGTTCCCAATTTTTCACTCGTTGAGCGAAATTCCATGCCCCAAAAACTATGAGTATCGGTGTAATCACATAAAACGCTAGTTTCAGAGCCCCGGGGATGTTCCCGAATACTTCCCGATGGACATCGTTGTTGTTATGGAACCCGAAAACGGTTGCCGCGACTCCGGAAATTGCCGTCACCGATGCGAACGCAACTCCAACTGCGAGCGCGAGGTGATGCGGCTTTACTCGTGCTTTCACGTAGGTCAAGTTACCGGACGCTCAACCAATGAACAGGCTAGGGCCCTGTGAAAATGGCCTCGTCCTGAGTAATACGTACTTTCGCTTAAGAACGACGCGACGCTTTCCGTTGCATCTGTTCGCTTTGTGCATTCAATGTTTGCAACTCTGACGCTGGCCGTGTTCTTTCTTACGTGACAAGGTGGTTAGGCAGAAACCGATTACGGAGGTCTTGCATGGTGCGTTTGGTGACAGCAGTGATTAAGCCGCATCGGCTTGAAGCAGTAGTCGAAGCTTTGCAGGACACAAACGTCCAAGGTTTAACCGCGTCAGAGGTGCGGGGGTTCGGTCGACAAGGTGGACACACTGAGACCTATCGAGGAACGGAATATCACGTCGACTTCATTCCTAAAGTCAGAGTTGAAATATTGGTGGATGCAGCTGACACAGATCGAGTAGTGGACTGCCTAGTGGAGGCAGCTCGAACCGAAAAGATCGGTGATGGGAAAGTGTGGGTCACCGAAGTAGAGAGCGTCACTCGTATACGCACAGGCGAACGAGGCGTCGACGCCCTTTGACACGGTGTGCACCATTCGTTGATTATCAAGATAAATAGCGTTGTGAGACGTCTAGGGATTCGGATGGTGTCAGGTTTGAGTCCAAGTCGTAGACGATCGGTGCACCGGTCGGAATATTGAGATTGAGGATGTCATGATCTGATATTCCGTCAAGATGCTTAACCAACGCCCTGAGGCTGTTGCCGTGAGCTGCCACAAGAACGGTATCGTTGGCGATCAAATCATCACTGATCGGGCCTTCCCAATAAGGGATTAGACGATCCACTACGTCAGCTAGACATTCGCTATTTGGGAGCTGTTCCTTCGGAACTGATTGGTATCTAAGGTCGTCGTTGGGGTTATGCGGATGATCCGCGGGCATTGTTGGCGGCCGCGTCGAATAACTTCTTCGCCACTCATGAACTTTGTCTTGTCCATGAAGATCCACGGTTTCTTGTTTATTCAGGCCAGTGAGACCACCGTAATGTCGCTCATTCAGACGCCAATTCCTCCGGACAGGAATCCATAATCGATCGCATGCCGTAAGCGCCAAATTGGCTGTGAGAATCGCTCGTGTTTGAAGAGATGTATGAGCAACATCGGGAAACAGCCCAGCGGCAACTAACAGTTGCCCTGCGTTTCGAGCTTCTTCTATCCCTTTCTCTGTCAGGTTGACGTCGTACCAGCCCGTGAACTTGTTCTCGAGATTCCACTGACTTTCGCCATGTCTCAGAAGAATTAGCCGAGTGGCCTGATTACCCATGATTTGCACCTTAGTCGGACACTTTTAGGGGACCCCTCAAATTAATTTCGATATCAAAGTTGTAAATACCACACTCAACTTTTATGATGGTTACCCCTCGGATGTTCAAACGCTTGAAATATAGCGGAATCTGAACGTTTGAGGGACAACCTGACCGAATCCAATAGCAGGAGATAATTAATGCCCAAGGCAGTTGGTATAGACCTAGGAACAACAAACTCGGTTGTTTCAGCGATGGAAGGTGGCGAACCCACTGTTATCGCAAACGCTGAAGGAGACCGAACCACCCCGTCAATAGTTGGATTTTCCAAGAATGGCGAAGTGCTTACAGGTGAAGTTGCTAAACGACAGGCGGTAACTAACCCAGATCGAACCTTGGCCTCCGTGAAAAGACATGTCGGAACGAATTGGACCGTAGAGATCGACGATAAGTCCTACACCCCTCAAGAGATAGCCGCCCGGGTGCTCCAGAAGTTAAAAAGAGATGCAGAACAATATCTCGGTGATGAAGTGACCGAAGCGGTTATTACAGTCCCTGCCTATTTTGACGACGCGCAAAGAACGGCCACAAAAGAAGCGGGACAAATAGCGGGTCTCGAAGTTCTGCGAATAATCAATGAACCGACTGCTGCAGCGCTGGCATACGGACTAGACAGAGAGGCAGAGGACCAGACCATCTTGGTCTTTGACCTTGGCGGCGGCACCTTTGACGTTTCGGTCTTAGAAATCGGCGATGGAGTCTTTGAAGTCAAGTCCACAGCTGGTGACACTCAACTCGGCGGTGATGACTGGGACGAAAGAGTAATTGACTGGCTCGCGGACTCCTTCAAAGGTGATCATGGCGTCGATCTCAAATCTGATCCGATGGCCCTCCAACGGCTCAAGGAAGCCGGTGAGCAAGCTAAGAAAGATTTGTCTTCGAAGCAGACAACCCAGATCAATCTTCCGTTTATCACTGCCACCGACAGCGGACCTCTGCATCTTGATTACGAGTTAAGCAGAGCTAAGTTTCAAGAGATCACGGCAGATCTTGTAGACCGTTGTCGAGCACCATTTAAGCAGGCGATAGACGACGCGAACTTGACGTCAAACGATATCGATCACGTGATAATGGTCGGCGGGTCCACTCGCATGCCAGCGGTTCAAGAACTTGTCATGGAAATTGCAGGCAAAGAACCCCACAAAGGTGTGAACCCAGACGAAGTGGTGGCAGTAGGTGCCGCTATCCAAGCGGGTGTATTGAAGGGAGACGTCAAGGACGTTCTCCTTCTTGATGTGACTCCGCTGAGTCTTGGTATCGAGACCAAAGGTGGTGTCATGACGAAGCTCATTGAGCGGAACACGACGATTCCCACAAAGCGCACCGAAGTCTTCACAACCGCTGATGACATGCAACCTTCGGTGGAAATACATGTTCTGCAGGGAGAACGAGAAATGTCGTCAGGTAATAAAACCCTGGGTAAATTCCAGCTCGTTGATCTTCCACCTGCGCCACGCGGGGTCCCTCAGATTGAAGTGACGTTCGATATAGACGCCAACGGAATTGTGAATGTTTCAGCAAAAGATCGAGCGACTGATAAAGAACAATCGATCACCATCAGTGGTCAGTCGAACTTAAGTGATGACGACATTGATCAAATGGTCAAAGACGCAGAGTCTCACGCGGAGGAAGACCGTCAACGCCGTGAAGCAGCTGAGATTCGCAACAATGCTGACGCTTTGGTGTACCAAATAGAGAAACTCTTGTCCGACCAAGCAGAACAAGTATCCAATGAAGACAAAGCCGAAGTTGAAGGTGCTTTAGCGGTTCTTAAAGAGGCGCTTGAGAATGAGAACGAGGATGTAGAAGCAATTCGCACAGCTTCTGAACAACTTACAACCGTCAGTCAAACCTTCAGCCAAAAGCTCTACGAGTCAGCGGCACAACAAGCTGGTGATGCGCCTCCCGATCAATCTGGAGATGCTGAAGATGTAGTCGACGCTGAAATCGTTGATGAAGACCAGTGACGGACGAAGAGATCGGTCAACCCGAACAAGAAGCGCTTCAACTCGAAGTAGATGAAGAAGAGCGCAATTCAGCGGATACCAACGGACAACAATCCGAAGATCCTGCAGCTAACGCTCTTTCAGTTGAAGACCTGGTTGAGTCCCTAGAGATGGTTACAGCCGAACGTGACGATTTCCGTGACTCGCTTCAACGGCTTCAAGCGGATTTTGAAAACTTCCGTCGGCGCAGTGCGAACGAAGTCGATCAACGAATTTCGCAAGGAGTTTCCCGACTTGTAGAAGCGCTACTGCCAGTCCTTGACGCATGTGACGCGGCTTTTGAGCAAGGCCTTGAAGAAATAGCTCCTATCCGAAGTGCACTTGAGACTGTTCTTGAAAATAATGGTCTGACCCGTATTGAAGCCCTAGGGGTTCCATTTGACCCACAGTTGCATGAGGCCATGTCCTTTGAGACCGGGGAGGGCGAAGAGCAAGTAGTGGTTGAAGAGCTTCGTGCCGGTTATCGCTGGGGGGAGTCGATTCTTCGTCCCTCAATGGTCAAGGTGAGTGGTGGGTAGCTCTTAGTTGTCGCAGGGAGGTGGATGATGGCAGTTCAGCGAGAGTGGTTTGAAAAGGATTACTACGCGGTTCTTGGGGTCCCATCAAGTGCTTCGGCGAAAGAGATAACTAAGGCGTATAGAAAACTTGCGCGGTCTCATCATCCAGATGCCAAGACTGGCAACGAAGATCGCTTCAAAGAGGTTTCAGCTGCTTACGACGTTTTAGGGGATGAGACAAAGCGCAATGAATACGACGAGGCCCGACGCCTGGGACCGTCAGCCATGGGTGGCTTCGCTTCCGGTCAAGATGGCTTCAATGTTCGCTTTGAAGACTTTGATGATCTTGGCGGAATGTTTGGGAATTTCTTCGGCCGAGGACAACGTGGACCCATGCCTATGCGAGGTGTCGATCAAGAAACTCGCATACACCTAGGGTTCCGAGATGCAATTGATGGCATTACAACAAATGTGATGCTGGGTCGGTCAACGAGCGGTGACCGCTCTCACGCAAAGGTCAAAATCCCGCCAGGTGTCGATGATGGTCAACGAATTCGTATAGCCGGCAAAGGTGGAGCTGGCCGCAATGGGGGCCCGAATGGTGATCTTTATGTGGTAGTCGAAGTGAGCCCTGACTCAATGTTTGGTCGAAAGGGCCAACATTTAACTTTGCTGATCCCAGTGACTTTTCCAGAAGCAGCTCTTGGTTCTGAAATTAAGATCCCTACATACGATCATTCGACAGTGACTTTGAAGATCCCAGGGGGTACGAAATCAGGAACAACTTTTCGAGTTAAGGGCAGAGGTGTCCAAACCCCGAAATCGAAGGGTGATTTGCTCGTCACTGTCGAAATTGTTGTGCCGAAGGAACTAACCCCAAAAGAAAGAGCAGCAATTGAGGCGTTGCAAGAGGTGACTGATTGGTCGCCCCGAAGCGACATAAAGGAGGAGGGCTAAGCATGGGCCCACTATCTTCAACACCAGATCCAGCTCGCGCTGTTTACGTGATTTCAGTCGCAGCTGAACTTGCCGGCGTCCACGCCCAAACACTTCGAATTTATGAACGTAAGGGTCTAGTAGAGCCCGCTCGGACCCCGGGAGGTAGTCGTAGATACAGCGATATCGACATCGCTCTTCTACGTCGAATCCAGGAACTGACCAACGAAGGCTTGAATTTGGCAGGGGTAAAACGTGTTTTGGATCTTGAGCATCGTGTAGCGCAACTTGAAGCAGAAATGCGTGAACTTCAAGCCGCGGCGACTGCCACGGTGATGGAGACTCATCGTCAATATCGAAGGGATTTGGTGCCTCTTCAACAATCGGTCATCCCATGGCTCGACCCAAGACGTCGACGCTGACTTTATTAATGAGGGTAAGTTTTCGATGCAAACGAGAAAAGCAAGAAGCCCGGTAATTCATCCTAGAAAAGTCGCCGTTCGCAATTAGGATCTGACAACGTCAGCAGATGACGTTTGGAGAAGTCCGTGCCGGGATCAATTGTGGTTGGTACCCAATGGGGTGACGAAGGTAAAGGACGAGTCGTAGACATAGTGGCCAAAGAATGTGCCCATGTCGTTCGATATCAAGGCGGCCATAACGCGGGCCACACGCTTGTCGTTGATGGAGAGGTCTTTGCGCTACAACTTGTCCCGAGCGGGATCCTGTATGACCACGTAGTGCCCATTATTGGTAATGGCGTCGTGGTAGACCCATACGTCTTGTTGGCCGAGATTGACGCTTTGACCGCAAAAGGCGTCGATTGCCAGCGCTTGATGCTCAGCCCCCAGGCACACCTTGTTCTTCCATACCATCAAATTCTGGATGAGTTGGCGGAAAGCCAATTAGGTGACAACAAAATTGGCACTACAAAACGAGGGATTGGCCCCGCATACGCAGACAAGGCGTCACGGGTAGGCATCAGAGTCGAAGATCTGCTGGATCCAACGCATTTGAGATCCCGTTTACACAGCGCCTTGGCTGAAAGAAATGTGATTCTTCGCAATATCTACGGACATGATGGAGTTGATCCAGACCAACTTGCCGAAGAACTGATTCGAGACATTGCTCCAAGAGTTGCTCCTTATATTGGAGACACTGTTGGACATCTGCACGAGGCCCTTCATGCGGGGCAGCGGGTTCTTTTTGAAGGAGCCCAAGCGACCTTCCTTGACTTAGACCATGGGACTTACCCATTCGTAACTTCTTCAAATCCGGTCGCGGGCTACGCCCTTGTAGGAGCGGGCATTGGCCCAGGTGCCATTGACCAAGTGATTGGAATCGCCAAGGCATATCTGACTCGAGTTGGCTCGGGACCGTTCGTTACGGAACTCGACGACGCAGTCGGAGAACACCTGGTTGAGGTAGGAAGAGAGTACGGAACCAACACAGGACGTCGAAGGCGAGTGGGTTGGTTCGATGCAGTGATGGCGCGCCAAGCAGTTCGACTCAATGCTTGTACAGAAATCGCTCTCACCAAACTTGATGTGCTGGACGAACTAGAGACCATCAAGGTCTGTGTCGCCTATGAGGTTGAAGGTGAACGATATGAATACCTGCCTCACCTCAGACGGATGCACGACAAAGCGGTGCCTGTATATGCCGAATTCCCAGGTTGGCAAACGGATCTTTCCGATGCCACGGAACGTAATGACCTCCCCAGAGAAGCAGTTGAGTACATATCGTTTCTTGAACGGCAGATGGGCGTTCCTATTCGATTTGTTTGTGTGGGCCCGGGACGTGAGCAATATTTGCGGTTCGCGGCATGAAAGTTTGCGTGGTCGGCTCTGGAGGTCGTGAACACGCCTTAGCTCGTACTCTTTCTATTCATGCGGACGTAGTGGTGACTCCCGGGTCCCCGGGTATCGAAGGCAGTACTGGAGTGACGACAACTGACATAGAAGCAGATTTATATGTGGTAGGCCCCGAGGTTCCATTGGTTGAGGGACTTGCTGATGATTTGAGATCGCGAGGTCGTCATGTGTTTGGTCCCGGCTCTGATGGGGCGATGCTGGAAGGTTCGAAAATTTGGATGAAGGAGCTTGTAGACGCGGCTGGAGTCCCCACGGCCCGCTATGAGTCCTTCCATGCAGACGAAGTTGATCAAGCAGTGGATTTCCTGTCGACTCTCACCCCTCCCTATGTGGTGAAGACTGATGGACTAGCAGCCGGTAAAGGTGTGTTGGTCACAAATACATACGCTGAAGCCGTCGATGACATCAGAAATAAACTTTGTGGTAATTCGTTCGGAGAAGCGGGACGTCGCATCGTTATTGAGGAAGGACTGCATGGTCCTGAGCTCTCGCTCTTTGCACTTTGTGATGGACAGAAGGCGGTGCTGATCCCGACAGCGGCTCAAGATCACAAACGACTGCTCAACGACGATTACGGCCCTAACACCGGAGGAATGGGCTGCTATTCCCCGCTTCCTGAATTGAGTTCCCAAGACTTAGAACAACTCATGGATGTGGCAATCCATCCGACGGTTAACGAATTACAGAACCGAGGGATTGATTACCGAGGGGTTCTCTTCGCGGGGTTTATGCTCACTGCAGAAGGACCAAAACTTCTGGAATACAACATTCGATTTGGTGATCCCGAAGCCCAAGTGATTCTTCCTCGCTTAGAGGGTGATATCGCACAGATTCTTATGCAAGTGGCATTGGGTGACTTGAAGACCGAGCTGAAGATCTCAGAGGACAGCATGGTTACGGTTGTTTTAGCAGTGGAGGGCTACCCCGCATCGCCGAGAACGGGCGATTTGATCCAAGGCATCGAACAAGCAGAAGCAGTCAAAGGTGCGACTGTCTTCTGTGCTGGTGTCAAAGGAAATAATCGGCACGAGCTGGTTACCGGCGGAGGCCGAGTACTTAATGTCTGTGGCCGTGGATCGACATTGAGTGAGGCAAGAAAAATCGCGTACGAGGCGGTAAGTGCCATCTCTTGGCCTGGTATGCAGCACCGCACCGATATTGGTGCTTCGATTGAGTTAGAAACCGTTCAGGAGGAAATCACATGAAGGTAGCGATTCTTATGGGTTCACCCCGAGACGACGAGAAGATGGCTGGTGCGTCGGAGCTGCTTGACCGCTTTGGAGTTCAACACGAAGTTCACGTCATGTCTGCGCACCGAAATCCAGAACTAGTGGGGGATTTTGCAAGTAATGCCCGCGATAACGGTTTCGCTGCGATTATTTGTGGCGCTGGCATGGCAGCCCATCTTGCTGGCGTTGTATCAGCCCACACCACGTTGCCCGTGATCGGTGTTCCTCTTTCTGGGGGTATTAGTGACGGCCTTGACTCCCTGTTATCAACAGTGCAAATGCCTCGTGGTATCCCTGTTGCGACAGTCGCTGTTAACGGTTCCGCGAATGCTGCGGTACTAGCTGTGGAGATGCTGTCAATAACTGATGCTGGGCTAACCGAACGCCTTAAAACGTTCCGAGATGAAGGTGCAAGATGACACCGAACAAAGCTCAGGTCTCAAATATTTTGGCTAACCGATATGCGTCACCTGAGATGACGCAAATCTGGTCAGCTGAAAACAAGGTTGTTTTGGAGCGTGAACTTTGGATAGCGGTCCTTGAAGGGCAAAAGGATTTAGGACTAGAAATCGACCCAGCCGCCATTGACTCGTACCGGTCCGTTGTGCATAACGTCGACCTAGATTCAATCCAACAACGCGAACGAGTTACATTGCACGACGTTAAGGCGCGAATCGAAGAATTTTCTGAACTTGCTGGTTACCAACACATCCATAAAGGATTGACGTCACGGGATCTAACGGAAAACGTAGAGCAACTCCAGATCAAGCAATCAATGCAGGTTGTCCGAGACCGGCTTGCGACGGTCATTGTTCGTCTGGCTGAGCTTGCCGTGCAGTACCAGGAAGTCTCTATCACCGGACGTTCTCACAACGTGCCAGCTCAACTCACAACACTCGGTAAACGATTTGCCAATCTAGGCCAAGAAACGCTCCTAGTTTTCGAACGTCTCGACGAGTTGCTCAACCGCTACCCCTTGCGTGGCCTAAAGGGTCCCGTTGGCACCCAACAAGATCTTCTCGACCTTTATGAAGGAGACGCTGCCAAGGTGGAAGAACTTGAGCAGCGAGTAGCTAAGCAACTGGGATTTGAACGCACCCTTGATTCGGTTGGACAAATTTACCCTCGGTCCCTGGACCTAGACGTTGTTAGTTCGTTGGTGCAAGCAGTGAGTCCCTTGGGAAATCTCGCGCTGCAGGTTCGCCTTATGGCTGGGTTAGATCTCGCAACAGAAGGTTTTCGTGAAGGTCAAGTTGGCTCATCGGCTATGCCACACAAGATGAATGCACGTTCCGCCGAACGAATTAACGGTTTCGCTGCAATCCTGCGGGGGCATCTCACGATGGCAGCTTCAATCGCAGGAGACCAGTGGAATGAGGGTGACGTTAGTTGTTCTGTCGTTCGACGAGTAGTGCTTCCAGACGCTTTTTTTGCTCTAGATGGCGCGCTCGAAACGACGCTCACGGTTCTAGACGGTTTCGGCGCACACTTTCCTGTTATTGCTCGAGAACTCGACCAATACTTACCGTTTCTCGCGACTACTCGCATTCTCATGAGCGCGGTCAAAGCAGGTGCCGGCCGAGAAGAAGCACATGCGATTATCAAGGAACATGCAGTCGCTGCAGCGCTAGAAATTCGCGAAGGCACCTCAGGAACTAACGACATGGTTGACCGAATTGCAGCCGACCCGAATCTGCCTCTTGATGTGGACACAATTAAAGAAATTCTGGCGGACCACAATAACTTCGTTGGCCTCGCCGAAGTTCAAGTTCAGGCTTTTTTGAGTGCTGCAGCCACGATTAATTCTGCCCATCCTGCAGCAGGGTCCTACCATCCTTCCCCCATTCTCTAGTAGAGAAGAGATGTGAACGAACTTCAGTTATTGCACAGTGGCAAAGTTAGAGAGATGTACGTCGTAGACGACCGACATCTGCTTATGGTGGCAACAGACCGAATATCGGCGTTCGATGTTGTCTTCGGTGAGCCGATACCAGACAAAGGCAGAGTACTAACGGCGATGACGGTCTGGTGGTCTGATTATCTCGCACCAAGTGCCCAGACCCATCTAGTGTCAGCAGACCCAGCTGACTTTCCTGAGATAGCTAGACGTCCCGAATGGACAGGGAGAGCTCTTCTGGTGCGCAAAGCGGAGATGTTGCCGCTTGAATGCATCGTTCGTGGATACATCACCGGGTCGGCTTGGAAGGAGTACCAACAATCAGGGACGATGCATGGAACTTCCCTACCTGCTGACCTCTTAGAAGCTCAACAACTTCCAGAAGCTGTCTTCACTCCATCGACAAAGGCGACAGAAGGCCATGACATCAATATCAGTTATAACGAAGCTGTCGACATTGTCGGCTCGGAATTAGCTGAGCAAGCCCGCCAAATCTCCCTAGAGGCGTATACCCGCGCTTCGGAACACGCTGCACGCAATGGGGTAATCATTGCTGACACAAAATTTGAGCTTGGTCTTGTTGATGGTGAAATGGTGATAGCGGATGAGCTGCTTACACCCGACTCATCAAGATTTTGGCCAGCAGAAAACTGGAACCCAGGTGCCACACCGGTATCACTTGACAAGCAACCTGTTCGAGATGCCACCGAGGCAACCGGATGGGACAAATCTCCACCCGCGCCACCACTCTCGACCGAAACCGTGCAAGCGACTCGCGACCGATACATAACAGCTTACGAACGAATCACTGGCGAATCGTTCGCGCAGTGGATCGGAGGTAGCTAATGCACTTTGAAGTCAAGGTAGAGGTGTCACCCCGGGAAGGAATAGCGAACCCAGAGGGCTCAACAATTGAAAGAGCCTTACCTGCATTGGGTTTCGTTACGGCTGGCAACGTAAGAGTGGGCAAGGTGATCCGACTACAAGTAGAAGCCGATTCATCCGACGACGCCAAATCACTAGTTGAAGATATGTGTAGTCGATTTCTCTCAAACCCGGTTATAGAAGACTCACTGGTAGAAGTGCTAGAAGAATGACTCAGCGCGTTGGAGTAGTTCGCTTTCCGGGGACCAATTGTGAATTTGACACCATCGACGCAATTCGCTCGTTGGATGGTGAAGCCGAAGTTCTTTGGCATGGCCAATACGACCTAAAAAATGTCGATGCAATCGTGATACCCGGGGGTTTTGCTCACGGTGACTATCTGCGGTGTGGAGCAATAGCAAAATTTTCTCCAATCATGGACTCGATAAATTCTTTCGCCCAAGACGGAGGTCCGGTGCTAGGCATATGCAACGGATTCCAAGTTCTAACTGAAGCTGGGTTACTTCCAGGGGCGTTGCAGAAGAACGCAGGAATGAAATTTCTTTGCTCAATGCAACAAATCGAATTTGTGTCCACTTCTAACGTCCTGGGCCATCAATCCACTGCAGGGGATCGTTTATTGATTCCTATCAACCACTTCGAAGGTAACTATGTGTGCTCTCCCGAAGTTCTAACCCAGATGCAAGCTGAAAACAGGATCGTCTTTCGTTACACAGACAACCCCAATGGTTCGACAGCTGACATAGCTGGCATATGCAATCAAGCAGGCAATGTAGTGGGGATGATGCCCCACCCTGAACGCGCGACCTCCCACCTCCTGGGCTCAACAGATGGGAACAGCCTCCTAAAATCTTTGCTCGCCGCGTAACGAGTTGATTCGTAAAATCGAACCCCAGGCATCCATGGGGAAAGCAAGCGTGCGACTACATTTAGGATGTGAGTCCTGCCCCTGAAGACGCATCAGTCCACCGGGCACTTGGACTTAGCGACGACGAGTACCAACGCATCTATGAGCTGTTGGACCGACATCCCAACCATCTCGAATTAGCAATGTACTCAGTGATGTGGTCCGAACATTGCTCATACAAGTCGTCGAAAATTCATTTGAAGCGACTCCCCACCGAAGCTCCATGGGTGTTAGTAGGTCCAGGAGAGAACGCCGGAGTAATAGACGTTGGAGATGACATAGCGGTCGCTATACGAATCGAAAGTCACAACCACCCTTCAGCAATTGAGCCGTACCAGGGGGCCGCTACCGGAGTTGGTGGCATTCTCAGAGATATTTTTACAATGGGTGCACGTCCAATCGCGGTTATGGACCCCCTTCGGTTCGGGCCCATTGACGACCCTCGCAGTCGGTGGATAGCTGAAGGTGTCATTAGTGGCGTTTCCGGGTATGGGAACAGTGTTGGCGTGCCCACAGTCGGAGGCGAGATCGTCTTCGATGAAACCTACAAAGGTAATCCGCTTGTCAATGTCCTAGCCATGGGAGTACTGCCAACGGAACGCTTAGTCCTAGGTCAAGCTAGCGGTGTCGGTAATCTTGCCGTCCTTCTTGGTGCCTCCACCGGAAGAGACGGAATAGGCGGAGTTAGCGTTCTGGCTTCAGCGGGCTTCGATGAAAGCGCTGAAGACACCGATAAGCGGCCAAGTGTCCAAGTTGGTGATCCCTTTGAAGAGAAAAGGCTCTTAGAGGCGTGCCTTGAATTATTAGATGAAGGTCTCGTCTCAGGAATTCAAGATCTTGGCGGAGCTGGAATCACCTGCGCAACTAGTGAAACAGCGTCACGCGGGGGCGCTGGCATGGATGTGGATGTGACCGCCATTCACGCTCGCGAGAACAACATGGAACCCTTTGAGTTAATGACCTCAGAATCGCAAGAGCGCATGCTGGCGATTATTAAGCCCGAAGATCTTGCTCAAGTAGAAGCTATCTCCTCTCGGTGGGAAATAAAGGCCAGCGTTATTGGTCGAGTAACAGGCACTGGGCAACTGAGGATTCTTGACGGATTTGATGGTGATGTCTTGGCTAACCTTCCTGCCTCAACACTGCACGACGACGCCCCTGAATACAATCGACCAATTACGCCGCCCAGTGATCTCGCAGAGCGCCGAGCAAAAGACGCGTCGCAAGGCCCCGTGAGTTGCGTCGATGATTTGCTAAGCCTGTTGCGAGACCCGGCATGGATTTACAGCCAATATGACCATCAATTGTTCCTTAATACAGTCGTAGGTCCAGGAAATGATGGGACCTTGCTCCGACTTCGAAATCCACGCAACGGTGAAGAAACGGGAAGAGGAATCGCTCTATCTACGGATGGCAATCATCGTTGGTGTCACATAGACCCGCGCCAGGGGACAGCGATGGTCGTCGCGGAAGCAGTTATGAACATCGCCTGCGTTGGAGCGCGACCTTTGGCTGTAGTCAATTGTTTGAATTTCGGCAACCCGGAGCATCCCGAAGTTATGTGGCAATTGTCTGAAGCCGTAGACGGCATGGCTGAAGCATGTATCGCCTTCGATGCACCGGTGATTGGTGGGAATGTCAGCCTCTACAACGAAACTAATGCCGTTGATATCGCGCCAACACCAGTGGTCGGGGTCATTGGAATGCACCCATCACTATCAACGCCACCTCCTTCTATTGGCTTCCCACCCGACGCGTCGCTTCTGTTGCTAGGTCAAGTGCCTGACACCCACGTTTCTCTTGCAGGAAGTCAATGGGCCTGGGAGATCGGGGAATGCAAGGACGGGACCTTGCCGATATTTGACCTCGAACAAGCCGTCCGTACGAGCCAATTCGTTGCTGAAGCAGTCCAGAAACAGCGATTACTGGCAGTGCACGACATTGGCGAAGGGGGTCTAGCCGTTGCGGCCGCAGAGATGGCAATCGATGGTGGCGTCGGAGCCCAAATCATCGATCATGACGACCACCTCTCCATGTTTAATGAATCGGGCGGCCGCTTCTTAGCCGTTGTGGGAGAGAAACTCGTAGATACTTTCTTGAGGGACGCCAATGACCACGGGGTTCCCGCAACCCAAATTGGGCGAACTGGTGGCACATCGCTCAATTTCGGATCTGAAATCACCATCCCTGTCAGTGAACTGGAATTTGCATATCAAAATAAACTTCCTGAAGCCCTGGGCCTAGGGACCGTCAGCGCATGACAATGGAATCGACCGGTATAGAGATCAACAAACCTCGAGAAGCGTGTGGTGTTTTTGGTGTGTTGGGGTCAGACAACCCAGTTGCCCACCAGACCTACCTGGGTCTTTATGCACTTCAACATCGTGGCCAAGAGTCGGCTGGTATTGCAGTCAGCAACGGCGAGAACGTGACCGTGGTCAAAGACATGGGCCTCGTCTCGAGTGCTTTCGATGATCGAATCCTGGCTGCACTAGAAGGAAATATCGCAATTGGACATACGCGTTATTCAACAATGGGATCTAGTTCCTGGCGCGCGTCCCAACCATTTTATAGAGATGTTGGAAACTTAGAATTTGCACTCGCCCACAATGGGAACCTGGTCAATACAGCTGAACTTGCCGAAGAAGCAGGGATGCTTGAGGGCACTGTAACCAGTGATAGTGACCTCGTCGCTGAACTGGTGGCATTAGAACTGGCAAGTGACGCCGCACCCGAGGGTGACGAACTTCCATGGGCTCTAGAGCGAGTTTTACCGAAGCTTCGAGGCGGATTTTCATTTGTAGCAATGGATCGCAAACATTTGATTGGGATCCGTGGACCTGAGGGATTCTGGCCATTATGCCTAGGGCGATTGGACAACGGATGGGTTGTCGCTTCGGAAAGCCCCGCTCTGGACACAGTAGGGGCGCACTTTGTCCGAGAAGTCGACCCTGGTGAGATGATCATCATTGATGCCAATGGCTGGCGATCACACCAACTATTCGAGAACCCGGACCCTAAGCTTTGCATTTTTGAGTTTGTCTATTTCTCACGACCCGACACCCTTCTGTATGGGCGCAATGTCCATTCAGCTCGACAGCGCATGGGTGAGGAACTCGCTCATCAAGCCCCCGCTTCGGCCGATCTTGTCATGCCCGTCCCAGAGTCGGGAATCCCCGCAGCCCAAGGTTTTGCCCGAACAAGTGGTATCCCGTATCGAGACGGATTGGTGAAGAACCGATACATAGGACGGACTTTCATTGCGCCCTCTCAGGAGATGCGCGCTTTAGGCGTGAAGATGAAACTCAATCCGATACGTCACAACATTGAAGGCCAACGACTTGTGGTAGTCGACGATTCAATTGTGAGAGGAACAACTACCCGGGCAATAGTTGAAATGTTGCGAGCCGCAGGCGCTGCTGAAGTGCACCTTCGAATTTCGTCGCCCCCATACCGGTGGCCATGCTTCTATGGAATGGATACTGGGACTCAAGCGGAGCTGATGGCAGCGAACCTAACTATGGAGGAAATACGCGAATACTTAGGCGCTAACTCAATTGCGTACTTGGAATTAGACCGACTTGTCAGTGCAACAGGTGCTCCCGGCGCCGGGTTCTGTACAGCTTGTTTGGATGGACAGTACCCGGTCGAGATTCCTGAAGAAATAGGAAGAGAAGTCCTAGGAAAACGAAAAGATGAACACGGTTCAGCGTTTATCTCCACTTCACAAATGAAGCTAGGCCAATGACTTCTGAGATCACCTATTCAGAAGCAGGCGTTGACATTGAGAGCGCTGACGAAGCGGTACGTCGGCTGACGCCCCATGTCCGGTCAACCTTCAGACCAGAAGTTATAAGTGAAGTAGGCGGCTTTGGTTCCATTGTTGCCATCCCGGATGGTTATCAAGAACCAGTGCTGGTGTCTGGAAATGACGGTGCGGGAACAAAACCACTTGTTGCTCAGAAATTGAATAAATACGACACGATAGGAATCGATGTCGTCGCAATGTGTGTCGACGACATTGTTACGTGCGGAGCCGAGCCCCTTTTCTTCTTGGACCAGTTAACTGTTGGGAAAGTCAACCCAGAACAAATTGAACAACTGGTTATGGGGTTTGCCGAAGGCTGTCGCCAAGCTGGCTGTGCTTTGACGGGTGGCGAAATAGCCGAGCATCCCGACACGATGAGTCATCAAGATTTTGATGTTTCGGGATTTGCGGTGGGTGTCGTCGAACGAGCTGAAATCCCAACGAAGTCCGCAGTCGCCGTCGCTGATGTACTGGTCGGCATAGCGTCACCTGGTCTGCGCTGCAACGGATATAGCTTGGCGCGGCGCGTCCTAATGGACGGACACTCTCTAGATGAACCGGCTTGGCCGCAAGCTGAAGTCTCGCTTGGCGATGAACTTATACGTCCATCGGAGATATACGCACCAACAGTGCTAAGAGCGTTTCGTCAATTTGAGATTCATGGTGCAGCACACATTACGGGCGGAGGCCTAGCGGGCAATCTCAAGCGAGTTATCAACCCCGACGTTGATGCTCAAATTGACGTGGCCCGGTGGCGCCGTCCACGAATTTTTGATCAAATCGCCGCTGAAGGTCCGGTCTCGGAAAGCGAAATGCGCAACGTCTTCAACATAGGCATAGGGATGGTCCTCGTTGTGCCTAGGGAACAAGCTGATCTGATAATCGAAGTGGCACATCAAGATGGTCATGAAGCATGGACCATTGGACAAATTTTAGAAGGAAACGGCGAAGTTAGGTGGGCTGATGAGTGACTGAACTTGATCCTCGACGAACAGAATTGAAAGAACACCTGTTGACCCATGCCGTCCGCACGGGAGATTTCGTATTGAAATCAGGACGCCAAAGCACATGGTTCATCGATGGGAAGCAGACCGCCTGTGACCCTCTAGGCATCAAACTCATCGCCGATATCATCTTGGATGAAGTAGTGGGTATAGATGCAATTGGAGGCTTAACAATGGGCGCCGACCCTGTCGCTTATGGAGTCTCAGCGATAGCTGCTGACCGCGGGGTTCCACTGCGCAGCTTTAGTGTCCGAAAAGAAGCCAAAGATCATGGTGTTGAGGGTCGAATCGCAGGTGCATTGCGAAAAGGTGATCGCGTTGCGATCACAGAAGACGTTGTCACTCGAGGTGTCTCTCCACTAGAAGCAGCTGCGGCCGTGAGAGCTTTTGGGGCTGAACCAGTAGTAGTTATCGCAGTCGTAGACCGCGGTGGCACCTGCGAAGCACTTGCAAAAAAAGAAGGGATTGACTTTTTTGCCCTTCTTACGGCTGTCGAATTGGGCTTTGATTACGAAGGTCCTTAAAACAAAAGCGCCGCGACTGTTTGGACTAAGCGACTCATTCCGCCACAATAGAGCGCTCTAATTTCGTATCAGGAGACTCGATGTCCCGTCCCACAGCGGCTTTCTCGGCCACATTAGAAGTTGAACTTGCCCATGAGCCGGGCACATTAGGTCGGCTCTGCACAGCAATAGGAGATGTGGGTGGGAATATCAGAAGCCTGCGAGGCTTCACCGTTACCGCAGGTTCTTTACGCGAAGAGGTCGTGGTTGACGCGGCGAGCGAAGCCCACGTAGAAGAAATTTGTGAAGCTGTTGATGGGTTGGAGGGAATAAAAGTCATCAGCGCTGTTGATCGCACGTTCAAGATCCACGAAGGCGGGAAACTCGAAACAATTAGCCGCATACCGCTGAGAGACGCTGATGACCTTTCGATGGCCTACACCCCTGGCGTGGCGCGAGTTTGTATGGCGATTCATGAAGATGAATCGGTGTCGCATGAATTAACTATTCGCAAGAACACAGTGGCGATTGTCAGTGATGGAACAGCTGTTCTTGGGCTCGGGGATATCGGACCCGCGGCTGCTATGCCAGTCATGGAAGGCAAGGCACTGCTGTTTAAGGAATTTGCCGGAGTTGACGCGTTCCCGATCTGCATAGACGTTGATACACCTGAAGAAATTGTTGAAACGGTTATTCGTCTTGCTCCGACTTTCGGCGGTATCAATCTTGAAGATATAGCTGCGCCAGGAGCTTTCGAGGTTGAAGCTGCTCTTCGCGAGGCCCTCGATATTCCGGTCTTCCATGATGATCAGCACGGCACCGCCGTAGTCGCGTTAGCAGCCCTAGAAAATGCTGTTCGTATTACAGGTAAAGATTTCTCAAATTTGAGATGCGTGATCTTGGGCGCGGGGGCAGCTGGCGTTGCATGCGCCAAAATTCTTTTGGGTAGAGGCATTGGCGATGTAGTGGTATGTGACCGACAGGGCACCCTGTACCCGGGCCGAGAAGGTCTGAATTCGGCAAAGGAATGGATCGCAAACAACACCAACAAAGATCAAATATCTGGGTCTGTTGGTGACGCGATGGTTGGCGCCGACGTGTTCATGGGGTTGAGTGGTCCGGGCTTGATTACTCGAGACGATGTTGGCGCAATGGCGAACAAGCCAATTGTTTTTGCAATGGCCAACCCCGACCCGGAAATTCTGCCTGAAGAGATCACTGATATAGCAGCAGTAGTTGCCACTGGCCGAAGTGATTATCCGAATCAAATCAACAACGTACTTGCCTTTCCCGGAATATTCCGAGGCGCATTTGACGCTGGCGCTAGCGATATCACCGAGGGGATGAAAATAGCAGCAGCTTCGGCAATAGCGGCTGCGGTGTCAAGTGATGACCTTTCTCCAGAGTTGATCATCCCCACAGCGTTTGACCGCTCCGTTGTGCCGGCAGTATCAGCTGCGGTTGCAACGGCTGCCGAAGCTGACGGCGTCAGCCGAGGGTAGGCCACTACAGAATCCGAAATCCGTGGTTGCGGGCGATCACACACTTCACGGCTTCGCATCAGAAACTTAATGATGAAAGCCCCGTAAATCACAGGAAGCCAGGGGATGGGACCCCTGACTTCCTAGTGTGGTC
>DJZU01000049.1 GCA_002448715.1 Candidatus Neomicrothrix sp. UBA6944 | reverse complement strand
GTGGGCAATAGCTAGTCGTTGTTTTCTTTGTCCCGAATTTCTCGATAGTGAGCCAGAGCCTTTCGGTACTGTTCCACCTCAACTGCGCCTGAGATTAAGAATCGGTTATCGATGACAACCGCTGGCACACCATTGATGCCGCTACTTAAAGCTTCGTTGTGCTCAGCGAAAACCTGCTTCTCAAAGTCTTCTTCGCTCGCCGTTCGGACCTCTTCAAACACATCTATGTTGATATCTGCTTCGTGGGCAAGTTGCAGCAGTACGTCGGAACTTGAAACGTCACGATTCTCCACAAAGTAGGCCCGCAAAAGATTTTTGTGATATCGACGCCAGGTTTCTTCGCCAAACGTAGCAGCCGTCTTACCTGCGATAGCTGCTGGCAGAGAGTGCGAGGGAGGTGAACTGGTGCCAGACCAGGGGCTTCGGAACTCAGCTTTAGGTTCGAGTCCTGCCGGCCGATCCCAACTTTTTGTGTATTCGGTGAACTCAGCGAGGCTTCTTGGCTCAGGTTGGGGTCGCAACAAGAACGACTTCCAGTCAATGGCAATAGCATCGCCCTCCTGCTCGCTTAGCTCGTCAAGACGGACCGCCCCAACCCAACACCAAGGTCAGAGGTAATCGGACCAAACGGTGATTTGCACGGATTCAGGAGACATCATGTTGATTCTAAACCGCCGTCGACAGCGTGAGCTTGGAGGTCAGCTAAGGTCGCCCATTCCAGGGTGGATAGGTGGGTCGCTTCCAAGTGGACCTTCGGCGCTGCTCCCGCCTCAAAGGCTTCCTGCCACCGCGGGGCACAAAGACACCATGAGTCTCCGTCTTTGAGCCCAGCGAAGCCCGCTTCTGGATTGGGTGTACTTAGGTCATTGCCAACACTTTTTGAGAATTCCAAGAATTGGTCGGTTACCACGGCACAAACCGTGTGAACTCCCATGTCACCGGGGCCGGTGTTGCAGCATCCGTCTCTGTAATACCCGGTAAGGGGATCTCTGCTGCATTCTTCTAGATCGGTACCCAAAACATTCGTTGCCATTAGTTTCGTGCTTTCAAGTTTGTTAGCTGAACTCGTTCACTTAACCACGTTATAGATATCACTCGTCATGCCACGCTTTACCCAAACTAGCTTTGGCACAAGGCTTGCCGGGGGGGGTAATAGTGGCCCAAGAAGCACCAGATCTGATGCTAGAAGGCATCCATGTAGTCGATTTCAGTCAATACCTAGCTGGCGCAGGCGTGAGCCGGATGCTGGCAGAATTGGGTGCCGACATCACCAAGGTGGAGATAGGCCCCGTAGGGGACGGAGGACGCCTTCTCCCAATTTTGAAAGATCAACGGAGCGGCTTTTTCATTCAGCACAACCGAGGGAAGAAAAGTCTCGCTCTCAACTGGGAACGGGAAGAAGCTCTAGAAATCGCCAGAGACCTCGCCGCTAAAGCAGACGTGGTCTTGGAAAACTTCGGAACCGCCGAGACTCTGCGAAGCCGTGGACTTGATTACGAATCAATTCGAACTCGCAACCCCAGCGTCATCTACCTCTCAGTGTCGGCTTTTGGTCGGACCGGGCCCTGGGCCAACAAGCCAGGATTCGACTTTATTGCCCAGGCAGCATCCGGTCTCATGCACATGACCGGATCTCCCGATGGACCACCGGGAGTGGTATGGAGCGCCATAGCCGACAATAACGCCGCTGTGCACGGCTTCGCCGGACTGGGATATGCGCTGTTCCACAGAGAAAAAACTGGACAAGGACAATTTCTGGACCTCGCAATGGTTGACTGCATGTTCCATCATCACGAAATCGCCCTTCAAGCTTGGCATTTAAGCGATGGAGAATTCGTGCCCGAACGGATGGGACGACATCATCAATTGGTATTCCCAGTCGGATTGTTTCAGGGTCCACAGAACCATCTAGCGCTACTGGCCCTAGATTTCCAGTGGGAAAACGTTTGCCGAGCTATGGACCGGATTGATCTAGTAACTGATCCTCGTTACGCCGATATATCCGATCGCGCCAAGCGACAAAATGAGCTCATTCCCATCATTGAAGATTGGATGTCCACCTTTGATACGGACGAAGCCTTACTCGAACACCTTGAGGAGTACCGGGTTCCAGCAAGCCCAGTACTAAGCCCCCTAGATGCTATTGATCACCCTCACTTCAACGCTCGAGAAATGGTGAGGTGGGTTGAGGACCCAATCCACGGATCGGTTCCAATTCCCGGATTCCCATGGAAGTTCAGCACCAATGATCAGCTACCAGAACTGGTGGCTCCTCTCCTCGGTGAACACAACTCCGACATCTTGATGACGAAACTTGGGTACAGCACCGAGCAAGTCGAGGAATTAAAAAACGCAGGGATTTTGTTTGAAGGTGCCACCTGACGAAACCAAGCTCCTCCCGATAAGCCACTCGGGGGAACTATTTCAGCGCTCACTATTACCTCCAATTAACTTGCTTTCATGACTCCACCCTTACGCTTCGGCATCGTCCACGACTTCCGCTGTCCACCTGGGAGCGACATCACGATGCCCCAGGTATACGCAGAAACGTTCGAGCAAATCGAATTAGCTGAGTCTCTAAGAATGGAGCTCTGTTGGTTTACCGAGCATCACTTCATCGACGACGGCTACTTACCTAATTTCGTTCCAGTTGCCGCTGCGGCAGCTTCCAGAACGACTCACATGAGATTTTCAACCGACATCTGTCTTCTGCCTTTCCGTCATCCCGTTCGTCTCGCCGAAGACCTCGCGATTCTTGACAACATTTCCAACGGGCGAATGGAACTTGGGGCCGGGATGGGTTATGCAACACATGAGTTCCAAGGTTTCGATATCCCAATAAGTCGACGGGTGTCGCTTACTGAAGAGGCATTAAAGGTTCTCCAGCTCGCGTGGAGCCGAGAGGCATTTAGCTTTGAAGGTAAGCGCTACAGATTTTCCGACCTTCGGGTTACCCCAGACCCGGTTCAACAGGGTGGACCTCCGCTCTGGCTGGCCGCTACCAGCCCAGCTGGTGCTATCCGGGCAGCACAATTTGGCACTCATTTACTGCCTCAGGGACCGAAACACTTGACAATCGATCCCTGGAAAGAAGCCGCAGGAGATGTAAGCGATCGGCGCGTCGGTTTGATCAGAGGGGTTTTTGTTACCGACGATGCAGAAAGAGAATGGGCCCCTATAGCGGCTGCGGAACAGTACCGGCGGGACGTCTACGTTGGATTGATTAAGGCAAGTCGCGATCATAAATCGGAGGTACCTGACAGGTCAGGGCCAAGAGAAGCGAGGCCTCAAATTCCTCTGAATCCCCTCGCTTGGACTGTCGGCTCTGCAGATCACTGCGTGGCGGAGCTAGAGCAACTGATGGTTGATCATGGCATCACTGATTTGGTGACTTGGGGAGGCCCTCCAGGCTTAGCGCCTTCAATTATGAACGACTCACTAACAAAATTTGCTCAAGACGTCATTCCGAAACTTCGAGCGAAACTTGAAACCTAATTAGGTACCGCTCTCGATAGTTGCTCAAAAAGAAAAGGGGCAAAGTCCTCTACGTAGCACTTTGACCTGGTGGGAGCTTCCAAGAGAAACCTTTATTCAACAGCAATGCCCAGATCGTTCACGGAAACGCGCATAGAACCTTGACGAGAAAAATCAGAAGAGACCTCCGCTTTCACCGCGGAAGTCTCTTTTCTCATCGCTGAATTTATTTTGATCTAACAGCTATGACCTGTTTTTGACTCTACGCAAACTTCGGTTAGTTGGTCGTCGGAAACGTATGCCTTTACTGTGCCGTCCCAGTGGATAGAAGTGCGGCACGACGTGCAGGTGTAGTTGCTTCGATATGACCGAACCCGACCACTTGCGTGGTGTGGGAATTTCATTTTCTTCTTTCTGCTTTCTTTTGTTCAGATTTCTTTGTACCAGCAGCTTCTCCGTTTGCAAAAAACTTTTGCTAAACCTTCACATTGTTCAAAGTTCTTCGAAGTCAGTTTTAAGGCTAATACTCGCCTCGACTGCAACTAACGGTGGACTTCGGTTATGTCACCTCTCTTACCATCGCGCAGGGCAGGTTCTTGGTAAAACATTGGTCAGATAGATGAAACAACCAATACCAAATGGAGATGAGGTTCGCTAAGAAGCTCATCCATTAGCTAACGCTAAGCAGGAGAAACCCGTGAGTAACGACGGCCCCTATTACGACGACTTCGAGATCGACATGATGATTCCACCGTTACCCGCGGTAACTATGACCGAGGCAGACAACGTCGCCTACCGAATGATCACCGGTGATCAACATTTCGCATCCGCCGATCGCGATGCGTACCGAAGCATTAGCGGTTCGCCTAACCAACTCGTGAACCCGGGTTTAGTCATGCAATTCGCTATCGGTCAGACAACCAACGCTACGCGAAAGGCCATCGCCAATCTTTACTACCGCTCTGTGCGGATTTTGAGGCCGGTCGAAATAGGCGAAACGCTCACGACAACTACGAAGGTTCTCGGATTATCTGACGCCAAACCAAAAGAAGATCAACATCGAGGAAAAGTGTGGCTAGGGATCGAAACTTCAGGGGACGGTCGTCCGGCCGTTCAGTATGAGAGATGTGCGCTAGTGGCTAGCAGGTCAGGTTCACCGGGTCATATGTCTGACATTCCTGGCCCGTCAGACCCCGCGCCGCTCGAAGATCTTGCCGCGTTGGTTCCCGACTGGGATCTCTCCGGTATGTCGGTAACTCCGTGGGAACCAGGAGAAACAGTGACTGACGCCATGAGAGACCATGTTGACCTAGCTCCTTCGCTAGCTCGAATGACATTTAATCAAGCATTCGTTCACAGGGATGCTTCCGCAAGTATCTACGGTCAACGTCTCGTCTACGGAGGACACGTGCAAGGCCTTGCCCAAGCCTCTTTGAGTCGCATGCTCCCAGGCAGCGCCACGATCGTCGCGTGGGACGGATGCGACCACATAGGACCTGCGTTTGAAGGCGACCTACTCGAATTTCGGCACGAACTGAAGGAAATCTTTCCCGTCGCTGGCGGGCGACTCATGCGATTCGAAATTCGCGGTACCACTATGAACGAGCATGGATCTGCTGATAGTGACATCCTGGTATGGACGCCCATTGTGTTTGCTCCTTAGGGAGGA
>DJZU01000057.1 GCA_002448715.1 Candidatus Neomicrothrix sp. UBA6944 | reverse complement strand
ATGCGATGCGCAATGGACCGTCGTGAGACATGAGATCCTTTCGCAGTTCGCTGGGACAGATAAGGGGATATCAATGCTACCGGTCGGTAACTCTATGAGTCGCGGTCCGGTGATTAACCGTTACGTTGGGTTATACGACTTCGAAAGTGGCTTTATATGCGGGCGTTGATTCAGAGAGTAAATGAAGCCTCAGTGCTGGTTGACGGCGCAGTCGTAGGAGCCATCAGAACGGGCCTGTGTGTATTCGTCGGCGTGTCGCACGATGATGACCTTGAGAAAGTCGAGAAGATGGCGAGCAAGATCTGGAACCTCAGAGTTTTCGAAGACGAAGACCAGCGAATGAATAAGTCTTTAGAGGACGCAGGCGGGGAGGTGTTGGTTGTGAGCCAGTTCACCCTGTATGGAGATACGGCTAAGGGACGTCGACCATCCTTCGTCCAAGCAGCTGCGCCAGAAATCGCTGAACCCCTCATCGCCCATCTATGTCAGTCGCTTGAAGAGATGGGAGCCCAAGTTGCCTCTGGCCGTTTTCGCTCTCATATGGAAGTGAAGATCTCCAACGATGGTCCAGTTACTTTGAATGTCGAGATCTAGAACGCATTAGTGCACTAGTAATGAGCAGGAGCGCAGCGAAGACAGATATCGGTTTTTTTCCAAGTGTTGTGGCCCAAGTTTGGCCGCTTCGAAGTTCAATTGGGGATGAAAGCACCGTTTGTTCCCGTAACTTGCTTCGTTTTACGACATGGCCATCTGGTGCCACTATCGCTGAATAGCCTGTTGTGGATGCCTGCAAGACCCAACGGTCAGATTCGATAGCTCGAAGGCGCGCGCTGGCAAGTGATTGCTCAGGAACTAAGGAGCTTTCGTACGAAGAGGCGAGTGTTGGGTTAGTGATAATTTGCGCGCCCATTTTATTGCCGCTTCGCACTCGTTCGGGAAAGTAGACCTCGAATGAGATCACGTTTCCAATGGGACCCAGGCTTGAATTCACTATCCCTGCTCCGCTTCCCGGTAGGGCTTCTCGGGAGATGAGCGACAAATCTGCGAACTTTTCCACCACACTGCGCAGAGGTATGTACTCACCAAATGGGACTAAATGAACTTTGTCATACCGGCCGCCAATGCTGCCAGTGGGTTCGACGGCTACCGATGCGTTTCGAAAATAATCGCCGTCAATTTCGGAGAAGTTGGCAACTATTACTGCGTCGAGACGCTTAGCTAACTGGGCGACTGATTTAAATTCTTTGCTCTGTTCCAGCGGGGCGAATGCGGTCACACTACTTTCCGACCACACCATCAAATCAGTCTCAATATCTTGCAGTTCAACCGCTTCTAAATGTCGCGCAAACACAGCCCCTTGATCGCTCGATGCGGCACGAGTTCCCAACTGGCCGCCAGCCTGCACGACACTTCCCTCTATAACGGCGTTGCTTGTTCCGACTGGAGCGAATTGGCCTAGGGCAATGAGCAATAGAACAGTGGCTAGTGCGACCATGACCTTTCGAATCTGAGTTGATAGTGCCCCTTCCACGGCGATTGCCAGAATTCCAATCGATGCGATTAGGAGCAATGGTCCACTAACCCGAACTGTGTCAACGAGGTAACTGTCTATTGGACCCATCGCCAAGCTGGACATTGGAACGCCGCCAAAAGGAATTACCCAGCGGAAAGCTTCGCCGACAACTAAAGACGCGGGGAATGCAATTGAACGCCCAATGCCACTGTCAGGAACTAACGCCATTGGTGCAGACATGAGGGCCGCTTGAACCGGAATTGCCGCTAGCCAACCGGCAAAGGTGAGATCGGTCATCCACACCAGCGCTACCCCGTAGTAGCCCACCCAAAGGCTGAAAGTGTTTAAGAGTTGCTGGCGTTTCGTTGAAGCTTGCGAAAACCTCAGGTGAAGTCCCAAACCTATGGGCGTCAACATCCACAAGCCATACGGCGGAAGTGAGAAAGAAATCGCGGCGCCTAGCGCCAATCGACCAATCGGAGCTAGCCGGTTCATCTTGTTCCGAGAAAGTCGAGAGCTGCGTTAGCGGCTTGCTGGCCTTGGTGGATGCATGCTGGTATGCCGAGACCTTTGTAGCCGGCGCCCGCTAAGAAAACACCGGGCATAGCGGAGCGAAGATCACGTTCAATTGCGGCAACTAAACGATCGTGCCCGGGCGCGTATTGAGGAAATGCGTCTATCCACCGTGACACTCGCCACTCCACCAAATTCCCTTCAATATTTAAGATGTGGGCGACTTCTGTGAGTAGCGCTTCAACCAAATCGTCGTCATCAAGCGCTAAAGCTCTAGTATCTCCGGCCCGCCCAGTCGATACCCGGAGAATTACGTGCTCGTTACCTGCCCAGTGAGGCCATTTCGAACTACCCCAACTGATAGCGGTAGTTAGCAAACCCTCACTGCGGGGAACCAACAGACCCGAACCCTCAAGAGAATTTCCCACGTCCTGGCGTCTGAAGCCCAGCGTGACCAGAGCAACTGACGCATGCTCTATGGATGACAAACGCTCCGCTGCACTATGACAACTCCCTAGCAAGCGAGCCGTTTGGTGAGCAGGTGTCGTCACTATGACGGCTTCGCTATCGAATGAGGTCCCATCGGTGACAACTTTTAACTTGTCTCCGTTGACCTCCACGCCTTTTACCGGGATGCCTGTTCGGATATCTGATCCTGAAAGGCTACTTACCAGAGTCTCTGTTAAATGACTCATACCATTCTCAAGTCCCACGAAGATAGGGGACTTTGATTCTGAACCTGTTTTCACTTGGTCGCGAAGACCCAAAATTAGGCTGCGATTACGGCGGGCTGCCGTTTCTAATTGCGGCGCGGTTAAAGCTGCGTCCAAGTGATCCGTGTCACCGGCGTTAATACTGCCGATTAGAGGATCAACTAATCGGTCGGCTATTTGATCTCCCATCCTTCGTCGAATGAGGCCACCAACGGACTCGTCATCGCCAGGCCAGTCATCGGGTAGAAAACGATCGAACCCCGCTCTTAGTGCAGCAAGCGGGCTCACTATCCGGCTCTTTAAGAGGGGGAAGAGTCTGGTTGGCACTCCTAAAACTAATCCAGCAGGTAGCTTTCTCAACTCACCATCAACAAGGACATATGCGCTTGAGGCCGCTGGGCTGGTCATAGTTGCCTCTAGCCCAAGTTCTTTGCAAAGGTCGATAGCCCATGGAACTCGAGTGATGAAAGCGTCAGCACCTTCGTCGATGGGTCGACCCAAAAAATTAGACGTTAGGATTTTTCCTCCTAAACGAGGTGAAGCTTCTAAAAGAATTGCTTCGCTATCTGGCGAGCGTTGTTTGATCTGCCGGAGAGCGGTCAGGCCGGTAATCCCACCCCCAATGACCACCACTCTTTTATTCATGAGGGCGAAGAGCCTATTCGTAGACCCTCGTTGTGCACTAAGGCAACTAACTGTTCCAGAATCGCAGGGTCGGTTTCAGGTAGTACTCCGTGACCTAAATTGAAAATGTGACCGGGCAAGCCTCCAGCTGCCTGAAGGATTGTTCGGGCCTGCTTCTCTACAACATGCCAGTCAGATAAACACAGAGCAGGGTCTAGGTTTCCCTGAACTGCTTTGTCAGATCCGACCCTTCGGCGCACCTCATCGATTGGTACTCGCCAATCAGCGCCGACCACATCAGCACCTGTGTCACTCATCAGCGACAAAATTTCGGCCGTTCCTAACCCAAAGTGTGCTCGAGGAACCTCTAGATCAGCGAGTTCATCGAATACACGTTGACTGTGGGGGAAAACAAAAATTTTGTAATCGGCTGCTGACAGTGTCCCTGCCCAGGAATCGAACAGCTGAACGGCGCTCGCCCCTGCCAATACTTGCGAACGCATGCTCGCGATGGCGATGTCTGTAAGTCGTGACATCAAATCATGCCAAACACCTGGTTCTGAGTGCATAAGTGACTTAGTTTTGGCATGTGTACGTGATGGTTGGCCTTCAATAAGGTAACTCGCCACCGTAAAAGGCGCGCCAGCGAAACCTATAAGAGGGACGTCCAGAGTTTGCACCAGTTCCTTTATCGTCTCTAAAACATATGGAGTATCGACTGGCGGTTCGAGATTTCGTAATCGTTGGAGATCGGCTTTTTGTCTGAACGGTTGGCTGACGGTCGGGCCCACTCCTGGAACGACATCGACGGTGAATCCCACTGCATTAACAGGAACAACGATGTCGGAAAACAATATGGCTGCATCAACGCCGTACCTGCGCACTGGTTGCAATGTGATCTCAGCAGCTAACGATGAGTCTTCGATTGCGTCAAGAATGCTTCCCTCTCCCCGAATTGCCCGGTACTCCGGTAGGGAACGCCCCGCTTGGCGTTGAAACCACACCGGAATGTGACTTACCTGTAGACGTCGACAGGCCCGCAAGTAGGGGCTTTCGCTTAACGCGTAACTTGGATGATCTGCAGGAAGTGGCATTTCAACTTTGACGCTACCGGCTGGAAACCCTGGTCGATCTGAAATAAACCGCCTGATAACGGTATGCTGGTCTGTTCTCTAAACCGGTGATTTACGAGTGACACATCCCGAAATCGCAGCTGAACAAGCACACATTGACCGTGCACATCTACTCCTCGACCGAGCACGAGATCGTGCGCGCAAACTTCGAGGAATGGTAGAAGTTGGCCGGGGTGGAACAACACAGGCTCGATACGAAAGAGATGTGATTGAAGGGAGCGTTCAAAATAGGTTGGGACAACTACAGCTGGGTTCCGCGTCACTCATCTTTGGACGAATAGATCTAGATAGCGACGACCGCTTCCACATAGGCCGACTCGCTGTCGCCGATGAACGTCAAGAACCAGTGGTGGTTGACTGGAGAGCTCCCATAGCTGAACCTTTTTACAGAGCTACCGGGCGTGAGCCGATGGGACTGATTCGTCGCCGTCACTTTGTCAGTCGAGGAAGAGAACTTCTCGATATCGAGGATGAACTGTTCGACCTTGACCAACTAGACGAAGGGTTCCAAGGACACGGAGCGTTGCTCGCGGCGCTTGATCAAAACCGCGATGGGCAGCTAAGAGACATCGTCGCCACCATTCAAGGCGAACAAGATGAGATCATTCGCGACTCTCTCAAAGGCATGCTGATCGTTCAAGGCGGGCCGGGTACAGGCAAGACAGTCGTCGCACTGCACCGGGCCGCTTATCTGCTCTACACCCACCGCTTTCCCCTCGAGGGGCAAGGTGTTCTCGTCGTAGGCCCAAACCGACTTTTCTTGCGATACATCGAACAAGTTCTCCCAAGCCTCGGCGAAGCCGGGGTGTATTTGACAGTGCTCGCTGACCTATTAGCCGATTTGTTTGATGAGGTTCGCGTAACTCTGCCCGACCGTTCACAGTCCGCCGCCGTCAAGGGAAACAACGACATGGTTGTTCTAATTGCCAACGCGATTAGAGACCGAGAACGACCACTCAGAGAAGACCTTTCCATTGGCTTTGGGCTCGTACGGTTACGAATCACTGTTGGAGAAAGTCGACGAATCATTCGTGAGGCTAGACGTCGATACAGACGACACAACGCGGCGCGTAGTTATGTAGAAAACGAATTTTTTGCTGCGCTAGCCCGATCACATCACTCCGAGCCCGATCCCGAAAACGTCCAATATCGCCTGCGCCGCGACCCCAGAATCTCCGAAGCTCTTGAACGAATGTGGCCTGTTCTTACACCGGCGCAGCTACTCAGAGACCTGTTCGGTTCTAAAGCCCTCCTAGCGTCGGCTTCAACTGGCCTGCTCATTGAAGAAGAGTGGTCGACCCTGTTCCGCCCCCGAGGGGATTCGGCATCTGACTACCGCTGGAGCGATGCAGACGTACCCCTGCTCGACGAGGCCTATGCGGGTCTTGGTCCCCGATTAGACCGACAACGAAAACCGCGAGACCCCGAGGTTCGAACCTTTGGTCACATAGTCATCGACGAAACCCAAGATCACACGCCCATGGCGCTGAGAATGATCGCGCGACGTTCATTAAATGGATCAATGACCTTGGTGGGCGACATAGCTCAAGCAACGGCCCCCGGTGCCGCAGCCAATTGGGAAGAAATATTGACCCACTTGCCTTATGGCAGCAACGAACCGCGAGTTCGAGAACTCACACTGAGTTACCGCATTCCCGCTCCTAATCTTGAGTTGGCGAATAAAGTGCTCGCGCTCGCCGCCCCGGACCTCGCGACGCCAAAGGCGGTTAGATCTGTGGGCAGCCCTCCCCGCATTATCGAAGTCGACGGTGGAGACCATGCTTCTGTCGAACAACTCGTCGAAAGATCGGTACAGATAGTTGAAGAGGAGTCAGAAGCGCTTGGAGGGGGTTCGGTTGCAATTGTCGCACCAGAGAGCATTATTGATCTGGTTGACGCAGCTTTAGAAGCTAGATCTATTGACTATGGGCGAGCGACCACGGCTTCTCGCAACGTCAGTGGACCACTGCACCCCAAGATAGCGCTGGTGCCTGTTCAACTGGTCAAAGGTTTAGAACTCGATGGCACTGTCGTTATTGAACCCGCAACCATTCTGGACGAAGAGCCGCAAGGCCTTCGGGCCCTGTTCGTCGCACTAACTCGCTCAACGAAGCGTTTAGCCGTGGTGCATGCGCGTTCGCTACCAGAAGTGCTGCAGGATTGATCTTTGCAACTCAATTGGCGAGATGATCCTGCGATGCGCGTAAGCACTGGGTCGCAAACCGCTTCTAGGCGTAGCCGAGAATTTGTTCGACCGCGATTTCAATTACGGTTCGATCAGGTCGTTCCTGCGGCACCCGATAACGCAGCGCGTACCGCTCTGTTCCCTCTAGGCAGCGTTTGGGGTCGCTGGTCACAACTGCTGTTCCTTCAAGACTTAGCCAACGGCCTCCGTCGATTTGACAAACAACTGCCTGGCTAGGACCGGTCTGCGCCAAGATTTTACTTTTCATTGAGCCTGCCCATGTAATCACTCGGACCAATTGACTCTGTCGGTCCCAAGTGAAGCCAACGGCCGTAACGTGAGGGCTACCGTCAGGTCGTAAAAGTGTCAACGAAGCAAGATGTCTTTCACTCAGAAAAGATTGCACTTCTTCGGAGAGATTTTGAGGGTCTAAAGACATTAGGAATGCGCGATCGCGTCGAGGACGTTTAGTCGTGCCGCCCGGCGAGCGGGAAGAATCGCGGCGAGGACACCAACAACAATGCACATAATGAGAATCACAACGAAATTACCAACTGGGATGCCGAAATCGGTGATGAACGACTCCGGCATTGCCTGAACTGCGATAAAGCCCAGCAGGGTTCCGACAAGAATTCCCAAGACCCCACCGAAGACAGCGATGATGACGGCTTCCCATCTGATCATCCGCCGAGTTTGTCGTCGGGTCATACCCACTGCTCTCAATAAACCGATTTCTCTAGTTCGTTCGAAAACTGACAACATCAAAGTGTTGACTATTCCCAATACGGCGATAATCACCGCAAATCCAACTAGAGCGTTTACAGTCACTAACAGGGCGTCGATTCGACCTTCAATCGTCTCTTGGTATTCAGTTCTATCCTGAAGGATTGCTTCTGGGTAGTTGTTAGCAACCGCGTCAAGTTGTGGTCGGACGTCTTGAACTTTGGAGCCTTCCTCTAGTTGGATTGCAGCGAAAAGGTCTGACTGTCGAGCTGGATCGAAACCATCTTCGTAGGTGCTCATGTCGATGACCCAGTTACCTAGTGTCGACCCATCGTCAAAGATTCCAACAACCCGAAGATCTTTGGGACCGCTAACTGGGAATGTCACTGACACCGTGTTGCCGACAGCCAAACTGAGATCTTCAGCGGGATCTTTGTGCACCAGAACCCCGTTATTGGATAAGCCCGAATAGGTACCTTCAATGAGCGAGATATCTATTACACGACCTAGACCTTCTTCTTGTGTGCCGATGACGTCTTTCGATGCGCCCTCAACGCTCATTTGAGCAGTACCAGGCCCTCCCCGGAAGCCGACGGCTATCGCTACTCCGTCAATCTGTTTCATTTCGTCTACAAGTTGTGGGCTGAAACCCCATGAACTGCGTCCATCTGTGTCAATGAAGAAGTCCGCCCCTAAGGACGAATCCAGTATTGAAGAAAATGTCTTTTTGAAGCTGGTGCCGACTACCAGAACCATGGCAACGAGAGCCAGACCGACCATCAAGGCCGAGGCAGTGGATGCAGTTCTGCGCGGGTTTCGGCTCGCGTTTTGTGTAGCTAAGTTTCCCGACGCACGAGCTAAGCGGGTTATTGGCCAACCCAATCCCTTTGCTGCAGGCTTAGCAACCAGGGTGCTGAGAAGAGAAATAGATACAAATAGCAGTAGTGCCCCGGCGGCCAAGAGCCCTAGTTGTCGTCCAGCTCCACTATCGGTTGTGATTCCTAAGACCGTTGCAACGACGCCACCGGCTCCCAATAGCAACCCGATTATCGTGCGGCGTCGACCACCACCAGACCACAGCGCCAAATCATCACGCAAGGCAGCGATAGGCGGGATTCTCGACGCCTTTCTGGCAGGCGAGATAGCAGCTAATAGGGTTATGCCTACTCCTACTATTGCTGCAGCGATCCACGTACGTGCAGCGATGACCAACGGCCCATCAGGTAGACCGGATCCACCACCGGCTTGATTTATTAGTGCTTTGATAACCCAAGTGATACCGAGGCCGGCGAACACGCCGATTAGCGAAGCGATCACACCGATCAGTAGAGCTTCGATCAATACCGAGGAGCGGATTTGACGGCCAGTAGCCCCCACCGCGCGAAGTAGGCCTAATTCTCGAACGCGTTGGCCTAGAACGATTGCAAAGGTGTTGTTGATTATGAATGCACTGACGATGAGGGCGACGGCCGCGAAGACTAGGAGCGCGTTCTGAAAGATAGTTATGAATGTGTCGAATTGATCGCTGAATTCTCCTGCGACAACGTCACTTGTGACCGCCTCAAAACCATTTGGCAGCTCTTGAGTCAACTTGTCTGCTAGCTCGCTCTCATCGACTCCGGGCATAGCGGCGACCGTCACAGCTATATACGAGTCGGGATAATTGAAGAGTCGTTGAGCGGTGGCGGTGTTAACTAAAACGAAAACTGCACCTCCCCCGTTGTCTTGGCCCCATCTTGTGATGCCGCTGACCTGAAAATCTTCTGCCGGTTGCAGTGATCGAATAGTGATGGTGTCGCCGACTGAGATGTCGTACTTGGTCGCCGTGTCGATATCAACCATGGCTTCGCTACTGCCAGGAGCTGACCCTTCGAGAGTCTCGAATCCGCTTAACTCAGCTGTTTCCTGTTCGAAATTAAACGCGAGGGTGGGCGCTCCTCCTAAAGGCTTTACCAATTCGTCGCCAACTGAAATTCTTGGAAATCCCTGAATTACGCCTTCAGCGCCATATACGCCTTCAACAGATCTGATTTGGTCGACTACAGATTGTGTAACAGTTGGTCGACTGAAAGGATCATCTTCAATTGTTTCGACGCCTCGAACTTGAAGCCAGTCGGGCCCTGCGATCTCAATAGCGATCTTGTTGAAGACAGAACGGAGGCTGTCGGCGAGAATGAACGAGCCAGATACGAACGAGACTCCCAAAATCACAGCGAATGTCGTTAGGGCGAGGCGTATCTTTCTCGCCAGTAACGATTTGAGAGTTAATTTGAACACCTCAGTCGCCTAGCTGCTTCATAGTGTCGAGGATCAAATCAGCTGAAGGCGTTGTGAGTTCTTGGACGATTCTTCCATCCGCTAAGAACACGACACGGTCGGCATGAGCTGCAGCTAAAGGGTCGTGTGTCACCATGACAATGGTTTGGTCTAGGTCACGCACAGCCTCTTGCATGAACTGGAGAATTTCGCCGCCGGTTTTGCTGTCAAGGTTTCCCGTTGGTTCGTCAGCAAAAATGATTTCCGGTTGTCCGGCCAGAGCTCGCGCTACTGCAACTCGTTGTTGTTGACCACCCGACAGTTCGTTTGGTCGATGCTGTAGACGGTCACTGAGCCCCACTGCCTCGACCACTTTCTGCACCCACGATTCGGGCGGTGCTGACGCCCCAAGTTGCCGCGGAAGAGTGATGTTTTCTTGCGCGGATAGTGTCGGAACCAGATTGAAAGCTTGGAAAACAAAGCCAATCCGATCACGACGCAGGAGGGTAAGGGCACGCTCGGAAAGCTCGCTGATGTCAGTGTCTCCGATGTAGACCTTTCCGGAGCTCAAATTGTCAAGACCTGCCAGGCAGTGCATCAAAGTTGACTTGCCTGAACCAGAAGGACCCATAATCGCCGTGAATTCGCCAGAGGCAAGTTCGATAGACAACTCATCGAGTGCACGAACAACGGTCTCGCCAGAACCGTAAACCTTTGATGCCTCGACAGCCCGTGTCGCGATGGATGTGCCGGTGGTTGTGATCATGAGTGCACCCTATGGGCCAATCTGAAGACCCGGCCGCACTCAAGACACTTTCTTGAATAATTCTCATGCCAGTTTTGTCGCTGATGGACAAACGAAGGTCTGGCTTGTGACTGGAGTATCTAGTGAACTCGCTCCCGGAAGTTCGGGCAGCTAGGGTCAGCACATATGGCAGAACGTGTGCTTGTCACCAAGTTGGGACTTGATGGTCATGACAGGGGAGTGAAAATCGTCGCGCGGATCCTTCGCGACGCCGGATATGAAGTGGTCTATACCGGGCTATTCCAAACTCCCGAAACAGTGGTTGCGGCAGCGATTGACGAAGATGTCTCAGCGATAGGAGTTTCAATGCTGTCGGGAGCCCACGAAGCACTTCTTCCCATGGTTACCCAGGCCCTTGCTGAGGCTGGAGCTCAAATACCAGTGATACTTGGCGGCATAGTCCCGGAAACAGACTTCCAATCGATGTATGACGTTGGCGTCGCGCGCGTCCTTACACCAGGAGCTACAGCTGAAGAAGTAGTAGAGGCGGTTCGCGGAGCAATAGAGGATGCCCGGGTTAACTGACCTCCTGACATAACCCCTCGGGCCTCTTGTAGCCTCGTAGGCGTGACTATTGAACGATTTGGGGTTGTTGGCTGTGGCCTGATGGGATCGGGCATTGCCGAAGTCGCCGCTCGTAGCGGCTGTGATGTAAAGATCGTCGAGGCGAGTGACAGTGCTCTGCAAGCCGGAATGCAACGGATAGAGAAAAGTCTTGATCGTGCAGTCCGGGCCGAGAAGATGACCGAAGACGAACGAGAGCGAGTAATGGGAAATATCTCATTTTCCGCCAAGCTTCCCAGCCTCGCAGACCGCGAATTTGTGGTCGAAGCCGTCATTGAACAAGAAGAAGCAAAGCTTGAAGTCTTTAGGCGCCTCAACGATGTTGTCGACGACCCAGAGGCGATCCTTGCAAGCAATACATCGTCTATTCCCATCATGAAACTCGCCATGGCTACCAGTCGCCCGCAGCAGGTGATCGGCGTCCATTTTTTCAACCCAGTTCCCGTGATGGGGCTTGTTGAAGTTATCTCGTCACTATTGACGGGCGATAAGACAGCAGCCGTTTGTCAAGAGTTCGCCTCCGATCAACTCGGCAAGAGAGTGGTAAGCAGCCAGGACAGAGCTGGCTTTGTGGTAAATGCGCTACTTGTTCCATACATTCTTTCTGCGATCCGGATGATGGAATCAGGTTTCGCTAGCGCTGAAGACATCGACGCCGGAATGGTTCTGGGATGTAATCATCCGATGGGGCCACTCGCGCTATGTGACCTCATTGGTTTAGACACGACCATGGCTGTCGCAGAGTCACTGTATGAAGAGTTCAAAGAGCAGTTGTACGCCCCCCCGCCGCTACTAAGTCGGATGTGTGATGCCGGACTACTTGGCCGAAAGAACGGCCGAGGTTTCTATAGGTATAACTAGCGCCCTCGCGGCTGCGGCGTGTGAGTTGTTGGGAACAAAAGAAATGAGCGATTCACCAATAGAAGGAATTGACGAGGCTGGTGTCTCTTCGTGGTTTGCTGCGCACATACCCGGCGCGGTTCCTCCGTTTCGTTACGAGTTGATCGCCGGCGGTCATTCCAACCTAACTTTCAAGGTTGAAGATGAAAACGACAATGTGTATGTCCTGCGACGCCCACCACTGGGGCATGTTTTAGCAACTGCTCATGACATGGAACGCGAGCATCGTGTCGTTAGTGCAGTGGGCCAGACTGCGGTTCCAGTGCCAGCGACTCTCGGTGTTTGTGAAGATGTTGAGGTCAACGACGCTCCTTTCTATGTGATGGCATATGTCGATGGCACTGTGCTTCACAGCGATCTCGAATCTGTTTTGCTTTCAGAAAAAGACCGTATGAGTTTGAGTCGGGAAGTCGTTGAGGTCTTAGCTGAGCTCCACTCGGTGGAACCAGATGACATTGGTCTAGGCAACCTGGCAAAGCGAGAAGAATATTTGAGCCGACAACTGAGGCGTTGGAGTCGACAGTGGGAACAGTCCAAAACACGAGAACTAGAAACGATGGAAGAGGTTCAACGTTTACTTGAACGGCAAATGCCCCACCAGATTGGATCCACAATCGTCCACGGCGACTACAGACTCGGAAACATGCTGGTCGGGTCAGGGCGCATACTCGCTGTCCTTGATTGGGAATTATGCACTCTTGGAGACCCTTTAGCTGACGTTGGATACTTGTTGAATAATTGGGTCGATCCAGATGAAACTCCAGCCGGTTCGAGTGCACCAACCCTCGCGGGCGGCTTCGCTACCCGAGGTCAGTTGTTGGAATGGTACGAACGCGCATCCGGTCGAGACGTATCGGAAGTGGGGTATTACCGGGCGTTCTCCTATTGGCGACTTGCTGCAATTGTCGAAGGCGTGCTGAACCGTTACTTACAAGGGGCCATGGGAAATCAAGAGGACGTTGATGTCATGACATTCAAAGAACAAGTTGAGACTTTGTCAGGCTCAGCTTTAGAAGCTTTGAGTCAGTAACACGTGTTGGTGACGTGTTGCCGTACTGGGCGACGGCCACGCTTTGCGACCTCAATGGTGTGCACAACACCGATATCCTCAACTTCGTGAACGGCGACTCTGGGTCAAAAAGCGGTCGGTTTCTAGCTGGAACAGTGCTCGGCGCAATCGTCGGAGGGCTAGTGGCGGGACTGATTGTTGTCAGTCTTGGAGATCCGCAGCGCATTTATGTCACCGAAACCAACAGCGTTAGAGACCAGATCAGCGAAACGGTGGCAGGGGCTGCAGACGTACCGATCACACCCACAACGGTTGCGTTGGATGCAGAAACTGTGTCTGATGAAGCCATTACACCCCGCGTTGAAATGACCGATGCGGGTCGGCTAGATGTCAAAGCGGTGTTGGCTGCCGTTGCACCAACGGTGGTCCAGATAGAAATTCAATCAGGTGATGGTGTCTTCGCCGGCGGTCAAGGTACCGGATTCATAATCAGTGCTGACGGACAGGTGGTAACGAACGCCCATGTGGTTGAAGACGCCACTGATATCAAAGTCATGCTTTACGACGGAAGTGTCAAAGCCGCTGAGTTAGTTCAACAAGATCCAACCCGAGATTTAGCAGTTCTAAAGATTGAGGGAGAGGACCTTCCAGCAGCACGGCTTGGAATTTCCGCTGAGGTTGAAGTCGGCGATGAAGTGCTTGCCATAGGCAACGCGTTAGGGCTAGGCGACACGCCAACTGTCACCACTGGCATTGTCTCAGCCCTGGAACGAGAACTGCAACTATCAGGAAGCCGTCTTACCCGTCTTATCCAGACTGACGCGGCTATCAACCCCGGCAATTCCGGTGGGCCGCTCGTCAATGCCAACGGCGAAGTCATCGGAGTGAACACCGCCATTGCTGGCAATGCCGAAGGTATCGGGTTCGCAATTTCAATTGACCACGCCCGGCCGGTCATTGAAACACTGCAAACAGGAGAAGTGCCGAAACGACCACTGCTGGGAGTGAACATCATCGACGTGGAGATGCTCGATGAAACATCGCGCAACCAGTACGACATATTTGAAGGCGTTGAGTCCGGGGTGGTCATTGTTGCGTTAGTTGAAGATGGTGCCGCTAACGCTGCCGGTCTCAAGGTTGGCGAAGTCGTACTTGAGTTCGACGGGCAGGAAATCAACTCGGTTCAAGACCTCGTATCTGCTGTACGCGACAGCGAGATTGGGCGAGTGGTGCGAATGCTGGTATTGGCTAACGATGGTTCAACCAGAAATGTGACCGTCGAATTGGGATTCACCGAAGGAGCGGGCGGTTAGTCATTTACCTGCGGAATGTCTTCATCCGACGTGGGGACCGAAATTTCGCGATACTTCCCTTCAGAAGAACGCACTTATAAACAGATGGAGAAATCATGTCCGACCGCATCTTTGACACCGGAACTGACGATATTCGATCCGAAGTTGTTGAGGGGGTGATGACAATCACCCTCAACCGTCCGGAACGCAGAAACGCACTGTCCTCCGCGATGCTCAGGGGACTAGTTGCGTCACTAGCTGACGCAGAGACAGCTAGCGATGTGGGCGCCGTCCTGCTTACCGGCGCTGGTGGCGCTTTTTGTGCAGGCGGCGATGTCAAAGGAATGGCAGAAGCTGGAGGTGAAGGAGGCGATAGTGCCCTCCAATACGACGCTCGAGTCCACTTGCAACGACGAGATCAACGAGACACCGCGGGCAAGCTGTACGAATTACCTAAACCAACCATTGCGGCTCTCCCGGGTCCAGCAGCAGGTGCCGGCTTGTCGATAGCTCTGTCGTGCGATCTGAGATACGCCTCGCCCAACGCAATTATGACCACCGCGTTTGCTCGAGTTGGATTCAGTGGCGATTACGGCGGAACCTATTTCATGAGTCGTCTCATTGGCTCCGCGAAAGCTCGCGAGTTGTATTTCCTGTCAGAAAAAATTGATATGCAAGATGCCGAAAGGTTAGGGCTGGTCAACGGCATCTTCCCAGAAGAGTCTCTAGAGGAAGAAGCGACCTCCATCGCTCGGAGATTGGCCCAAGGACCAACGGTCGCCTACCGGTACATGAAGGAAAACCTCAATCGGGCGGTCAATGGTGAAATGGGAGAGTGTCTCGATATGGAAGCAGCTCACCATATTCATTGTGGGCAGACCCAAGACCACAAGGAAGCGGTCAAAGCGTTCGTCGATAAGCGGGAACCTAAATTTTCAGGTCGATGAGCTAGCTAGAGGTCAGTATCTGTGGTTCGCATTGACCTCCTCGGCTAGGTAGAACAACGGCTAGGCGCCGCGCTTAGGGCCTCAAATAGGGATACCTTCAAAACAGTGAGCGGCCGCACCTTCATACAAAATCCCGGACCAACCAATATTCCTGAACGGATCCTTCGCGCTATGGCGCGACCCGCGATCGACTTCGGCACTGAAGAATTTTCCGTGTTGCTTGATTCCGCATTAGAGGACTTGAGTCGGCACATGGCAAGTTCTGGACCGCTGATTGGCTACACCAGTACAGGTCATGGCGCTTGGGAGGCGACTGTTACCAACCTTTTCGACGTTGGCGCCCCGGTACTTCTTTGCGATAGCGGTCATTTCAGCCACAGATGGGGTGAGATGTGTGAAGCCCACGGTTTGGATGTCCAATGGTTTGAAACCGGGTGGCAGCAGGGTGTGGACCCCAACGCCCTTCACAAAGCTCTGTCCACCGAAGCCGGCAAACGAATCGAAGGGGTTCTATTAGCACATACGGAAACCTCAACCGGCGTGACCACAGACCTTGAAGCCGTAAGAGCTGTCCTAGATGACCTAGACCATGAGGCTTTATTGGTTGTCGATTCAATTGCCTCGTTTGGGTGCACTCCGCTTCGTGTAGACGAAATGAAGCTGGACGCGTGCCTAGCTGTAAGCCAGAAGGGACTAATGATGCCCGTCGGCCTCGCTTTCACGGGAATCAGTGAACGGGCGGTGTCAGCGGCGTACCAAAATTCTCGACAACGCTTCTACTGGGATTGGAAACGTCGACTCGAAGCTGAGGGGTACCGAATGTTTTGTGGCACTCCGCCGATACATCACATTTTTGGTCTGCAAGAAGCTCTTAGCATGATTGAAGAGGAGGGCGGCATCAACGCAGTAACGAACCGCCATCAACTTTTGGCTGACGCGGTTCGGGCGGCGGTCCAAGCTTGGAGTTGTGCTGGAGCACTGCAATTCAATGCTGTGAACGAACATGAACGATCCAACAGTGTCACCTGTGTCCGAGTAACTGAGGAGTATGACGCTAACCAAGTGTTAGAGGTCGCTCGCGAGCGCTTCGATGTGACGATGGGCTCGGGCATTGGACCTCTCGCTGGCACCGCCTTCCGCATAGGGCACCTCGGTGACCTGAATGCACCGATGATCATGGGAGCTCTCGGGGCAATAGAAGCTTCGCTAAGAACTTGCGGTATCCCGCTTGGTAGTGGTGGGCTGGAAGCCGCAGCGACATTATTGAGCGAATCGAGGAGTTAGATGTCTTCACCAGCTCCGATGACTACAACCGAGCGGTTGCAGTTGATCGACCAAATTCATGACTCGCCGCTCATGGTCGTAATAGCGGCCTCGGGAGGTGGCGTCGCGTCTATCTCAGACTTGCTATTGGTACCAGGTGCATCGAGAACGGTTCTTGAAGCACAGGTCCCGTACTCGTTTTCAGCGCTATCGGATTTACTCGGATATCCGCCTGAGCAAGCCGTATCACTAGAAGTAGCTGAGAGAATGGCGCTCGCCTGTGAACATCGAGCTGAACAGCTCGCGGAAGGGAGTCTTCTCGCAGCCGGAGTTGCTTGTACTGCCGCACTTGTGACCGACCGACAACGTCGCGGAGACAACCGGGCTCACATTGCCGTAGCAATCTCGGGGAGCTTGACCTCCTCACACGTCGCCTTAGAAAAAGGCCTTCATGATCGAGTAACTGAGGATCGAATAGTTTCTGACGAAGTACTTCGAATGATCGGTAAGAGCGCAGAGGTCGCTAATTAGTTAACACTGAGTAAGAATTTCAATATGGCGCGACGCGACAGACATCACATTCCTCAGATATCAGACGAGTTTGATCCTCAGTGGTTCAGCACCACTATTGGTCCCCAATATGGTGGCATAGTGACCAAAGTCGAAAGAGAGGTCATTGGTGAAGGGATCGGCTTCTTAGGAGAGTTGCATCGCTGCTCGCTTACGTGGCAAGGCGCAACGGATGCCCCGAGTTCTGTCATAGTCAAAATTCCGTCCAAAGTCGCGAAGAATCGTTCTCTCGGTGAAGCCCTAGCGGTTTATGAGAGGGAGATCACGGTTTACAGCGAAATGAACCACGAACTGGGTATGCCGACACCTGAGTTTATCTATGCGGACTACGACGCTAATCCCGCGCCCTGGCTCGAGACCCTTTTTGTTTTTCTCTTCGGGAAATTACCCGTCGTTGCCGTCAGCCGATTACTCGACCTCCTTCTCCTCATCGGGGGGAAGTCTCCTCGCAGATATCTGCTGGTTATGGAAGACATCCATGACGCAAGGCCACCTAGTCAAGTAGAAGGTGGGTCCATCGATGACGCTCTCGTTGGACTCGACTTACTAGCACGATTCCACGCACATAACTGGTGCAACTCCGAGCGACGGGACGCTCACCCCATCATTTGGAGTATCGGTCACCTTCCTAAAGTTGTGCAGGCTAGCTACCGTCGCAACAGGAGCGCCTTTGTCGATCGCTTTGGTGCTCTGATCGGAGAAGAAGTAGTCACAAGAATGGACGAAGTTCAGGATCAATTGCCAGAGCTGTGCTCCCAGATGGAACGCGACCCCTGGACTCTGTGCCATGGGGACTACCGGCTCGACAACCTGATGTTCCGTTCCAACGGCGAAACCATTGTCCTTGATTGGCAAGGACTAGCTTGGGGGCGCCCCGGTTGGGAAGTCGCATACTTCATCACCACCGCCCTAGAGCCACGCCACCGTGCCGAGGAAGAAATGATGCTGCAGCGTTACCACCAGGCCCTTATAAGTTCCGGCGTCAACGATTACTCCTATGAAGAACTGATGGAAGATGTCACTATCTCTAAAGCCATCTTGGCTCACCGCATGGTCGCCGGAGATGACTTACTAGACACTGAGATGGAAAGCAGAGATAGTGATTTCATCGAAGTTCTAGTCAAGAGAGTCGTTGGTTGGGTGGATACCAAATGACGAGACACTAGGTCGTTAGCTGAATAAACCTTTTCCGATTCCATCCGCTACAGCCTCGGCTTCCAAACCTGCGATTTCGCCCCAAACCTCAAAATTATGCTCGCCTAAATAAGCAGGAGATAACAGATTCGTCGGTGGGCGCACCCCGTCCAGCAAGACGGGAAACGTGTCAACGCTTCGCTGTCCAAAGATTTGATGTTCAACTTTTCGCCAAAACCCGCGCTCAGCCAGTTGCGGATCTTCATTGACTAGATGTCCGGCGTCCTGGACTCGACCGGCAGGAACCTTTACCGATTGCAAGAGCCGTTCGATGTCTGACCCCTTCATAGATCCGACCCAGTCGGCAAGCGCTCGATTGATGTCGTCTCTATTAGCTCGGCGCTGCTCTTCGGTTTTGTGAACTTTCAAAGATTCATTGTTAACCACTTCGCAGAGACGGCCCCATTCCTCATCACTCGTTGCAGTGATTGCAATGAAACCATCAACGCATTCGTACACCTCATTAGGTACATGGTCCTGCAGTCCGTCGAGGTTTCCATTAGGTTGAGCGACTATTCCGTTGGAAAGCCAGTTAAGGGCCGCGGAGCCGATGCTGTACGTCCCCACCTCTAGCTGTGCCATGTCGATGTGTTGCCCGACTCCGGATCGATCGCGGGCCAACAAAGCAGCCATTGTCGAGCTCGCGGCAGCAAACCCTGCAAGATGATCGTTGAGAGAGAAACCTGGACCGATGTCTCCACGATCAGAAAAATTGGTGAGATGAGTAATACCACAAATCGCGTGCACTGTTGGAGCGTAAGAAATGACGTGGCTCCAAGGGCCGTCGTGTCCACAACCAGACATAGAGATATAGATCAAACGAGGATTCCACTTTTTGACCGTCTCCCAGTCCAACCCCCAACTGTCCAGCACTCCTGCGCTGTAGTTCTCAATTAAGACGTCGCAATTCTCGATCAATTTTCTGATTGCCGCTAGCGCCTCAGGGTGTTTCATATCCAAACTGACACTGCGTTTACTGCGACCCCACACAAAGTAATAGGGATAATCGGGACGATTTACCAGGGTGCTGTGTTCTTCATTTTGTACCCGAATTACGTCGGCGCCTAGATCTCCAAGCATTCGCGTTGCAAACGGGCCAGCTAGCACCCAAGTCAAATCGAGAACACGGAGACCTTCCAGAGGAAGACCAGTGCCATCGTCGCTTGAGGAATCATCAACTACCGTTGGTTTATGTTCGGACCAACGCTTTGTGATGACATCGATAGGTGTCTCTGTCATCTTCGGCGGCTGAGGTGCAAGAGATGGTGTTTCAGAAAATCGAACTAAACGCCCTGGCTGTCGGACCGAAGACGACCCAACCTTCGAAAAGAATTCTCGATGTTCGAATTGCGGACTAGCACACGCTTGTTCGATATCGTGCACAGCTCCCACGGCTACGTGACGTTTCTGCGCTTTTTCCCATAAGTCCATTGCGTCGTAGCTACGTACCCACGCTCTCATCGAATCCATAGCCTCGTCGATTTGTTCCAAGACTTGCTCGACGTCGTAACCCAACCATTTGCGACCCTCCTCGAAGTCATCGTCCACCATCATTTGAAACGCATTGTCTGGAGTAGGTGTGAGCGTAATCATCATGTGCCCACTGCGACATTCGGCAAGGTCGTAAGCGTGCAACCAATGAAGAGCTCCCTGGCGAGGCGCGATTTTTGGAAGAGGTAACACATCATCGAAGAACCACTGCATCAAGAGGTTCTCAACAGAACCACTCAACGTCTCATGAATAGATATGTCGAAATGCTGACCCACGCCGCCTCGCCTAGCTTTGAACACCCCAGCGAGCGCACACAGCGAACCCATGAATCCTGCATAGTTATAGGCTTGCCGGCCCCATACGTTCAACGGTTTTTCAGGTAAACCTCCGACGGATAGGAATCCCCCCAATGCAGCCGCGGTTAGATCTGATCCGACCCAAGTTGACCTTTCTCCAGTTCTACCAAACGGAGTGATCGAAACTTGGACCAGCCGCGAGTTAAGAGCAACGAGGTCCCGATGGTCTAGCCCCAATTTTGCCAACTCGCCAGGTGTCTTAGTCTCGATCACCAGATCAGCGGAGCTCGCCAGGTCACGATATTTTTTTTGTCCAGCGTCGGTACCCAGATCAATGAAATGTTTATCTTTGCCTCCGTCATACCACCAATCGAGTACGCCTCCATCCTCACCACTCATCGGCTGTCCAGGAGACCCATCGTTAGTGATCCGAACCACGTCCGCTCCAAATTCGGTGAGCAATTTGGTAGCGAACCTGCCAGAGTCACCGGTTAAGTCAATAACTCGTACACCTGAGAGTGGCGTCATGACTCAATGAAATCGTTGGCAAACGAGTCGAGCGTCTTAGAAATCTCTTCCACCTCTCCTGTGTTGCATGAAAGTACGAGATCACTCACACCGACCTTGTCATACGCTTCGATTAGATCGCTGTCGACGCCTTGAAAGTCACGGCGAACCTGAATAGGGAAGTTTGTTAGCTTTCGTCCGATCGACCTAGCTTCTTGCTCTATACGGGCTAGTCGTTTGCTAATGCCTTCGGGTGAAAGACCGAGGGGGTGCCATCCATCCCCAAGGTGCGCCACCCGCTTTAACGCTGCGGCTCGGTTACCTCCAATAACTATTGGAGGATGAGGCTTTTGTAGTGGCTTGGGCGAAGTAACGACAGCTTCAAAGTCCCAGTATTTGCCATTAAAATTTGCCTCGTCTTGGGTCCATAACTGATGAAGGACCTCAATAAACTCATTACTGTATTCCCCTCGATTTTCGTACTCGGCGCCCAAGATTTCGTTTTCTTCCGGCAAGCTTCCGACGCCAAGCCCGAGAGTTATTCTCCCATCGCAAAGATGATCCAAAGTGGCTATTTCTTTCGCCAGCACCATCGGATGGAGATACGGCATCACCAACACGCTTGTGCCTAACGTCGCTGTTTTGGTGTGAGCAGCGAGCCAAGTCAAAGTAATGAGAGCATCGTGATATGGAGCGTGGCCTAAACGGTCGTGAACGTAGCCGACATTGATGACGTGATGGTTTACCCACAGTGAATCGAATCCCAGTTGCTCAGCTTGGACGCCCAGTTCCACAACATCTTGAGGGGTGCTCACGCCGAAATTATTCGGAAGGGTGAACCCGAATTTCATTGTCCAACCTTTCTAAGAAACGCAATTGGCAGCCAGGCTAGCGATAGACGTGCCTCGCCTGGGTTGTCGAATCTGATGACGATCTAGCCCGTTGGTTGTGTAAGCGAAAGAGAGACCGCTTTCCGGGTCGCAGAAGGCGATTTGTCCCCCAACTCCGTTATGACCGAAAGCAACTGGCGAAACTGTTCGACCGAGACCCCTGCGGTTACTCATACCGTCATCTCCGGCTAGAACTACCCCCAAGCCCCGATTTGCTGGAACGCCCATCGGATCACGCAAGTTGTTGTGAACCTGCCCTGTCGCATCGGCGAGAGTTGTTGGATGCCAAAGATTGTCTGGGTTGTGAAGTAGCGCTTGGTAGAACTGAGCCAAGTCCGCCGCACGGCCGTACCCCCCGCCGCCTGGGACTCCGACTTCGCGCGTATGAGGGTCGTTGAAGCGAATAATCGTTTCATTCGTTACTTCGCTAGGAGGCATTTCTCGCACGCCGAATACCGATTCGAGTTCATCTGGAGTCGCTTCACCCTCGCATAGTGTGAGTTGTGCAACTGACTCCTGATTATCCAAATCGAGCCCGAGGATCCGAGGTATTCCCAGCGGGCCGGTTACTCGCTGGTGAATCTCGTCTGTGTACGGCCGCCCGGTTACCTCAATGATCAGTTCGGCCAACACCCAATGAGCGCTGGTCGGGTGGTATTCGTAACGGGTTCCCGGCTCCCAGTTCAGTTGCCATTCTGACATTCTGGTGCGACGACTGTCGGAGGTGGACCAGACCTTGGGCCCCATCGGAGCGTGCGGGAACCCCGAAGTGTGTAACAGCACCTGGCGAAGGGTGATCGCTTCCTTTCCGTTGTTTCCGAACTCCGGAATGAATGCTGCGATTGGAGCTTCCAAATCGAGTAGCTCCTCGCTGACAAGTTGCCAGATAGTTGCGGCGACGAATGGTTTGGTAGCGGAAAAGAAGCAATATCGGATGTCTTCTGATGCATCTCCAATCGTGTGGTCGACGACAATTTCGCCGCGAAAACCGATCGCGAGCTGACAACTTGGCAATAGACCCTCGTCGACTTCTCTGCTGCAGCGTTGAATAAGATCGTTCACCCGATCTGCGTCAATAGCGTCCTTTACCATGCCATTGGCCTAGCACTGACCCAGCAACAGCGCTTGAAAAACAACGGAAACTGGAGGTAAATCACTAAATTTGCGTTTAGTAAGTGGGGACAATAGGATTCAGATGATCGTTTGGGAAGGGTTCTCGGCCAACCAGGTGCGGCCTGATTACCCCAACCGGACGTGACCGTTGGTGCCGCTTTCCACGGGGGAGGCACCGACAGCAAAGGGGGGAAACTGAGCTACTTCAAGTAGTCAGTGACCGATCTACCCCAACGCACGGACAGCGATGGACCGGGCGCCCGAAATGGGTGTCCGGTCCTTCGGCTGTGAGACACACAGTGTCTACCGGCTACGGTCACTTGTAGACCAAGAGAGGTTTTAGTGAACAAGGAAGAGACAGTAGGTCATGAAGTCCAGTTCGGATTAGCTATGAGGCGTGCAGACCAAGTCGCGCAACAAGCCCAGGCAATTGAAAAACTTGGATATGACTACGCAACTACCGGTGAGCACGTGTTTTTTCATGTGCCGTGCTCCAACGCCTTCATATCCCTAGCGGTAGCAGCCGGTGCGACCACCAATCTCAAGCTCATGTCCACCATCACCCTCCTTCCCTTGTATCCGGCCGTACTGGCAGCGAAACAAGCTGCTGCCTTGGACGTAGCTTCTGGCGGACGGTTTCACATGGGGATCGGGGTAGGGGGCGAATTACCTCGAGAATTTGAGGCCTCCGGTGTACCAGTGTCTGAACGAGGAGCACGCACTAACGAAGCCCTTGAAATTATGAGGCGCTTGTTTACTGAAGACGATGTCCATTTCGAAGGGAAATTCAATCAGCTGTCCGGCGTAACTCTCGAACCCAAGCCCCTACAGCAGCCCTCGCCTCCTATTTGGATCTCCGGTCGAAAAGACGCGGCCTGGCGGAGAGCCGCTCGCTATGGAACGGGATGGCTTCCCTATATGTATACGCCCGAGATGTTGGAAGAATCCAACCAACGAATAGCTCAATATCGAAACGAAGAAGGCAACGAAAATCCTGTCGATCCGGGACTATTCATATTCTTTTGCTGCCATGAAGACAACGCCACCGCCGTGCAGTACGCGAATGAACGGCTGTCAAAGCAATACAACCAAGATTTCAGCCAAATGATCGACAAGTACGCAATAGCTGGCGATCCAGACCGCTGCGTGGAACGGCTCACTGAATATATTGACGCCGGTGCTCGCACCATCATATTGAGTGCCGCATCGCCGATGAATTATGTGGAACGTGCAGAAAGTCTCATGGCACAAGAAGTTCTCCCTCGATATCGAAAGTAAGTAGGGAATCACTCTCTTCAAGGAGCACGGATATGGAGCTATCGAAGAATTTTTTTGAAACGACGCTCAGCCAAACGCGAATTTCGGAAATGGTTGAAACAGGGAAGTGGTCAGAGCGGTGGTTCGACCCAATCATTGATCGTTGGGCCGAAGAGCGCGGCGACCAAATCGCGGTAACAGACCGATTTGGGTCGACCACTTGGTCCGCCTTAGCAACCCAAGTAGACGAGGCCAGTCGAGGCCTGCTCGAACTGGGCGTTCGACCAGGTGTCGTCGTACAAATTCAACTACCCAATTGGCATCAATTCCTGGTGGCGGTTGCTGCAGTGGAACGGATAGGTGGCGTGATCAACCCGGTCGCCCCCATCTTTAGAACCAACGAAGTTCTAGTCATGAGTGACTTAGCTCGACCTGGAGTCGTGATCACAGCAAACGAATTCCGGAGCTTTGCTTTAGGAGCAATGCACACTGAACTCAGAGAGCAATGTCCGTGGGTAAAGGAGATCATCACCGTAGGAGAACAACCGGTTGTCGATGCAATGACATGGGATGAACTCCTTGAGCAAGGTCGCTTCTCCGCATATGACAGAGCGGCCGTTGATTTGCTGAGACCAGGAACTCATGACGTTTGCGAAGTGATGTTCACATCGGGGACTACGGGTCAACCCAAAGGGGTGATGCACACTCAGAACACTCTTAACTCAGCAGTTGATTGCTTTGTCGACGCAGTCTGTGACGGCGTTTCATCGCCTGTGGCAACTATGGACGGGCCCGGATACATCTTTCACATGGCCTCTACCCTGGCGCATCAAACGGGATATCTGTTTGGAATTCGTGCCCCCCTGACGCTGGGGGGTCACGTCGTGTTGCAAGACGTATGGGACCCTAACGAGTTTGTCGATCTCATCGAACAGCACCAAATTCAAATTTCTATGGGCGCTACACCATTCTTGGCTGATGTTCTAGCGGTTGAAGGAGTCGAGAACCGTGATCTTTCTAGCTGGAAACGATTTGTTTGTGCAGGCGCGGCGGTACCAGAACCAATCTTGGAGGATGCAGATGATCGGCTGCCATGCGTTGTGCTGCCTGGTTGGGGAATGACTGAGTGCGGGCTGCTAACTGTAGGACGTCCATCTGATTCGTTAGCGATGCGCCTAGCTGACGGTCGACCGCTTCCCGGGAACAAAGTTCGCGTTGTAAACGAATCAGGGGAGCCCATCACTGGAACCGAAGGCGACTTACAGTGCCAAGGTTCATTGCTATTTGCCGGGTATGTACAGGGTCGAGAACTCACTGAGTCATCGTGGGATGGAACATGGTTCGAAACCGGAGACCGTGCAGTAATGAATGACGACGAGTCAATCCGCATCACCGGACGTACAAAGGACATCATCATTCGGGGCGGAGAAAACATTCCGGTAAAGGAAATTGAAGATCTCCTTTTGCGTCATCCGCAAGTAACAGGAGCAGCGATAGTCGGCAAACCCGATAACCGCCTGGGTGAAATTGGCTGTGCGTTTGTGCTTCCCTCAGGTGGTCCACCCACTTTGGAAGACCTCACAAGTTTCTTGGAAACACAAGGCATGACTCGACAGTTTTGGCCAGAGGCCCTTGTAATTGTGGACGAGTTCCCCATGACGCCCAGCGGCAAAGTTCAGAAGTACAAGCTCAGGCAAAATTTCCTGGAGAGTAACTAACTATTTCTTCAACTGTTTAGCTCCTAGCTGCAACTATCCCTTCCGATGTGTAGGTCACCGTTGGATCCCACAGCAGCCAGTCATAAATTCCTAACGACGCAGCCGCATCTATTTGAGCTTTGACTTCAGCTGGCCCGTAGGGCACTCTCATGGAGAAATCTTGCAACCAGGGAACTAATGCAGTGTTGGTGCCGTCGAGTACCCGTTGGAAGTCGGCTAAAGACGCTCGAGTAATGTCATAAGGTTGCGCTTCGGGATGAGTGACACCGTATTCGCCGCGTGACCAATGAGATGGGTACACCATTGGGGAGACGTAGTCGACGTACTGAGCCATTCCGGCTACGTCCTGAGCGATGTATTCGCCACGGGTGGCCGAAATACCAAAAACCGAAACACCCTGAAACACCCCGAACTCCCTCAAGATCGACTGGGATTGGCGCAAAAAGTCAACGATTACCGGCGAGGGATCGTCAAGACCAACCCCAGGTATGTACATGCTGTCAAGCCGACCTTCGGGTCTACGCATATAGTCCCAAAGCACGTCGTCGATGCCCGCCTCGGCCGCCTCTCGAGCGATATCGAGGTTGTACTGCTGGACGCCAGGATTTTGAAAATTGGTGAAGCCACCGTATTTACTCAATGGCCTTCCATCGGAAGTCTGTATCACCCAATCTTGATCGCCTTTAGCCCAGGCATATTTGGCGATAATGGGGTCACGAAACGCGACGATGCGACCTATTACCCGAACATCTAAAGCATGCAGTTCTTCGATGGCTTCGCGCAGGTTGAAGAGATTGTCCGCGGCGCCGCTATCGATCGCCAAAGGTATGTTGCTGTTATAACCAACGACTCCGCTCTCGTTTTTGAGGCTGATTTCGACAGCAGTTACCTTTCCCGCCCGAATCAACTCCAGCACGGAGTTCTTGAGGCCGTCGTGGGCCCAAGCGGCTGCGCTTACATGAACCCCTTGAGTTCTCGGATAAGCAATCGGGATGATCATGTTGAAGGTGCTTGTGTTGCCGGCGCGGTCTATAGCCAATACAGAGACAGGGCCTGCGGGAGGTTCTTCGAGTTCGAGTACGAAAGAGCCGTCTTGGGTTTCTATTGGTACCCCGCCAACGACAAGAGTCGCTCCTGGTTCTGATGTCCCGGCGATAGTAACGGGCTCATTCATGGGGACTGGCTCTAGAACATCTGGTAATCCGATTAGAGGGGGAGTGCCGTCGACACTGAAATCGATAGCGCGAGAAGTTGTTCCGTATAAGCGGCGGTCTACAACTAGTTCCAGAGAATGATCACCCTCTGTTAGCGGTGGCACGACCCAGACAATTCGGTTGCCGTAACGTTGAACGCCGCTAACAGGGAAATCATCAAGAAGCAGTTGAGCTGAGCGAGCGTTTGCGCCACTCACTGTAAATGAAATTTCCGCTCCTTCGATCGAACTGGGTTGCAGCGCTACTCCATCTTCGATACCGCCAATCTCTATATCTACCTGACGAATCGTGATCAGCATGAAGACGACACCGATAACGGTGACGAGAGAAGCGAGGGTCATAAGCCCCCATCGAGATCGGCTCGGAGGTTGATCTGGTACTTGGATTGGAAACAGAGGTCGCCGTAGTGCCCTGCGATTTTCTCGGGTTGGTCTTGGAAGGTTGCTGGCATAAACGGGAGGGTCTTTCTTGACGGGACGCCAGGGAAAGCCCCAGCCCTCAGCGGGGTCGCCATCCGCGTCCTCCGCATGTGACGCCACATCTCCCTTTGCTAGCGATGGGCCGACTTGTTGCCCATGAGAGGTAAGTGACCAGGGGCCTTCACCTAACCCGGGAGTGTGCGGCATGGGTGCCGCGAGATCGGTGCGATGGAGATGATCGAGGGCGTTTAGTACATCTTCTAGTTCGAGTCCGGTAAGGGTCGAGAGCTCGCTGGGCAAGGCTGTTCCATTGCGCGACAAGAGATGTCGCAGTACCAGTTTGTGTTGAGGAGCCAGCAACGGCATTAGGCCAAGTTAGTGCCGCGGAAGCCATTAGTGACATCGTTGCCCAGTTACAACGAATTAATGGCTATACGGGTGTAACTTCCAGTGGGTGAGTGATGAACAGCGAGAAGTTCTCGATTGGGATAACTATGGCTTGGCGTCCCGTGCCCTGGCGGGCATGGTGGCGGACGACGGATACCGACCCGACATCATCCTCGCTATAGCAAGAGGCGGGCTTTTCGTCGCCGGGTCGCTGGGATATGCACTTTCCGTAAAGAATCTTTATGTCATGAATGTCGAGTACTACACGGGGGTCGACGAGCGGCTTGATGTCCCGGTGGTTTTGCCGCCCTACGTCGACATAGTTGATTTACGAGACACAAAAGTTCTCATCGTTGACGATGTAGCCGATACCGGTCACACTCTGGCACTCGTCCGAGACCACTGCCTCGATGAGGTCGCTGAAGTTCGCACCGCGGTGTTATACGAAAAGTCGCGGTCGGTTGTTCAATGTGAATACGTCTGGAAGTACACGGATCAATGGATTAACTTCCCCTGGTCAACGGAACCGCCACTGGTTGAACCGGGTGACGGACCCACTGTGCTCGACGCCTAAGTTGCCGGTCACGACCTTCAAACGGGTTTTAGAGAATTACTCTTTTAACCTTCGTGGGTAGCGGTCACCGTTGTGGTGATTCCACCACGAACAAGCCAATCCGTCGTGACACTCATGGTTTTGGGAGAGATGGCGACCACTAAATCATCCAAAATCTGATTAGTGATTCCTTCGTGATGTACGCCCTCATTTCGATAACTCCAGAGGTACATCTTGAGGGACTTCAATTCGACTATGTGTTGATCGGGAATGTAGCTAATTGTCACAGTTGCAAAGTCGGGCTGCCCGGTCACCGGACACAAGCAAGTGAGCTCAGGTGTTTCGCAACGGACCTCGTAGTCGCGACCCGAACGGGGATTATCAAGTGCAACGAGTTCTTTAGACGGTTCACTTGGCATTTCAAGTGCTCCCTTAGAGTTTGAAGACTGGAATATGACGCTACCGTTCGTTGACGCCGACACCGATGCTAGGTAAGCCATAAGGGATCTCATGACTTCAAATCTGTTAATACGAGAAGCTCAAAACTCTGAATACGCATCAGTGGCAAATCTCACCATGGCGGCGTACAGGCCTTTGTTCGCGGGTATCAACCTCCCGGAAGACTTGGGTTGGTATGGCGCTGAGTTGCGCGATGTGGCTGGTCGTGCTGCCCGTTCCGAAATCATCGTGGCTATCACGGATGAACAAATCGTTGGAAGCCTCGCTTACCACGACGATTACTCAGAAGAAGTAAAATCAGGCGACCCCCAAAATTGCGCGGGATTCCGAGTTCTCGCGACAGACCCGCAGTTGCAAGGTCGCGGCATTGGAGAAGCCTTGACTCGCTGGTGTATCGACAGAGCTCGTTCCGACGGGCGGGCCGCGTTATTGCTCAATACAACGGATTACATGAAGGCTGCCCAACGGCTGTACCGAAGACTCGGATTTGAGCCCTACCCAGAGATCGGGTACGAGATTGGAGGAAGCCAGCCTGTTGAGGTGTTGGGTTTCCGGCTAGAGCTGGGGGATTGAAATTGCAGAAGCGACGCGCCGTAATCATCACCACCATCGCTCTGGTTGTCGTGATCGGGGCGATGGGTGCCTACGGAGTTTGGCGGGTTCTATCAGCCGCACCGGAGGAAGTATCACTGGATGCTGCGGTAGCGGCTGTACAGCAACACGAAACATCAAATAACGATGTCGGTGACGAGTCCGCAAACCCAACTGATGTCGATAGCGAATCGGGTTCTTTGAATGGAGTTTGGCGTATCGACTCGGAAACGGGGAGCTTCAGTTTCGAGGAATCAACAGGCTCATTTGTTGGCTTCAGAGTTAAGGAAGAATTAGCGAAAATCGGTGCGGTCACAGCTGTTGGTCGCACGGATCAAGTGGCTGGCGAACTATCTATCGATGGAAGTGAGATACAAACAGTTTCCGTCTCTGCTGACCTGTCGTCGATCGTCACGAACGATTCGCGCCGAGATAGCGCAGCGCGCTATGCCCTGAACGTAAAACAAAATCCGACTGCTACTTTCACTTTGACCCAGCCGTTTGTGCTCCCCGAGATCGATGGATCGAAAGTTTCTGTTCGAGCTGAGGGCCAGTTGACTGTTAACGCGATTACTCGAGATGTAATTGTTGCTCTCAATGCGCAACTGGTTGACAGCACGATTGTTGTGGTGGGTTCCACAAAGATCATTTTTTCCGATTATGACGTTGCTGTCCCTTCGGCGAGGATCGTCCTGTCGGTAGACGATCATGGTGTCGTTGAGTTTCAGTTGCTCTTTATCCGCGAATCATGAGTCATTCGCGCATCATTTCCGAACGACCGATTCCTTCGCCGTCTAAAATTTGATCTTCGTCAAGCTCAACTGTGACCTTGAGCAACTTGCCGGTGTAGAGATTTGGCGTTTCGTAGTGTGACACCGCAGTGCCCCTGTCCATACCTATGTCTAAGCCCGACCATGAAATCATCAGGAAAAAAATATTTTCTGTGTCTAGGCTCGCTATCGCTTTGCCATCAATGACTAAGCTCCCGACGCCGTGATGCCCCTCAGGAGCGCGTGCCATATGGAAGCCCAAGCTAGTTGACCCTTCTGGAACTGGTTCGGGTGAACGAACGATCTGATGACTGCCTCCTATGTTGAGATCGTGCACCAGATGACCTTCGTCATCGATGTAGAGGCTGTAGCCAGAAGTCGCATCGCCGTGTGCAACCAGTACCCCAGAAACGTCCGGGCGAGTTGGTTCAACTAAAGCATCTAGCCGATAGCTGCGGCTTCGTAGGTCGGGAGCGACATCGCTCGGTAAGTGACCCATTCCCGCCCAGAAAGTGAAAGACGTTCGCTGACCTAAATGCCGCGCCGCGTTCTCGGCGAATCTTTCAGCGAAACGATCATCAAGAGGTAGTACCTGATAAGAATTCGCTTGCTCCCACCAGAGATCAGTCATGGTTTCGAGTCGGCCCTGCTCAGAAGCTGACAGGTCATTAGTTTCATTGAAGTCAGCATCCAGATTGAAGAGTTCCCATTCATCATCTTCGTATGGGGTCCCTGGTGGGTGGTAGGCCACTGCCTTCCAACCCTCATGAATCAATCCCCGATGCCCGAACATTTCGAAATACTGGGTCCTCTTTCCAGTAACTGCATTCGGATCTTCGAAAGTAGAAGCGAAACTCACGCCTTCTATGGGTTTTTGGGGGATCCCGTTAATAATGTCGGGAGCTTCAATCCCAACGCAGTCGAGCAGAGTTGGAACAACATCGCATGCGTGGCAGAACTGTGTTCTCAGGCCCGGTTCGGTGACTTTCTCTGGCCAATGAATAATCAGCGGATCCCGAACCCCGCCGCCGTGAGTGTTTTGTTTGTAACGACGCAATGGGGTGTTAGCTGCCATCGACCACCCCCACGGGAAATTTGAGTGGGTGTCGGGCCCCCCGATGTCGTCGATTCGTTCCAGTTTGTCGTCCATGGACTCGGGTAGCCCGTTATAAGGACCCATGGCATTCACGAAGCCCAGTGGGCCACCTTCCTGACTAGCGCCATTGTCGGAAAGAACCATGATCACTGTATTTTCCAGCTGGCCGGAAGCTTTGAGGTGAGCTACAAGCCGCGCCAGGTGCTGATCCGAGTGGTGAAGCATTGCTGCGTATGCCGCTTGAAGACGTATCGCTACTCGTTGGGTGCCTTCATCAAGGTCCGTCCAGGCTTCAACTGCATCGTTTCTTGGAGGCAACTCGGTGCCTCTGGGTACTACTCCCAACCCGATCTGTTTCTCCAGCCTTTGTGATCTTTCAATGTCCCAGCCTTGCTGAAAAACCTGATCGTAATGCTCGATTAATTCTCGTGGCGCTTGATGCGGAGCGTGACACGCGCCGAGTCCTATGAGGGTCATCCATGGCGTTTCGGGCAGGCTCGCCTCGTGCGACGCTATGAATTTGATTGCCTGGTCGAATAGATCTTCGGTGAGGTGATATCCAGTTTCGAATTTCCCGGGGGCTGCTATATGACTGTTGTCGAGAACCAACTCCGGCGAATAGTGGTCAGTCTCTGCGTCTAAGAATCCGTAGAAGCGATCAAATCCTCTGCCGATCGGCCAGCCGTCGAATGGTCCTGTAGGACCTGACTCCGTCAATGGTGTGACATGCCACTTGCCCACCATGTAGTTCCTATAGCCGGATGCCCCCAACATCTCCGCAAGTGTCCCGGCATCTTTGCTTATCTTTCCGCGATAACCGGGGTATCCGCTATCGAAATTTGCTAAACAGCCAACCCCAACTGAATGATGATTTCGTCCTGTCAACAACGCTGCACGGGTCGTTGAACACATAGCAGTTGTATGAAAGCCGGTGTAGCGAAGGCCTCCGGCTGCTAAATGATCGATCGTCGGAGTAGCAATGGGTGATCCGTAACAGCCAAAATCCGAAAATCCGACATCGTCGAAAAGGACGATCAAAATATTGGGGCTTCCTTCTGGGGGAGTTGGATCCCCGGGCCATGAAGGGATTGATTCGCTGTGAACGTTCACGATGCAGATCCTAGGAAGATTTGTTGCTCGCGTGAAGTAAGAGCCCGCTTCCAATTAAAGGCTGATCTATTAAGTAGATCTCTCGAGATTGGGGAGCTGCCAAGCCGCTACCGAAGCAAAAGCGAAGACGATCGCCAAAAGTGAGTAGGTGAAAAAGTATGAGCCTGTGAGATCAGCTAATACGCCGCCTGTAATTGGCCCAAGTACCGAAGCTGGCCCGTAGAAGATGGTCATTGCCCCGAACACAGCCGTGAAGTCCTGCTCGGCGACCTGATCGCGCACAAACGCTGCAGTCAGAGGAGGGACTGCCATGCCGGCTGTGCCGTACAGGAGGGCCGCTAGAGCTGCTGCCCAAGTGTTCCCAACTAATACCAGAAGGCAGGTTGTTGCTCCAATTGCGGTAACCAAGCACATTGTTCGGGGACGCCCCAAACGATCGCTGAGCCTGCCGAATATGACGGCGCCAATGACACCGCCGATGCCCATCAGAGCCCATAACTGGGTGGTGAACTCTCGTGACATTCGATGGTCGTTTTCGAGCGATAAGCCGAAGAACTGGAACCACGAGGCGGCAACGAACGCGAATGCCATATAGAAAAAAACAGCGGTCTTCCAGGCCTGCAGCCGGTTGATTGCTTTGATCCCCGCTCCCAACGGTAAGGGTGTCGAGATGTCTCCCCGCAACACGAAATAAAGAATCGCGAGAATTATCGCGGCTGAAGCGGTTTCCAAAAGCCAGATCTCTCGCCACGCCCCATCGTTATTGATGACATTGCGAAGAGCTGAAGTCGCGAAGGGTACGACTATTGAACCGACTGCCATAGTTGCGGTTAGTGAACCCATTGCAGCGCCCCTCTTGGACACGGGGATATCCGCTGTCGCGATTATGGGCATTGTTAACCAGATTCCGGCTCCGCCTAAACCGGCGAGGGCCGTCCCAATCATTAGCTGATTGGTGTTTGGGGCGGTGCCAAGACACAACAGTCCACCTAGCACTATCCACAGACCACATTTCAATAACACTGCTGGTGCGACGCGGCTGGCGAGATATGTGACGGCAACTACACCGCAAAGATATGCGGCCATATTTACTGAACCTGTAGCGCCAGACGCAGTTGCGCTTAACCCCAGGTCGTCTGCAATTGCTGGCAGCAAAAGGGGCATTGTGCTGCGACCGAAGGTGTGTGAGACCACACCCGCGAGAGTGATGAGGATTACCCTTGACCAACTCATCTGTAATGTGGCGCTAACAGCAAAAACCGATGGTGAACCGCGCCGACCAAGAGACGAAAATTTGCTTTCGTTCACAGGGTCGATTTTCTGGGTCACAGAACGGCCCCCGCCCATCTCATAGCCACTTTGTTGTTGTTGGTGACATCACCCTACGATTGTCTCGTGCCCGTCTACTCCTATCACTGTCAGAAATGTGAAGAGACCTTTGATAGACGACGACCGATGTCGGAGTCGGGAGAACCTGCTACGCGCCCATCTGAACACGTAGACGCTAAACGTCTATTAACAACATTCGTATCTGCGAATGGCTTGCTCGCTGCCGTTGATGGAGGCTCATGGACAGGTCGGAATGGCTGTTGTGGCGGAGGTTGCCACTCCCGCTGACTTCAGTTCGGTGCTTCAGTTTTAGTGGCCGCTGTCGAAAGCAATTGGGAGCCGTTCAGGGCCCCAGATGCCGTTCTGCATAGGCTTCCAGCTAACGGTCCCATCCAAGCGAAGATTAGGTAGACGATCTGCAATCACGTAGAAAGCTTCTTGAAGTTCGGCGCGAGCCAAAAAAGCTCCAAGACAATAATGAATGCCGCTTCCGAAAGTTAAATGAGGAGTGCCGCTCTCTCGAGTGATCTCGAACGCTAACGGCTCCTCAAATTTTTGGGCATCGTGATTCGCTGCAACGAAGTTAGGGAAGATCAGCGTACCTTGGGGGAAAATCAAGTCTCGATAGATTATTTCTTCACTCGCGTAGCGACCTGTACCGCGCACCGCGCCCAGATATCGCATCACTTCTTCTACCGCCTGCGAAGCCAGGTTTTTGTTTGAGCGGAGCAACTCAAACTGTTTGGGATGTTGTGCGAAAAGAGCGATGGCGCAAGCGAGTTGATTTCGTGTTGTATCAGTACCCGCTAACAGGAGTGCGTTCGCCATCGAAAGCAGTTCATCGGTGGAAAGCCGGTCCCCTTCTTGCTCAGCGCTGATTAAATCGCTGAGCAAATCGTCTCGCGGCGCCGCTCTTCGTTCCGCGATCAAGTTCAGCATGTATGCATCCATCTCATTGCTTGCGGCAATGATCGCGGGAGCGTCAGCAGCTAGGTTGCCATTGAAGATCTTAAAAATGTCGACAGCCAACCGGCTAAATAACTCCCAATCTTCGCGAGGAGCGCCAAGCAATTCGCAGATGATTGGAATGGGATACGGCTCGCATATATCTGCCACAAATTCAGAACGACCGACTTCGCAAATCGGATCGAGTAGTTCGTTAACGACGTCTCTCATAAACGGGCGCAAACGGTCCGCTGATTTAGGTGTAAAGGCCGGGCTGACAATTCTTCTTATCCGCTGGTGGTCGTCGCCCTCCGTTGAGAGGATGCTTTGTCGTTGAGGTCGGCTTGACCACTCTTCACTTTCATAATTTTGGGTCTCTGCTATCAGAGACAATGCGCTGAACCATCTCCGGTCTCGAAGCATTGCTGCACAATCGTCGTGAGTGGTGATCACGTAACCAAGTTCAGCCTTAGCGATCCAATGATCTTGAGCTAATTGGTGTAGCTGCTCGCGTCGTTCCGCCTCCGAAAGAGACAAATCTGTTGTGACAACGGGCAAATCGACATCGTTGATCAAGGTCGGCATTGGATCAGCCTAGTAATTCGACAGTTTGAAGCGAAAACTGCAGTTGAGTTAGCTGCAAAAAGATGTCAATGGCGCTACGGTCGCATCTATGCCCCATCCATCAATCACTACCGAACAGATCAACAACGTTCTTTGTATTTCCGTTAACGATGGCAGGGCCAACGCCTTTTCGACTCCGCTGTTAGTAGCTCTCAGCGAAGAGTTGGCTCAAGCGGAAGCGGATACTGATATAGGAGCGGTAGTTCTCTCTGGGAACGACAAGATATTTTTTGCTGGTTTTGATTTGGATGTAATTAATTCAGGGGACCCCAAGGCGATTACCGAAATGGGAACAGCTGGCGGAGCGTTTATCCGGCAGGTCTATGGAGCTTCAGTGCCGGTTGTAGCGGCGTCTACCGGGCATGCTGTGGCTGCTGGCGCGTTGCTGTTGTGTGGCTGTGACTACCGCGTTGGGGTGGATGGCCCGGTAAAGATTGGGCTTAATGAGGTTGCTATTGCCTTAACCCTCCCCAAGTGGGCACTGCTGATCGCCAGTGAGCGACTTTCTAAGCGTTATCTACAAATTGCGGTAGCCAACGCGCAGATCTTCGATGGCCGCGGTGCAGTAGATGCGGGATTTCTAGATGAAGTGGCTGCACCGGACCAGGTAACGGCTCGTGCGGTTGAAGTAGCCCAGGGTCTCGCTGAACAACTTGACGCCAAAGCCTACGCGTCAACTGTGCGAGCCTTACGGGGTGACTTGCTCACTCAGATGGACGCGGCGGTCGCCGCCGATCGCGCTGCAGCTGGTCTCTGATAGAGCACATGAGCATTCAAGCTGAGTCAAGCGCGCGCAGAACTCTTTTCATTACGTCGCTGGTGGGCTTTATGGTTGCCATGGAGATCACGATTATTTCAATCGCTCGAAGCCAAATTGCAGAAGCTTTCCCCGCCGCCGAAGCCGCCACCCTGTCGTGGGTCATAACTGCATACAACATTGGCGTTGCCTCGCTACTGCTACCAGCAGGATGGATGGCGGACCGTTATGGCCGTAAGAAAGTTTTTCTTTGGGGGCTGGGTGCCTTTATTTTTGGCTCCTTGCTGTCAGGCCTTGCCACGTCGCCAGCGCTCTTGATCGGTGCCAGAGTTATTCAGTCGATAGGGGGAGCTGCCCAATACCCAGCGGGCCTAGCCTTGTTGCTCTCAGCGTTTCCCCTGGAACGAAGGATGAGAGCGATAGGAGTTTGGGGAGCGGTTAGCGGCTTAGCGGCAGCTTTGGCACCATCTCTCGGAGCGCTCCTCATCGAAGGCTTTGGATGGCGGGCTGTTTTCCTGATCAATGTTCCCGTAGCGTTTTTGGCGTTGATTGCGGGTCGCAGTTGGCTGACCGAAAGCAGGAGTTCAGAAGTAAGCGACACGGTGGACCTAGTTAGCGTTCCCATGGCTTCGTTAGGCATCGGGATGCTTCTTGTGGCTTTGGTTCAAGGTGGAAGCTGGGGATGGACTGCCCCGACAACCATTTGTTCAGTTGTTGCAGGTGCAGTGATGTTGGCGATCTTTTTCCGACGTTCACTGTCACACAAAGAGCCGTTGTTTGATCTGCGGCTTTTTGGGATACGTACTTTCGCACTAGCAAACATTGGTTCTGTGTTCTTTCTGATCGCCTTCTTTAGCTGGCTCATCGTTCTACCCGAATTCATCCAAGAGACCTGGGGTTGGTCAGTCCTGCAATCAGGTTTCGCGATCGCACCAGGACCAATTGTGTCCACCGTCCTGTCTGTAACTAACGGGCGTCTAGCGGATCGCATCGGTCCTCAACGCATCCTGGTAGTCGGAGGGATTGCTGGCGTTGCAGGGCTTTTGTTGCACATCGGATACACCGGATTAACGCCCAGTTTCTTCGTCGGCTTATTACTTCCGAATTTGGTTATGGGTGTTGCCGCTGGATGTAGCTTCGCGATGCTAGTGGGAGCATCAATGTCAGAGATTCCATCACAGCGCTTTGGAATGGCTGGCGCCGGCCGAACCACCGTTTTCCAGCTAAGCATTGCGATAGGAGCTGGATTAGCTATCACCTTGGTGGGAGACCCCGAAGGCGGGAACTCTGCGTTGGAGGCAATGCGGAGAGTATGGATGTTCGGTGTTCTCTGCTTCTTTGTGCAGGCAATGTTGTTCTATTTCGTGTATCCGCGCGATTCAAAGCGAGCTGCTGCGATCTCCTAGCTGCACATTCCTCTCGGGTGTCGGTGCTAGAAATCATCGCGTCGAACTTGAACGACCTAGGGTGACATCGTGCGCGGCGAAGACTTGTTTCGGTTCGATGGTGTCAAACGTGAGTTTGGTTTCCACGCCGCGACGCCCGACAACCTCACAGCCCTAACAGCGAGTCAAATCGAGCAGTTCAATCTAACTGGGTACTTATCTCCGCTACAGGGACTGCCGACCGCTGAAGTCGCGCAACTTCGCCAATACTTCGACTGGTTGATATCAGAAGTGATCTCGGCTGATGATCGAAGAAACAGCTACTCCATCAACCAATACCACCAGGTGTGTCAACCGTTATGGGAACTAATTCATACGGCACTTCTAGTCGACTACGTCACTGATATTTTGGGTTCGGAATTGGTTTGTTGGAGTACGCACCTCTTTTGCAAGCTGCCTGGTGATGGAATGGAAGTTCCGTTGCACCAAGATGCCAACTATTGGCCTTTTACTCCTACGAAATCTCTGACGGTATGGCTTGCTATAGACGATGTGGACGAAAGTAACGCAGCCATGCAATTTGTTCCCGGTAGTCATCTCAGCGGCGACCTTGCCCACACCGAACTTCCACTGGACGGTTCAGTGGTCCTCAACCGGCGAGTGGCCAACCACGAAGACTACGACGATGTGGTATTCAACGAACTTCAAGCAGGGGAAGTGTCTCTCCATACGGACTTGCTGTTACATGGCTCGCCACCAAACTTTAGCGACCGCCGTCGATGCGGAATAGCGTTGCGATATTTAGCTGCCGACGTCAAAGTCGCATCAGGGGCAGAGAGTTGGGCCCACAGCGCCGTTCACGTGCGCGACGGCGACCCGTCAGCGTGTTGGCCGAATAGGCCGCGGCCAGAAAAAGACGAACCCCACAAAATGGCTCAATTTGTCGGCGGATTTGACGGGAATCGCTAAAGATTCATGTCAAGTGAGCTTTACCGAGAATTTGGTCAGATGCACTAGCTAAGCGTCGTCGGACGCTATTACAACAAGAAGTTCGCCGTTATCTACTTGGTCGCCAACCGTAACCCTAACCTCGCTCACCGATCCGTCGAAAGCGGCAACAATTTGATGTTCCATTTTCATC
>DJZU01000111.1 GCA_002448715.1 Candidatus Neomicrothrix sp. UBA6944 | reverse complement strand
TACTTCGACTTGATGAATGACCCAGCGGTAACTAAGTTATCTTCTGTTGGGATTAAACGACTTCCCCCAAGTCGCTCAACAATTCGATCGCTACAAGGTGCCCCCCACCTGAGCGGTCAGCCGAGGCGGAGCACCCCTTCCTCCTTACGGCTCTTGAAACCGGCCCGCCCCCCGGGCCGGTTTCCTACTTTTGGGGAGCTGTGTTGAAACAAGCCCTGATCGTGTCAACGCTACTGACCTGAGATAAGACGGCTTAAATCGAGGCCTTGATGATGTTCAGCGCCGAACCGGCTTTAAACCACTCAATCTGCTCGGAGCTAAAGGAATGGTTTGCCGAAAACGACCAGGTCGTGCCATTAGGCGAAGTGACCTCAACTTCCAGAGTGTCACCGGGTGCGAGCTGAGCGAGAGAGCGCACGGCAATACGGTCGTCTTCGCCTATTCGCTCGTAATCTTCTGGGTCAACGAAAGTAAGGGGGAGCATGCCCTGCTTCTTGAGATTCGTTTCGTGAATCCGTGCAAATGACCGAGCAATGGCTACCAGGCCCCCGCGAAAGCGGGGTTCCATTGCTGCATGTTCTCGGCTTGAGCCTTCGCCCATATTTTCGTCACCGATGACAACCCAACCTTGGCCAGCCTCATGGTACGACCGTGCAATATCGGGGAAACTTTGTGTTTCGCCGGTGAGCTGGTTTTTCCCGTGCCCGACGTCGTATCCCTCGAAAGCGTTGACTGCGCCCAAATATAAGTTGCCTGAAATATTTTCTAGGTGACCGCGATACTTGAGCCACGGCCCTGCCATTGAAATGTGGTCAGTTGTGAATTTTCCTTGAGCTTTGACTAGAACCGGAAGATCTTCGTAGTCCGATCCGTCCCACGCGAGAAACGGTTCAAGAAGTTGAAGTCGTTCGGAGGACGCATCGACCTTTACTTGAACGCTTGATCCGTCGGGTGGAGGAGCGACGAAGGTGTCTTGTCCGGGATCAAACCCTTCCGGTGGCAGCTCGATACCGATAGGGACCGATAGGGACACCTCATCGCCTTGGTCGTTGGTCAATGTGTCGTTTAATGGGTCAAAATCGACGGTTCCGGCGAGGGCTAAAGCCATTACGGTTTCAGGAGATGTAACAAAAGCCAGTGTTGCTGCGTCGCCATCATTTCTCTTAGGAAAGTTGCGGTTGTAGGAAGTAACGATGACGTTCGGTTGGCCAGCAGTATGGCCTTCCTCAGCGCTGCGGTCCCATTGACCGATGCATGGCCCACAGGCGTTTGCTAGAACAGTCGCTCCTAGGGCTTCGAAGTCTGCCAAGAGTCCGTCGCGCTCAATCGTGGCTCTGACCTGCTCTGAGCCTGGGGTGATTAATAGCTTGGACTTCACAGTAAGGCCATTAGCGGCTGCTTCTCGAGCGATGCTCGCTGCGCGAGTGATGTCTTCATAACTGGAGTTGGTGCACGACCCAATTAATGCGGCGCTAATCCTTGAAGGCCATCCGTTTTCTTTCGCCTCTGCGCCTAAGTCACCAACTTCGCGAGCTAAGTCGGGTGTGTGTGGACCGTTGATATGAGGTGCAAGCGATGAGAGGTCGATTTCGATGACTTCGTCGTAAAAGGCGCTGGGGTTTGCCACTACTTCATCGTCGGCTCGAAGATGAATATCGACCTTGTCTGCCGCTTCAGCTACAGCTTCGCGGCCAGTTGATTTTAGATATCGACTCATGGCTTGGTCATAACCAAATAGAGAGGTCGTGGCTCCAATCTCGGCTCCCATATTGCATATGGTTGCTTTACCGGTGCAGCTCAACGATTCTGCGCCAGGTCCGAAGTACTCGACTATCGCACCGGTTCCACCCTTGACGGTCAAAACCTCCGCCACCTTCAGGATGATGTCTTTGGGAGCGCTCCAACCTGAGAGTTCGCCCGTTAGGTGCACTCCGATTGCTTTGGGCCAGCGAACATTCCAAGCGAAACCGGTCATTACGTCGACAGCGTCTGCACCACCAACTCCAACTGCGATCATGCCTAGACCGCCAGCATTTGGTGTGTGGCTATCGGTTCCGATCATCATTCCGCCTGGAAACGCATACTGTTCCAGTACGACTTGGTGAATGATTCCGCTTCCTGGCTTCCAGAACCCCGCCCCGTACTTTGCGCAGACACTTTCTAAAAAGTCGTAGACCTCTTCGTTGTTTTCGCTGGCTGTCAGTAGGTCTGTTTTACCGTCATCGCGAGCTTGGATGAGGTGGTCGCAGTGAGTTGTCGTAGGGACCGCCACTTCATCTAAGCCAGCGGTCATGAATTGCAACCAGGCCATCTGGGCCGTGGCGTCTTGCATCGCTACCCGATCTGGACGTAGATCGACGTAGCTGATGCCGCGATCTAGCTCTTGGTCGGTTGAGGCCAGGTGGTTGATTAGGACTTTTTCGGCCAAGGTCAATCCGCGACCTAGTTTCGCTCGCCCCAAGGCAATGCTCTCGTCGAGGTTTGCATAAACATTTTCGATGAGTTCTATTGGAGTGCTTGCGGCGACTGCCATTTACATGTCCTCTTTCTCGCCCTCTTCGTGCTGTGGTGGTATTCCCGACGATACGCCCTTTAGGCTATTTCGCCACTGGCAATCTAAACGTAGGGCCAGCGACGTTGAGCTTCGGAGCGGTCGTCTTCCTGGTGAGTCAACGTCCAGCGGCGACGCCAAGGTGCGGCGTCTGGACCTCCGAGACCCGGACTTTCATCGGAGTGTGCTCGTTGTCGAGACGCGAACCAGTTTCCAGTCGCGGTTTCATCTGCCAGTGACTCTACGGCCAATTGAAGTTTTCGGGTGAACCGGCGATTGTTGTCTTCTTCAGCGAATTCCAATGGCCGGCCGAAATTAACTGTTGCCTTTGATTTCTTGGGCCAGTTGCGGCCCTTGCGCAAGATGTCGAACGTGCCTCGGATATGGACTGGTACTACAGGGACTCCAGCTTGTTTAGCGAGGAACGCTGCCCCTGGCCGAAACTCTTGGCCCCAACCGTCTGGAGATCGCCCTCCTTCTGGGTAGATCACCATGCTCCAACCATTTCGAAGTAGATCAACAGCTTTCTCGATTGTGTTGCGGTTGATTGCAGTGCGCTCTATAGGAATTGCGCCGATGAATAACGCTGAGATGGCCCCGGTCATTCGATTGCCGAAGAAGTAGTCAGCTGCTGCTCCTACGAAAGCCTTGTGTTTCCATGGCGCGGGCATCGACGTCAACATCAGGAGCGTGTCGGCGTGGCTTTGATGGTTGGCGGCGAATATTGCTGGACCTTCGAGGTCATGGAGCCTGTCGAGACCCCTGATGGTCGGGTTCGCGTAATAGTTGATGACGCCCTTGCCAATGGTGGCTAGAGCGAGACGTCTTGTAACTCGCGATGCGTATCTGCGTGCCCAGTCAGTCTGGTAGTTGCTGCCGACGTTTGAAGGCAGAGGAGTTTCCCCGTCGGGGGTTTCTGCTGCCTTAAGGGGAAACTCGACTTTTCTCACCACGCGCGAAATCGATGCCTTGGCGCGCCGATCAGTTAAGTGGCTGATGGGGTTTCTGCGATTTGGATCCGTCATCTGTCGGTCCTAATCCTAAACAACGTCCGCCATAAGTACCGGCGGATTGTGAATGTGTGTGAGGGTTGGGTCGCGGCCTACGACATCAGTGGCCATCTCTAAAGCGTCGCGCATAGTGGTAGCCGAACGAAAGCCCATCCTCTTCACAGCGCGTTGATCTCCGCCCACCACGATCACTTGGGCGACGTGTTCAAGGGCATGTGAGCACCAGTACCACATATAAAAAGGATGAACTCCGTGATAGGCGTAGGAGGTTCTGTATAGATGCCGGTACCACTCGTCTTCTGCGTACCGTTTCTCGTACTTGTGTTCTATGACTTCTGGGTCAGTGCTATCTGCGAGTACCTCTTCGAAAAAATCAATGTAACTGGGGTGGTGTACCGGATGGAATTCCCAGGGAGTGGGGTGACTCATAATCACCACTCCGCCTTCCCGTACTAACGGTTTGCCTTTATACAAATTGAAGAAATAGCCCAGCCCGAGACATGCAACGAGAATTGGGTTCATGATGGAGTTCACGTTGTAAGGGCCGAGATATGGCAGCCCCATCGATAAAATGTCGGTTTGTCCTTCGACGCGGACCAGATGCTGTCTGTAGACATTTGCTGTCGTAACTTCGTGAACCGCTTCTACTTCGCCTGCCTGGATTGAGGTCAGCCCGTAGGGTGCTCGTATTCCTTGGAAAATGGTTCGAGCTGACTTTCTGGGGACTTTGTCTAAGAACTTTTTGGTGCCTAATAGAAACAGACGTTCTTTAGCGTTCATTTCCCATTCACGTTTTTGTAAGAAATCCCAGGGTTCGGGAAACGTGTCGTTGTTGAGTGTTGTTTCGATCTGAAAAATTTTCACGCCGGCGTCTCGAATGAGTCGACCCTGGCGCCAGTTTTTAGTGTGCAACTCACTCTTTTCTTGATCCATAAAGGACTTTGAGCGCCGCATGGTTTCAACATTGTGATGGTGACGTAGGGCCGTGTAACCCGATAGTCCTGTGGCGACGCTCTTATGGCCTCCGTCCATTGAGACGAGGTTGATGTTGACGTAGATGATCAAGTCGGACTCAACTGCTCTTTTGGAGATGACTACTTCTTCTCCATGGTCGGTTTCCCCTAGGTGAGTGAGACCATCTGGGTCTTCGGCATCGAAGTTGTACAGCTGGCCATTTGGAGCGAACGCGTCGTACACCCGGTCGCCGACGGCGTGACGAAGTTCTGACTCGGTCATTCGTCGGTGCAGGGCGAGTGCTGCTATCAAGTGAACATCGTCCACTCCGGCGCTGGCTGCTATGTCCAACACGTGCTCGATGATTCTTCCTCGGATGTCAGGTGCTTGCATCTGAGGTAAAGGCAGAGAAATGTCGTCGAACGCGATAGTTAGTTTCATTCCCGGTGATAGCAGCGCTTCGAGTGGAGGTGAGTCGCCGAGGGGGTTGGCCAGAGCGGTTCGGATAGCTCCGTCCACGTCCTCGATTGGTTCGATTGGCTCGTTGGGATAAATTACGCGGCTCCCTGAAGGCAGTTTTTCGAAACGAAAGCCTTCCCCGTGGTGGAACACGATGGGGGGAGTGGTTCGATCGACCTCGAGCACAAGGCCTTGACGAGCCAGCATCAGTGAACTCCTTCTGGGGTTGCTTGTGATTTCGGTCTTTGTCCCATTGGCAGTAACGGTTTAGGTGCACCGGCTGTCTTTGGCCAATTCTCGGTTAGCCACCCTCGCCGTTCAGCAATGGTGACTAGTCGCGTCTCAGGGTTGACCGCTACTGGGTATCCAACGGCTTCAAGCATTGGGAGGTCCGACGCGGAGTCTGCGTAGGCAACTCCTTGTTGGGGGTCGAGACCATTTTCTTCGGCCCAGTCCACCATGAGTTGGGCCCGTACTTCGCCCGTCGGTGGAACATCAAGCATTTCACCGGTGAGTTGTCCGTCTTTGCGGTCAATTCTCGCGGCGATTATGTGGTCGAAAAGGGGACGGAGAGGCTCAACAGCTATATCCAGCGCGCCTGTTATCAGAATTGTTTTGTGACCAGCGGCACGATGTGCGCGCACCCGTCGTACACCCGCTGGGAATGATTTTATGAGAATGAGGTCGCTTAGCATTTCGGCAGCGTCGCGTTCTAACTGGTGGAGTGGGGCGCCTTTGTATCTTTGGTAGAAGTATCGAAGGAAGTCGGTGCGGTCTCGCTTATCGCGTCTCCATAAGCCAGGGGTTTCACTAAGGGTGCGGAGAGTGAACTCGAAGCGTTTTTTGGGGCTTAAGTGCCTTGTCGCGAGCCAGGCGTAACTTTCGACAACGTTGCTGGCAATGAGTGTGTTTTCTAAGTCGAATGCCGCGAAATGGCGATCTGGGTCAAGGACTGCGGTGCGAAGTCTTTCTGATCGACTTGGTCCGGTGCGCTTTTCGGGGGTGGTTTTGACCCGAGCTTGAATTACGACGGTGGGGAGATGGACTTCGGTGATGTAGTGATGCCAGTCAATGATGCTGGGGTCAAACCCGAATTGTTCTTGGTCTTCGAGTGGTAGTGAGTTCCATAGAGACAGAGTTCGTTCAATTCCGTATATAGCTTCGCATTTGCCGTATGCGCCGTAGATGTCTACATATCCCTTGATTTGGTCGAGATTTTGGCGACGTTCTGCAAACTTGCTGGTGAAGCTGTTTTCTCCCCGAATGGGTAAGCGATTGATTACTTTTGCGGCGACATCGAAGGCTTTGACGACGCGATGGAGTTGTTCTTCGAGGCCACTCGAGCCAGCGTATTTCCATTCCGTGCTTGCGGTGGGGTGCCCGTTCGCGTCGTAAACAGGATTGTCTCCGAACCACTCCATTGCGGTGTTGAGTAGTTTTTTGAATTGGAGGGGGTTGGTGGAGCCTGAGGCGACCTGAAAGACCTCTGGTTCATCTTCGGGGCCTTTTGCGGCGACGGCGATTATTGCGGCAGCGACCATGTCGACGGGTATTACGTCGATGATTCCCTCCGGGTAGCCCGGGAAGGTGTTGAGTTCGCCTTTTGCGAACGAGACGATGAGTGGTTCGGCCATTCGAAAGCCGCGGATCCAGCCGGGTGATGGTTGTGTCCAAGCTGATTCAATGATCGAGGGGCGAACGATGCTGATTGGTATTTCCTCGTGTAGTTCTACGAGAGCTGTTTCGCCTAGAGCTTTGGAGTAGGTGTACACATCAGGCCATCCGAGTGAGGTGGCTCGACTTCTTCCCGCCTCCACCATTTGATCGTTTACCCATGTCTCGCGCAGTTGCTCGGTTTTGGCGGCGAGCATAGGTAAGCCTGCGGCTCCTAGTTCTTCTCGAGCGCCTTTGCGGAAGTTTGCGAGTTCTTCGGGGATTCTGCTGCGGGCATCAAGATCAGCGCGGGTTCTCCGAGCTGCATCGACTTCTGCTCGCCAGTCGACGTCAACCTGAAAGGGAGTTCCCGCTAACAGTTCCTCGTTGGCTGCGCCTCGACGATTACCGGCCACGTAGCAAGTTGACACTGCGACTAGATGGGGTCGTACTTCCATGTCCTTCAACAATTGAATGATTCGGTTAGGGCCAAGCAAATTGATTTCGATTGAGCTGTCGAGAGGGCTGTCGAAGCTGACTGTTGCGGCGGAATGGATCACGACATCACAAGTTGTGAATAGGTCTAGGTCGTCTTTGTTGAGGCCAAGTCCGTCGCTTGTAACGTCCCCAGAGACCACCGAGATGCGTTGCTGACAAATAGCGTCGAATTCGTCGCCCCATTGGGTTCTCAGAGTGTCGAAAGCGTCGTTGCGAAGTATTTCTCGCTCAACTCGGCGTTGAGCGCTGTTTCTGCGATTTGGACGCACTAGAAGAACGAGTTCACAGTCGGGGACCCCGCGAAGAAGGCGTTCGACTAGCGCAGTGCCTAAGAAGCCGGTGCTACCGGTAATGGCTATCCGTTTGCCCGAGAGGGACTCACTGATCACAACAGTAGTTTTATCAGAATACTTACCAAATGGTAAGTATTTATGGCAATTCGATCTAAAGTGTTGGAGTGCCCACTGGTACTCGCGATCGTATTTTGGACTCGGCCTTGGCCGCATTTGGCATGCGCGGGTACGACGCAACTTCGTTGGATGACCTTGCGGTAGACCTTGGAATCACGAAACAGGCGATTCTGTATCACTATTCATCTAAAGAAGCGCTATTAGAGGCGACCATTGAATTAGCGGTGAATGAGTTGGGTTCTGCTTTGTCGGGTGCGGCTAATCCACAGGCTCGCGGTTTTGAACGAATCGAAGATCTTGTGCGAGCGACCTTCTCGCTTGCAGCTCGGCGACCGGAAGTGCTGGGGCTCGTTCGTTTGGTTTCTCGACAAGGTGGAGTTGCTTCGGGGAAGTTGGCGTCGGCGATGAGTGTGATGCTTGGTGATGCGGTCCGATTCGTTGAAGCTGAGATGGCTGCTGGCCGGTTTCGCCGGTTAGAGCCTCGAATGCTGTTGTTGGCGGTGTATTCGGCTGTTGTAGGAGTTGCCACGGAACCTGAGGTGATGCGCGCTTTGGGTCTTGAACCGGATTTGCGTTCTTTGGTGCGGGCTCGTCGCGAAACCATTGAGTTTTTGAGAGCAGCGTTGATAGCGGACTAGTTGGGTGAGTTGAGGTCAGCGAACAATCGAGCGCAAGGAGCTACGGCCCTGCCGCCACAAGAAACACCGAATTGGACATAAAGGCTGTCTGTCGGGCCGTATTTCGTTAGGTCTTTGCATGCTCTGGAGTCAGTGCCGCTGCACAAAAGCCAAAGCTGATCCAAAAACTCGTCCTCGCCTGGCGGGTTGAGATCTGGACTCAAATCTTTCAATGTTGGTGGCTCACCATCGTCATCCAAGATGAGAGTGCAATAGCTGGTCCCTCGCGCCCCACATGTGACAGCGAATTGAGCGTAGAGAGATCCGCTGGGAGCAATCAGTCGGAGTTCACCGCAGGCTGATGTGCTGCCTTCAGAACATAGCGTCCACCACTGATCGAGGTCTTCGTCGTCACCCGGTGCAGGGCTTGAAGGACTTAGGTCTCCTTCAGGTTGTTCGATCCCCAGTAAGAGGGCGCAATCCATATTTCGGCGGCCGCCACAGCTGAACGCGAATTGTTCATAGGCGCTGCCAGGTGGGGCCAGATAGAACAAGTCGTCACAGGAGTTTGCTTCGCCTAGTCCGCATTGAATCCAGTACTCGTCTAGTAGCGAGTCGGCGCCCGGGGGCCTGTCATCGGAATCGAAAGTAGCTGGAGCCCCTAGTAGTTCTTCAGAAACTTGGGGTTGGTCGTTTCTAACGGCAGGCAAAGTTGGGCTCGAACTGGTGTCGAGTCGGCATAGCTCTACCGCCATGTCGACAGCTATTTCCTGTTCGGGGCTGAGATCTGTTTCGAGGTCGTTGAGGTTCAATTCCCAGCCAGAAGCGAGACGTTCCTTGACGCATAGCTGTTCTTGTTGGGTGAGGCTATTGGTGATTGCTTGTGCCCGGTCGTCCGAAGTGGTGGAGTACGAACAAGAGGTTCCAGCCAACAACATGGCGGCAAACGTCCTCCAAGTGTTCATCAAGCTAATTTGTGCGAGATCGCCCCGACGTCTCGCAGTGCCGTCCCGTCGGCCCCATCGGTTCGAAAAGTGGTCGCTGGGCTTTGGGTGGCTTCTTGAATCATTTCCGCCAACAACTGTGCGAATGGGACTCCTTCATAAGACCAGAAATACCAACTCAACGAACCAGGTATGGTGTTGATTTCGTTGACCCAGAGCCCATCGGAATTCCATAGAAAATCGATGCGGGCAACGGAACGAACCATCGCGAGATCGACGACTTGAGACGCCATCGTTCTTAGTTGCCCTTCAACATCTGGAGGTAACTCAGCGGGGAGTTCTCTGGGAGCACTTGCCATTCCTTGCGACCCGGTCAGGTATTTGTCGGCGTAGCTGTAGATGCCATCGTCTTCGGGTCGTAGTGGGCGTTCGATCGCGCTTAGAGATTTCTCTGGAAAGGTACGAACCGAGATGTTGAGATCAATTGCGTCGTCGAGGTATCGCTGGACGACCGCGCCGCCGCGAAGAAGGGGCTGTGAACTTGCAAGCGCCTTAGCGGTTGGGAGATCGTCAACGATTTCGATTCCAATAGATGATCCACCAAACCGTGGTTTAACAATGAGTGGCCCTTGTTCATCAAGTTCGAGGTGGGCGGTGACGAGGTGTAAGGGCAGACTCGAAATACCTGCGGCCTCCATGGTCCCCGAAAATGCGAGCTTGTCCATTCCCACAGCCGCACCTGCTTGAGTGGGGCCGGTGTAACGGATGCCTGCGAGGTCGAACAATGCTTGCAGACTCCCGTCCTCCCCAGGACCCCCGTGGCAGCAAACTACGACAGCGCTGATTCCAATCGGAGTTTGTTTTCCCCGTTTCCCAGGTCTGTAAAACCCTCCTTGCTCTCCAAATTGGATAGTTAACGGCTCAGCGGATCTGGGTAATCCGTCAGCGAATTCGTTTGCCTCAATGTCGGAGGGAACTTGGAACCAGTTACCGGTTTTTGACCAATAGAGAGCTACGACGTCATTTCCAGCTTCAGTCAATGCGCGCACTGCCTGCAACCCAGTGAGGATAGAAATGTCATGTTCGGGAGATGGGCTGCCGAAGCAGACTGCTGGAAGAGTCATGTTCTTCTATGAAACCGTAGATGGCGGTGAGTTTGATGTCACCCTTTGCTTGATGCGGGTTGTCGAATTATGGGTAGTGATCGGGAAGGTCGTTCTCGTATAAGACAGCGTCTCCCGAAGTCAGTTTCCCTCGGACCCATTCGATCGCGTCATTGCGCGTTCCTACTAGTTCAATCCGAGCTGTTCCGTCTCTGGCTCCGTTATTGAGGGCGGCTCGGTTTGTATGTCCGACGATGATGAGGTCGTCGGCGATAAGACTCGCGTCGACTCCGAATCGTCTGTTCTCGCTTGCTTGTCGGCTTCCGAGTTCAACCATTCCTGGTGTGACTACTACCTTGCGCCGAGCATCAAGGTTGGCGAGAGTTTGGAGAGCCAAGGCGGCGCCGGCGGGGTTGCTGTTGTAGGTATCGTCAATGATGGTGACCCCCATCGGGCTTTGCAGCATTTGGCGGCGATGTTCGGTGACGGGAAGCGCTGAGAGCTGCTTGGCGATTGATTCGTCGGAGACGCCCATGGCCGCGGCCACAGCTACCGCGCACGCCACATTGGTGGCAGCTGCGTCGGACACTAACCCGGTCACGATGGTGCGACTCGAGAGGGTGACAGTTAAACCATCGTCATAACATGCAAAAACATCAGCTGATGGATCCTTGGAAGAACATCTGACCACATCGACTCCTGATGCCTGAAGGCGATCCGCTTCGCTGGCTAAGCCGTAAGCGTCGATATTGATCACCGCAGTGTGGCTTGTGGAAAATATTTCGCTCTTAGCAGACACAATGGTTTCTAAATCACCGAATCGTTCGAGATGGACTGGCCCAATGGAGGCCAGCACGGAGATCGATGGTTTCACCCAGTTCACTAATTCCGCTATTTCTCCGGGGCCGTATGTACCCATCTCGGCGACGAATACCTCTGTGCCGTCAATGAGGTGTTCGTTGACTGAGCGTGACAGGCCAGCACTGTTGTTGAAACTCGCGGGACTGGCCGTCACGCTAAAGGTGTCCGATAACAAATGACGGACGTACCCCTTAATGGTTGTTTTCCCATACGAGCCTGTGATCGCCACACGGACTGGGTTCACTCGTTCCAAGATGGCGGACGCATCAGTGACATAACGTCGAGCCATTCTTTGTTCGACTGGTTTCAATGCGGTCAACGCAATGTCTATGAAAGCTGGAACAAGTAACGCGATAACAGCGAACCCAATCGACTTGATGCTGAGTTGTCGAGCGATTACAAACGCCGTAGTGACGAGGAAGAGTGAAGTAGCGGCCAGAGTTCGAAGCCGCCTCGTCCATGCTAGAGGGCTGGTTCTACCTTTCGCCCCGAGTCCGATCGGCCCGAAGGTTGTTGCGACGGCTGTGATAAGGGATGCGGCAGGAAACCAAGCTGACATAATCGCGGCGATGACAGCGAGCAGCAACAAGAACGAGTTTGTTCCACCCCGTTTCCACCAACGAAGGGCAAAACGTGTCGCTGATAATGGAAGATAATGTTCCCGTTGAGCGACTCGGAACCAGCGTAAAGAGGCGACAACGCTGGCAACGACGCAACCTCCCAAATAGATATCTGAAGTGGTCACTGGAGTGCACCTAGACGGCGGTCGATTGCTTCACGTAAAGCGAATGGGGCTGTTGTTGGCACAAAGTGATCAATTCCGCCTAACAAAGTCATACGGGCATCGGCAAGGAGAGCTTCCGACCGCGTCGCGATTTCTGGGGGAGCGGCGTCATCGCCGTCGCCCCAGACAAGGTCAACCGGGGCCGATATGGAACGCAGTTGTTGTTCGTAGGACTCGTTGACCACTGTGACCAAAATGTCGCGCATGACACCCGAAGCAGACCGGTAGTCAGCGCTCCCATATTTATCTTTGAGCCCTTCCAGCACTGTGTCGTTTACTAGACCCCAGCCGTGTAATAAACGCCCCAATTGGTAGCGCAAAGCGGGGCGTCCTTTGCGATGGGCGCGGTGCAGCAGAGGTACACCGGTCAAAACAAGCCCCCCTATAGCTCCAGGGCGCTGTTCTGCCAGATGGACCGCGACTCGCCCGCCGAAGCTATGTCCTACGAGAACAACAGGGGTGTGGCATTTGTCCAGAATCGGTGAGATGAGATCTGCGTACATTGCAGCGCCGCCAGCCTGGTCCGGGGGAGGTGACACTCCGAAACCAGGAAGGTCGATACTGATGGCGTTCAGACCTTCTAGACAGGCGTCAAAGTCCTTATGGGTGCGGCCCCATCCATGAAGGGCAACGACCCGCGCTGGGTCCCCACCGAACCGGGCCCCAAATACTGAGCCGTTAACGAAGCTAGAGAGAGCCACGTATCAATTGTGATCGAAATTGAGTCATTCCGGGGCGCGGTTAGCTGATTGCGGACCGATTGATTGCCGACAGCAGGGCGTGGAAACTAGCTGTCACTATGTTGGGATCCATGCCTACACCCCAATAGACGTGTCGATCCGCAGCCTCAATTTCCACATACGCTGCGGCAGTAGCGTCAGCGCCAGTTCCAACAGCGTGTTCTTGGTAGTCGACCAGCGTCAGATCTAAGCCGCATTCTGTGGCCAACGCGGTTTTGAACGCAGAAAGTGGTCCGTTTCCTTCACCTGTGATCGTCTGCTTTTCTCCCGACACGTTGAGTATCGCGGAGACCGTCGACAAATCGGATGATTCGGAATCGAAAGTGCTTTTGTGACCTAAGTAGGTAAACGGCTGTGTGGTGTGAAGGTATGTTTCGTCGAATGTCTTCTTGATGGTCTCTGGAAGAATTTCGCCGCCCTCATCGGTGATCGATTGGATCACCTGACTGAACTCAATTTGTAAGCGACGCGGCAAATCGAGCCCGAAGTTGTTCTTCATGACATATGCGACACCGCCTTTACCTGACTGGCTATTGACCCGGATCACATCCTGATAAGTGCGGCCCACGTGGGCGGGGTCAATAGGCAGGTATGGCACTTCCCAGACGTCGTAATCATCTGATAACGCTTCAAAGCCCTTTTTGATTGCGTCTTGATGACTACCCGAAAATGCGGTGTACACCAGATCGCCGCCGTAGGGGTGACGGGGATGAACTGGGAGTTGGTTGCAATATTCGGTGATTCGGCGAAGGTTGTCGATATGGCTGATGTCGAGTTCAGGGTCTACGCCTTGACTGAACAGATTCATCGCCAATGTGACGATGTCGACATTTCCGGTTCGTTCTCCGTTGCCAAACAGCGTGCCTTCAACCCGGTCAGCTCCAGCCATGACTCCGAATTCTGCGGCTGCCACACCGCATCCTCTGTCGTTATGGGGATGAAGGGAAAGAACAATTGCCTCCCGGTTGGATACGTTGCGATGAAAGAACTCGATGAGGTCGCCGTAGAGGTTTGGGGTTGACATTTCGACTGTGGCGGGGAGGTTCAGAATGATCGGATCTTCTGCTGTAGCCCCCCATTCGGCAGTTACTTGCTCGCATATGTCAACCGCGAAGTCAATTTCGGTGCCAGTGAACGATTCAGGTGAGTATTCGAAGCGAATGTTGGAATCGTTTGCCTTTTCGCGCAGTTCGCGGCACTGACGGGTACCTGTTAATGCAATGTCGATGATTCCATTGAGGTCTAGCCCATACACAACTCGCCTTTGGAGGGTAGACGTGGGGTTGTATAAGTGAACAATCGCGTTCTTGGCACCTTCAATAGATTCGTATGTTCGTTCGATGAGTTCTGGCCTGCTTTGAGTAAGTACCTGAATCCAGACGTCATCAGGTACGAGGCCCTCTTCGATCAGCATTCGGCAAAAATCGAAATCCGGGGCTGAAGCTGACGGGAACCCTACTTCGATTTCCTTGAAGCCCATTTCAACTAACGCTTCAAACATTTGCTTCTTTCGTGGAACGTCCATTGGATCGATGAGTGCTTGGTTTCCGTCTCGAAGATCTACTGAACACCACAAAGGAGCTTCGGTGGTTACTTGGTCTGGCCAAGTCCGATCCGATAACGCCGGCGCGTAGGGGTAATGAATGTATTTGCCGAAAGGCATTGGGCTGGGCTGCTGTTTGCTTATGCCCTTTACGTCTGCCATGAGTCTGTCCTCCAGTTGTGCATTGTCACGC
>DJZU01000028.1 GCA_002448715.1 Candidatus Neomicrothrix sp. UBA6944 | reverse complement strand
CTGTTCTTCGTCCACAACTTCATCCAACATTTCTCTGAAAGTCATGCAATGAGCGACAATGTGAAAAATTTTAACGAAGAGGACCTTCGGCAACGGTTGACGCCTCTTCAATACCACGTCACACAGGAGGCCGGTACTGAGCAAGCCTTCACCGGCGACACCTGGGACCTCAAAGCGGCAGGTATCTACCAGTGCGTGGTTTGTGACGCCGATCTATTTTCTAGCGAAACGAAATATGAATCGGGGTCGGGTTGGCCAAGCTTTTGGCAACCGCTCTCTGAAGCAGCAGTTGAGACCAAGATCGACAACTCTCACGGAATGGTGCGCGTTGAAGCCGTGTGTCATAGCTGCGGCGCTCATTTGGGTCATATCTTCCCCGACGGCCCGCAACCTACTGGTGACCGTTATTGCATGAACTCGGCGTCGATGCGTTTCGCTCCAGAAGATTCCTAGCTAATTGCGTTTTTAACCGGTTGCCCTAATTTGGTCTTCAACTGCAGGGAACAAGTCGATGATCGCGTTGTCCAATTCTTCCTTTACTCCTGCCAGGGGTAGAACATTGAGCACGCCTTGCCCTTTATGAATTAGGTCAATGATCTCTTCACCGGATACCAGCACAGGAGACGAACCGTTGATCACGAGATTCGCAGAAGCGACATCGGTGCCGAGGTTTTCTCGGAGATAAGAGAAGACGTCTCGCACCATTTCTAGCCTGATGCCAGCATCAAGGAGTGTCTTGACTACTTTCAGTTCTAGAAGGTCTTGGTATGAATAGGCCCGCCTGCTGCCACTGCCTTGAGCATCAGCTAACGACGGTCGAATGAGATCTGTTCTCGCCCAATAGTCCAATTGCCGGTAGGTAATTCCCACTAGCTCGGCTGTTCGCTTTCCAGAGAAGCCGGATTCCACTATGCCTTCGGTCACCGTTTTGCCTCCGCCTCGGCCATTCATCGGTGCGATCACATCGATGAAACTACGTCAATGTGATGCCACAGTACGAGCAAAAGCGCCACTAAGCAACCACCCTACGCGCGATTGTTCGCGCGCAGCGCGCGAACAATCTAGTCACGCAGCCGAGATTCAAAAGTCGTCCGGGCTGACGTCATCAAGAAATTGCTTGAATTCATCAAGAAGTTCGTCGGGGTCATTGTCTTGTTCTTCATCAGATGGGTGCGTGGCGATCACTTGCCCAGCCTCTGCTAACACTTCTTCCGATGCATAAATCGGGGTTTCGGTGCGGACCGCTATCGCAATCGCATCACTTGGTCTCGCTGAGATCAGATGACGTTGACCTGCTACTTCCAGCTCAATCTCAGCAAAAAAAGTACGCTCCCGTAATTCAGTGACGGTAACCGAGGTAACGGTTGCCTGGAGATCCTCCAACATGGCAACCAGTAAATCGTGGGTTAGCGGGCGGGCCAGACGAATACCTTCTATGCCTCGATGGATCGCATGCGCCTCGGGAGTGTCTATGACAACTGGCAGGACCCGGCCTTGCCCCACCATCTCTCTAAGTAACAACAGCGGACTGTTCGAGGGCAATTCAACCTGAACCCCCAGCAACTCCATTTCGACCATGCTCTGACCCTAGTAGCCAGACAGACTTTCGACGCATATTCAGCTGGTCGAAGAAACCAGATAGAGCAATTTGAACTTACCTATTTGAAGTTCATCACCGTTAGTTAACGGAGTTTCGCTGTCCTCTAAGCGCTCACCATTCAGGTAGGTGCCGTTGAGGGAACCGACGTCTTTCAGGAGATAGCCAGCGCTTCCCTGCTGTAGCTCTACGTGACGCCGAGACACCGTAATGTCGTCCAGGAAAATATCGCTATCGGGATGGCGACCGACAGTCAGATGAGTAGATGTAATCGCGTAGCGGGTACCCGCTTGATGCCCACTTGCTACCACTAAGGCAGCGCCCGTTGAGGGTGCCTCTAATGCCACTTCGGAATCGATACCCCCAAGGGTCTCCAGAGCTTCAGTGCTCGCTTCATTCTCTGGATTGAGGGGGCGGCCACAACTGGAGCAGAACCTCGAACCCGCACTGTTTGAGTGCCCACATGCATCACACAATTGAGTCATCTCTTACTCCTGGCTCTCTTCGCTGACAAATTTCTCGTAGCTCTCAGCATCCATTAGAGCGTCAAGTTCACCCTCTATCGTCGGACGTATTACGCACACCCAACCGTCCCCATACGGGTCCTCGTTGACTAACTCTGGTTGATCTTCTAGGGCAGAATTAACTTCGGTGATCTCACCTGAAACTGGAGAGAAAATATCTGAAACTGACTTTGTGGACTCGATTTCACCAAATGCGGTATTGACTTGAACCTCTAAGCCTGGCTCTGGTAGCTCTACAAAAACCACGTCACCGAGAGCGTCTTGTGCAAAGTCGGTGATACCGACTCTAACCACATCATCCTCGGTTCGGACCCACTCATGATCTCTTGAGTACCGGAGTTCGGTTGGCGTGTTCATATACCCACGCTATCCCAACAAGCGATCCATGGGTCTACGCTTTCTTGCCAGCGCGACCCTCCAGAAGAGCGTCTCGGGCTGCTGGGACATAAGTAAAGCCTGACCAATAGTGGATTGGTAGCCCAGCGATGGCACACACCCAAGCGCCTGCGGCGAAAAATGGTGCTAGAAACACTTCACTTTCACCGGCGAGGAAGAACGGGAAAGCGAACATGAGCAAGAAAGTCCCTGTTTTTCCCCACCAGGTGACCTCAATTTTCCTTGCCCCAAAGGCTGCCAGCAGCAACGCAGCTAGTGCTACTAGCGCTTCTCGACACAGGGCAAGCCATGCAACCCAAGTCGGCACGGACCCATCAATCCAGATAGCGAAAATGCCTATTAACAGCATCAAGCGGTCTGCGGTGGGATCCAAGATTTTGCCTAGCTCACTGACCTGGTCAAATCTCCGGGCGATATAACCGTCAATCCAGTCAGTCGCGCCCAGAGCGCCAAGCAGCAAAGCAGCACCCCAGCGATCTTGAACTGAGAAGAGCAACCAGAGGAACACTGGGATGCAGGCCAGCCGGCCAACACTAATTAGATTCGGAACCGTGAATGGTCTCCACGGCAACTGGGGTTCAGTCATCATTTGCATCGTAGGCTTGATTTCATGGCATCTGTTTTCACAATGATCATCAACGGCGATTTGCCTGGGACTTTCATATGGCGAGACGATCGCTGTGTCGTCTTTATGTCAATAAACCCAATTGAACGTGGGCACGCGTTGGTGGTCCCTAGGGACGAAATCGATCAATGGATCGACGTTCCATCTGATCTCCGAGATCATTTGTTTGGTGTCGCACAGAAAGTCGCTCAAGCTCAAAAAAGTGCGTTCGATTGCGCTCGAGTCGGCATGGTCATAGCTGGTTTTGAGGTTCCGCACACCCACATTCATCTGATTCCAGCGAACACCATGTCAGATATGGATTTCTCTCGAGCGGCAACTTCGGTCGAGGTAGCCGACCTCGAAGCAGCTGCCGACTCAATAACGTCAACTTTGACCGGATAACTTCCCTATTCCCACAGAGTTCCGGCTGGAACAGGAGATATGAGGTCGGGACCCTGGTGCCTCGGATTTCCGACCTTTGGATCTACGTAGTGGGCATCCATCGAATTATGAATTCCCGACATCGCTAGTTCCTTGAGGTGTTGTGCATCGAAATTCTCGTGGTCTAGCCATTGGTCGCAGGCAGCTTCGGTGAGAGTCACCGGCATCCGATGGTGAATATCCGACATAAAGCTGTTGGCTTCCATTGTCAATATGGCGAATGACAGAGTGTTGTCGACCGAACTGCGCTCCCACGCACCGGCCATGAGGAGTTGTGTGCCATCTGACCGATATATGTACATCGGCCTCCGCGCACTCTTTTTGCCAGTGCCCTCCCATTCGAAAAATCCGTCAGCTGGAATAACACACCTCCGATGGGAGAACGCTTCAGCGAATGTTGGTTTCGTATCTACGCTCTCTAGACGGGCGTTGATGATTGTCTGAGGTCTCGGTGCGGGCTCACTCCAAGCGGGTCGTAGACCCCATCGCATAACCTGAACGCAATGAGCTTCAGAAGCCCGATTCGAGACTATTGCGTACGCTTCATCTGAAGGTGCCACGTTGTAACTCGGCTCAAGGGTTCTGGTCGGTATTCGCGCCGAGAAGAGAGTCCCCAATTCCGGTGATGACGCTGTGGATACGAATCTGCCACACACCTTCTAAGCGCCCTTAATTCGCCTACACATAGGTGGATCCCTTCATCTCGCCACGATCTTGACGAATCTCTACGTTCACCAATGCTGGCTTTCCCGAGTCGAATGCCCTCTTGATAGCGGGCCCGATTTGATCCGCAGCTACGACATGCTCGCCGTGGCCACCTAGGGCTTCAACTACTTTGTCGTACCTAGTGCGATTCAGCTCGACCGCCACGAGACGGTCTTCGCCGTACAGCATCGCTTGCGGTCTCATCATCTGACCCCAGGCTGCATCATTGCCTAGGACTCCTACTATCGGAAGACCGAAACGGACGGCTGTGTCGTACTCGAATCCGTTAAGTCCAAATGAACCATCGCCGTAAACGATTAGGACTCTTTTGTCTGGGTGAGCTTTTTGAGCAGCAAGAGCGAATGGCATTCCGACTCCAAGAGTGCCGAGGGGTCCTGGATCCATCCATGTTCCGTTCCTGGGTACTTGGATGACTTTCGATGCTTGGGCGACAATGTCTCCGCCATCTCCTATGACAATCATGTCATCAGAGACGACATCGGCGATTTCACGGCACAAACGCATTGGATCGATGGGCACTTCGTCACTATCCATCTGATCTAGTCGCGCTGCGTCTAGTTCCTCTTCTCGATTTCGAAGCTGCAGCCGGTAAGCAGTGAAATCTATTGCGCGACCGCCGCCTTCCAACTCAGCGGTAAGAGCTGCAAAGTTGGAACCAAGGTTTCCCACAAGCCCTATGTCAACGAGCCGATTGTCACCGATCAAGGTCTCATCAAGGTCCATTTGGATGATCGATGCTGACTCAGGAATCGAGTTTCCAAATCGCATTCGGAAATCCAAGGGAGTGCCCGCGAGGATCACCAAATCAGCCATTTCAAGAGCCTCTTTTCGTGTTAAGGAAAGGAACGAGGGGTGATCCCAAGTGATCTCACCTCGAGCCATTCCGTTAACGAAACAGGGGATGCCTGTCTTGTCGAGGAAGGCTTCTAACTGTCGGCCCCCTTCGCTCCACTTAAGCGAGGTGCCAGCCATAACCATCGGCTTATGTGAATGTGCCAATAACTCGATGCTTTCCGATATGAGGCGATCAGGTGCGGCGGAAGTCACTCTGTAATCGCGGAACTTCGGCATCTGGATGTCGCCGATTTCAACTTTTCCATGGAGAACATCTGTGGGAATTTCCAAAAAAGCTGGTCCTGGAACTCCGCTGAGGGCCGTCCGAATGCCAGCTTCTATGTATTCACCTATTCGGGACGTCTGGTAGCAAGCCTCGGCCCACTTGGAGACCGGTCTCATTAGTGATACGTGATCCATTTCCTGAAGGGAGCCGCGGCGAATGTGCCGGAAGGGGCCTTGACCTCCAATAACCAAAATTGGGGAGTTCGCTCGCCAGGCATTGGCGACACCCGTGACTCCGTCAGTAACTCCCGGGCCGGCCGTGAGGATCGCCACTCCTACTTTCCCCGGGTGCAGGCGCGCCCAGGCATCAGCCGCATGGACAGCGGCTTGCTCATGTCTTACGTCGACAACCTCAATATTCTCATCAAGACACCCGTCGTATATCCCCATGACATGGCCACCGGACAGCGTGAAAACGCATTCAACCCCTGCGGACTTCAAGACCTTGGCTACTAGCTTCCCTCCGTGCGTCATGTCATTCACTCTTCCCCGGGTGCGTTCGCAGCCGACTGATACGACTGTACGCTGCCTTAGGTGCGCGTGACTGTTCCAGCATCCTCAGCCAACATTGGGCCGGGCTTCGACTGCTTAGCCGTAGCTCTCGATTTACCTTTCCATCTTGACGTCGGGGAGCCGCGTGGCGCAGCGGTGGAACTTGATGCTCAGCATCCATCCGTTAGTGCTTTCCTCGAAGCGGGGGGTTCGGGTTCTTTATTCTCAGAAACTTCGATTCCCCCAGGTAAGGGCCTCGGGTTTTCGGGTTCGGCTCGGGTAGCAGGGTTAGCGGCAGCCTCATTGCAGCAATCTGGATCTATACGCTTTCCAGAGCTGTTTTCCCGTTCAGGAAAGCTTGAGGGGCACTTCGACAACGTCGCCGCTTCGATTTATGGCAGCATCACGGCCACGACTGGGAGTTCCGTGGTGCGACTTATCTGTCCACCAACGCTAGATGTCATGGTCTGGATTCCTGAAGGTAAAACGTCTACCAATACATCACGGACGCGCCTTCCGTCTTCTGTATCGCTTGAAACAGCCACGCAGGCCCTGGCCCGAAGCACTGTTTTGGCAGCAGCAATCGCATCGTCCGATCTAGCCGCTATTCGTGACTGTTGCGTCGACGATCTTCACCAGCCAAGTCGCCTTACCACCCAACCAGACTCAACGCTGGCAATCGAAGCTGCGTTGGAGAACGGTGCATGGGGCGCTTGGTTGAGCGGATCAGGTCCGACAGTTGCAGCTTTTGTGAAGCAAGAAAACGCCGACGCTATTAGGAAAGCATTACCTTCTTCTGGTCACAGCAAGCTATTAAGAGTTTCGCAATCCGGTATCAGCGTTAGCTAACGACGATATTTACCATCTTGTCCGGGATCACGATGACCTTCCGGATCTCTTTGCCTTCCAACAATTCTTGGATGCGCTTGTCGGCGAGTGCGGCTTGTTCCAGTATTTCGTTTTCCGCATTCGCTGCCATTGTGACGCGACTTCTGACCTTCCCGTTGACCTGCACGGGAATTTCTACTGTCTCGTCGACCAGCAACGTTGTGTCTGCTTCGGGGAAGCTTTCGTGCACTACTGAGCCTTGGTTGCCCAACCGTTCCCAAAGTTCTTCGGCTATGTGGGGAACCAGGGGACCCAACATCAAAACAAGAGTTCTTGCGACTTCGATGGGAACCGGCTCACCGGTCCTGGTTAATTCGTTGTTGAGTTCGGTGATACGCGCAATTGCGGAATTAAACCTGAGCCCTTCCATTGCGTCTGCGACGGCGGCGATGGTTCTATGAGTGAGTCTGTTCAATGCCTCGGAGGGAACGTCGTCGACGACGGTCGGCAAGCCCGTATTTTCGTCAATAAGGTTGCGCCAAACCCGTTGAAGTAGCCGATGTGAGCCAACAACTGATTTTGTTTCCCAGGGCCGATCTTGGTCTAAGGGTCCCATAAACATTTCGTAGAGCCTGAGGGTGTCTGCTCCGTATGCGGAATACATGTCGTCAGGCGTTACAGAGTTTTTGAGAGATTTACCCATTTTCCCAAAGCTTCTGGAAACTGGTAGGCCTTCGAACAGGAACACGCCGTCTTTTTCAGTGACCTTTTCGGCGTCGACATAAATACCTCTGTCGTCTTGGTACGCCGCGGCTTGAATGTATCCCTGGTTGTAGAGCCTTTGGAAGGGTTCGGGGCCCGAGACGTGTCCGAGGTCATACAGGACCTTGTGCCAGAAGCGCGAGTAGAGGAGATGCAGCACGGCGTGCTCTACACCACCGACGTAGAGATCCACACCACCGATTCCTTCGTCAGCGCTGGTCATCCAGTAACGCTCGACGGCGGGGTCGACAAAGTATTCCTCGTTATCAGGATCTAAATAACGCAGGTAGTACCAACACGAGCCGGCCCATTGGGGCATGGTGTTGAGTTCTCGCATGTAGGTGCGAGTCCCGTCGCCCAGGTCGTAGTCGGCCTGCACCCAATCTTCGGCTCGACCCAGCGGGGGCTCAGGTTCAGATTCTTCGTCTAAGGCTCGAGGCGCCCAATCCATTAGCTCCGGAAGTTCAACTGGAAGTTGGTCTTCGGGGACTGCGAGAGCTAGTCCAGTTTCGTCGAAAACAATGGGGAACGGTTCACCCCAGTAACGCTGCCGCGAAAAGAGCCAATCTCGTAACTTATAGGTCACTGTGCGGCTTCCATGTCCGTTCTCTTCAAGCCACTCAATAATCGAACGCTTTGCTTCGTCGATATGCAGACCGTTAAGAAAGTCGCTGTTGATTGCGGGGCCATTTTCAACGTAGGCCTCGCCTGAAAAACTGCTTGGGGGTTCGACTGTGCGAACGATGTCGATACCAAAAGCCGTAGCGAAGTCCCAGTCTCGTTGATCCTGACCGGGAACGCTCATCACCGCTCCGGTGCCGTACCCCATCAAGACATAGTCAGCGATAAAGATAGGCACTTGCTTGTCGTTAACCGGTACCGCGCAATTCGCGCCGAGATACACACCGGTTTTGGATTTGTTTTCTTGTCGTTCTAAATCTGACAGCTCCGCAGCTGATCTCCGGTATGCGTCAACCGCTTCACGTGGGCTTGAGGCGCCCCCTGTCCACGCAGGGGGCGTGCCTTCAGGCCAACGTTCTACGACAAGGGAATCAACTAGCGGATGCTCAGGGGCGAGCACCATAGCAGTGGTGCCAAAAAGGGTGTCAGGTCGCGTGGTGAAGACCTCGATAGGGGCTCCTTCAGACGTTGAAAATCTAATTTCCGCTCCTTCGGAACGCCCGATCCAATTCCTTTGCATGGTTTTGATGGAATCGGTCCAATCTAGAGCTTCTAGATCTTCGAGTAGACGATCTGCATACGCTGTGATTCGCATCATCCACTGCTTCATTGGTCGTCGAAAAACCGGATGGTTTCCACGCTCGCTGCGGCCATCGGCTGTTACCTCTTCATTGGCCAGCACGGTTCCGAGCGCGGGGCACCAGTTCACCGGTGCTTCTCCCAAGTAGGCCAGCCGCCACTCATCCAGCTCACGCCGACGCTCCACGTCTCCCATCTCTGACCAGCTTTGGCCGCTCTTGGTGTCGCGTTCTCCGTCAGCAAGCAGTTGCTCTAGCTGGGCGATAGGTCTCGCTTTGCGGCTGGCTGAGTCATACCAGCTTTGGAAGATCTGCAAAAAGATCCACTGGGTCCAACGGTAAAATGAGACATCAGTAGTCGCTATGGATCGCTGTTTGTCATGCCCTAAGCCAAGGCGATCCAACTGGCGCTGCATATTGGCGATGTTTGTTTCTGTGTTGACCCGAGGGTGTTCTCCGGTTTGGCGAGCATGCTCTTCTGCCGGTAATCCGAAAGCGTCATAGCCCATTGTGTGTAGGACGTTAAAGCCCTTCATTCTTTTGTATCGGGCGAAGACATCCGTGCCTATGTATCCAAGGGGGTGACCGACATGCAGACCTGTACCCGAGGGATAAGGGAACATATCCATGACAAAAAGCTTCGAAGGGGTCTCGCTGCTATCACCATCAGATTCGTTTGAGCTTCCGAGATTAGCAACTCGATAGGTGTTATCAGCCGCCCACCGCTGCTGCCATGTGGTCTCGATTTGTTCAGCAAGTTGAGCGTCATAGCGAAAAAGGGGCCGCGATTCGCCTACTTCGTTATCCGGGCCGGAAGAAGATGCACTCACGGGGTCTAAGGATGCCACGCTCTAAGCCAAGTAGCTCATTAAACGACAAGGGATTGTTATCTACTTGGTTATCTGACCTCTAGTTGGAATACGCTTCTGTCCATGTCCCACGGCGAGTCCGATTACGAATCTTGGGAGACCGCGGCTTCGTCCGCGCTCAAAGAAAAAGGCCTAGAACAACTGACTACTAAAACGTTCGATGCCATCGAGCGCTTTCCGCTTTACACGAGAGAACGTAATAAAAGCAGGCGACGCGAAGACGGATTACCCGGAGAATCATCTTTCGCTCGAGGAAGCCGGGCTTCCGGGAACCTTCTCGGGTGGGAGGTGCGGCAAGCACATTTTGCGACACGCGCCGGAGTTAACGATCATATTCTTGCGGACCTCGAAAATGGCGCAACAGCCATAACGTTAAAAGGAGCACCAGACAGTGCCGAGCAGCTCCGGACAGTCCTCCAGGGGGTTTATTTCGATTTAGCTCCCGTACATCTGGGCTCAGGTAGTTCAATAGCCCAAATCAACGCCCTACTAGAGGTTTGCGGCGATGAAGAAGGCGCAACCGAGTTGTTGCGCAACAACCTTGGTCTAGACCCCATTGGCCGCTTAGCGCGAACGGGCCACTCAGTTTTGCCTCTCGATCAAGAGGTTCAGCAGTGCGCGGAAATGGCGGCCGCTCTCGGCGAACCATTCCCTCGCGTGGTTCCCATATCTGTCGACGGATCAACATGGGCCAATTCCGGTGCTTCGGACTCCCAGGAACTGGGGGCTGTTCTTTCAGAGGGTGTCCTGTGGGCCAGGGCTCTGATGGAATCAGGCATCGACATAAATGACATTTCGAGCAAGCTGGAATTCACGCTCTCCGCCGGACCAGACCAATTCTTGACTACTGCCAAGATCCGAGCCGCTCGCGTTTGTTGGGCGCGAATTGTAAGCGCTTGTGGAGGAGATCCTTCAGCGTCTCCATTATTTATTCATGCCGAGACTTCGCAATCGATGATGACTAAAACCGATCCCTGGGTCAACATGTTGCGCACTACAGCCGCCTGTTTCGCCTCTGCAGTTGGAGGCGCTGATGCCATAACAGTGGCGCCGTTCGACAGCGTGGCCGGTCTCTCTAACGAAATAGGTCTGCGGCTCGCTCGCAATACTCAGTTAATCCTTCAGGAAGAAACAAAATTGTCCTCGGTAATCGACCCAGCTGGTGGGAGTTGGTATATCGAAGAACTAACAGATCAAGTGGCGCTGTCTTCGTGGAAGATTTTTCAGGAGCTCGAAAGCCTGGGAGGTGTCGGAAACGCTCTACAGTCTGGCCAATTGCAGGACTCAATAGCGGAGACCCGCGAGAGACGTCATGAAGGCTTAGCTGTGCGGTCCACACCTCTTACCGGCACTAGCGAGTTTCCCAATTTGGACGAGGATCAGTTGATACGAGAGCCTTTTCCTGAAGCCAGTGAGCCTGATGGTGACTACCGATGCGAGCCTCTCCCAAATTTTCGCTGGTCGGTCCCCTTCGAGCAAATGCGTGAAGCAACAGATCTTTCTTCTCAACAACCCTTGTTATTTCTTGCGAACCTCGGAGATATGTCAACCCACACCGCTAGATCCACTTTCGCGAAGAACCTCTTTGAGGCGGGAGGAATCAGGGTGGCCAGCAACGACGGATTCGAGACGGCAACCGACTGCGCCGAAGCCTTCTCCGCTAGTGGTTGCCGTATAGCGTGTATTTGTTCATCGAATCAGATGTACTCCGAGCTCGGCGCTGAAGTGGCTCGCCAATTACGTTCGGCGGGCGCTCGGCACATTTATTTAGCAGGGTCTCCGGATATAGGCGAAAGCCTCAACGGAGAAATTGACGACTTTGTCTATCTTGGTTGCAACGTACTAGATGCTCTAGCCCCCATACACCAGTTGCTAGCGAGGTGAATTCGAAACATGGCTCAAATTCCTGACTTCGCAACAATCGACTTAGATCTGCACGATGAGACAGTTCCCTCCATTGCTGGCTGGGAACACGATTTTGTGCAGCAAACGGGTAGTTCTGCAGACGAGTTCGTTTGGAACACACCGGAGGGCATTGACATTAAGTGTCTCTATACGCCCAGCGACCTTCAGGGCGATATGGCGCACATGGAAAGCTTTCCTGGATTCGCTCCTTTTTTACGTGGTCCATACCCAACCATGTACACAAATCAGCCTTGGACGGTCAGGCAATACGCCGGGTTCTCGACAGCCGAAGATTCCAACGCTTTTTACCGGCGGAATCTAGCGGCTGGCCAAAAGGGCCTGTCGGTGGCCTTTGATCTAGCTACCCATCGTGGCTATGACAGCGACCACGAACGAGTAAGCGGTGACGTAGGCATGGCAGGCGTCGCTATCGACTCTATCTACGACATGCGAACACTGTTTGACGGGATACCTCTCGACCAGATGAGTGTGTCCATGACAATGAACGGTGCTGTTCTTCCGATTCTGGCTCTTTACGTCGTTGCAGCCGAAGAACAGGGTGTTTCCTCGGACAAACTTGCAGGCACTATCCAAAACGACATTCTCAAAGAGTTCATGGTTCGGAATACCTACATCTATCCACCGCAACCATCGATGCGCATCATCGGTGATATTTTCGAATTCACAAGCCAAAAGATGCCCAGGTTTAACTCGATTTCCATATCGGGCTATCACATGCAAGAGGCCGGTGCGACAGCGGACCTTGAGCTGGCTTACACCCTGGCAGATGGCCTGGAGTATCTGCGAACGGGACAGCGAGCAGGACTCAAAATCGACGACTTCGCGCCTCGGTTGAGTTTCTTTTGGGCCATTGGGATGAATTTTTTTATGGAAGTCGCAAAGCTCCGAGCTGCGCGAATCATCTGGGCTGGCTTAGTTGAGGGCTTTCAACCCACAAATCCAAAATCGCTTTCTTTGCGCACACACAGCCAAACATCTGGCTGGAGCCTTACAGCGCAAGATGTCTACAACAACGTGGTCAGAACATGTGTCGAAGCAATGGCCGCTACACAAGGGCACACTCAGAGTCTGCACACCAACGCCTTTGACGAGGCGTTGGCGCTACCTACTGACTTCAGTGCTCGAATAGCGCGTAACACTCAACTGTTCCTTCAGCAAGAGTCAGGCACCACCAACGTCATAGATCCTTGGGGTGGAAGTTATTTTGTCGAAAGACTGACGCGGGACCTAGCCGATCGAGCTTTACGGCACATTGATGAGATCGAAGAAATGGGTGGGATGGCAGCAGCCATCGAAGCCGGAATACCCAAGATGCGGATCGAGGAAGCTGCAGCTAGAACTCAAGCAAGGATCGATTCAGGCCGACAAGTGGTTGTTGGAGTTAACAAATACAGGCCACAGAACGAAGAACAAGTGGAGGTTTTGCGAATCGATAATGCAGAGGTAAAGGCTGCGCAAATCGCCAAACTCGAACGTCTCAAAGGAGAGCGAGATCCCGAGCAGGTCGAAAAAGCCCTTACTGCGTTGACTAAAGCAGCGGACACTGGAGATGGAAACCTCCTAGCCTTAGCCATAGACGCCGGGCGTGCCAAAGCCACCGTTGGGGAGATCAGTCTTGCCCTTGAGATGGCGTATGGTCGACACAAAGCAGAAATTCGATCAATTAGTGGGGTGTACAGCAGCGAAGTGGGAGACGAAACTGAACCCGTGAACTCGGTACGAGCCTTGGTAGAGCAGTTTTCAGTACTGGAGGGCAGACGTCCTCGCATTCTGATAGCCAAAATGGGTCAAGACGGTCATGATCGAGGCCAAAAAGTAATCGCCACGGCCTTCGCAGATCTGGGTTTCGACGTGGACATAGGTCCGCTATTTTCCACGCCGGCGGAAGCAGCGCGGCAAGCCGTAGAAAATGACGCTCATATAGTCGGTGCTTCATCTCTCGCCGCAGGTCACCTAACACTCATACCCGAACTTCGCGACGCTCTGGTGACAGAGGGTCGCGAGGACATCATGATTGTGGTTGGCGGGGTCATTCCGCCTCAGGATTTTGATGCACTCAAAGAAGCAGGAGCTGCAGCGATCTTCCCACCCGGTACCGTTATCGCCGAAGCCGCCGCGGAATTGTTGGAGAATCTACTCAGCTAAGGCTCATCGTTTCCGGCGAGCATGCTTGATCTTCTTTTTGGCTCTGTTGGCCCTGTAAGCAACGCTTGAAGCGGTCTTGAGGGTTCCTCGACCTAACGTTGAGTCTGCCTCATCTAGCTTCGCTTGAAAGCGCTTGTGGACCCAGAGCTTCTCCCCCGATATTTCGATTTGGGACCAAAATTGTCCGCGTACTTCAAACTTTGCAGTGCGTGGTGTGCGGCTAATGAAATCCACTGGTTTGCCCGGCCGCCAGCCTCGTGCCTTCAAGAGCACAACATCATCAGCCGTGATCGCGATCACCCTGTATCGAGCGGTCGTCAGTACCGCTATTACGGCAAAGACAACGACCGATATAGTCGTGCCCATTAGGAAGGAACTGGGATCGAGTACCAAGACCGCTAAGAGAATGAATACGGCGAAAAACAGCATAGTGAAGGGGTGCAGTCCGCCTTGTGCAGGAAGGATCCACTTGACCTTTTCGTTGGGTTCCAGGAATTTCTCTACCGGATGGGGTCGACTTCCTCTTAGCTGAGACATCTGTTTGGCCAGGCCCATGAACTCCCTCTTTCCCAACTCCATTATTAAGCTACTAACGGGAGCGCGAGAATTCAGAATTGGTTAACAGATAAATCATCTGAGAGTCACCGTCTCGGGTACCTGTACCCTCAAAGTCGTGGATCCCATACCCCCTATTGAGAGCCTGATAGACGGCGTTCGTTCTGCCGACCGGGCGTCGCTGGGACGCGCTATAACACTGGTTGAGAGCAACTTGCCTGAACATCGCAAAATGGCGCAGGAACTCTTGACAGAGTTGTTGCCTTTATCTGGGGCTTCCCATCGCATCGGAATCACTGGGGTGCCCGGCGTCGGGAAGAGCACTTTTATCGAGACACTTGGGAGCACGCTCACGAGTCAAGGGCGCCGCGTGGCGGTGCTAGCGGTCGATCCAACTTCGTCTCGGACAGGTGGGTCGATTTTGGGTGACAAGACCCGAATGACGACATTGGCCAACGACCCTTCAGCCTTTGTACGCCCGTCGCCGACTTCAGGGGAACTGGGCGGGGTAACTCGCATGACTCGCGAAACGATGTTGATTTGCGAGGCAGCTGGATATGACGTGGTGTTGGTGGAAACCGTCGGTGTGGGCCAGAGCGAAACCGTCGTCGCTGACATGGTCGATTTCTTTTTGGTTCTAATGCTCCCGGGCGCCGGAGACGAGCTTCAAGGGATCAAGAAAGGGATATTGGAGCTAGCGGACATGATTGCGGTTAACAAAGCAGATGGGGCAAACGTTAAGGCCGCCGAAGCTGCTGCTCGTGAGTATGAGATCGCATTGCACTTGACGGCGCCAGCATCGCCTCTCTGGAGCCCTCCAGTCCTTACCTGTGCTGGCCTAACGGGCGCTGGTGTAAACGAACTGTGGGAGAAGGTGGAGGACCACAGAGGCGTTCTGAGTAAGGCTGGTGAGCTTGAGGAGCGTAGGGAGCAACAGAACGTTCGTTGGATGTGGTCAATGCTTGATGACCGGTTGAATGATGGGTTGAGGAGCCACCCGTCTGTGAGAACTCTGCTACCGAAGTTGGAGGCTCAGGTGCGTGCCGGCACAACAACGCCAGTGTCAGCAGTGGATCAGTTAATTGATGCCTTCCTGAACGACTGAATTGGGTTCGCTGAACAGCACTGAGCTTCACTGACTCAACATGAACCCTATGAGAGCAGTGGGGATAGGTGCACACTTCGCAAACATTGACCCAATGTCGTGCGTTTAGCTACTAGAACTCCTCATCAAATGCGACATCGCCCTCGACACCGTGTTGATAAGCAGCAACTGTTCTTTCGAAGAAGTTCGTCAACTCTTGTACGTCTTGTAATTCCATGAAGTCAAAAGGATTTTGGGCGCCATAGCGTTTGGGTAATCCAAGTTGAGCCAATCTTTGGTCTGCTACAAACTCTAGATAGGTCCGTGTGTCGGCGGTTGACATACCAGCGACTCCACCTGACAACACGTCTTCCGCGAACTTACTCTCAACTTCAATTGCCTCTTCGATCATCTCAACGATCCGAACCGACAGGTCTTCGTCGAACAGCTCGGGTTCTTCATCGCGGATCGTTTTGACGACCTCAAAAGCGAAGTTCATATGGCAGGACTCATCTCGAAACACCCAGTTGGTCCCCGCAGCTAACCCGTTAAGTAGGCCCTTGCTCCTCAGGAAATACACGTATGCGAAAGCAGCAAAGAAAAATAGGCCTTCGATGCACGCAGCAAAGCAAATGAGGTTCAAAAGAAACTGTTTGCGGTCCTCTTGGGTGCGCAGTTCCGAGAGGTCGTCGATACTGCCCATCCACTTGAAGCAGAAGTCAGCTTTGTGTCGAATCGATGGAATATTTTCGATAGCAGCGAATGCTTCGGCGCGCTCATCATGGTCCGGAATGTAGTTATCCAAGAGGGTTAGGTAAAACTGTACGTGGAGTGCCTCTTCATACAGTTGGCGACTCAGATACATCCGAGCTTCAGGGCTGTTTATGTGTTGGTAGAGGTTGAGGACCAGGTTGTTGGCAACAATTGAGTCGCCTGTAGCAAAGAACGCCACTAGTCGGTTGATCAGGTGCCTTTCGGCAGGCAACAACTTACGGTCAAGGTCTACGACATCGTCAGAGAAGTCAATTTCTTCTACCGTCCAAGTGTTTTTGATCGCGTCGCGATACATGTCATAGAAATCTGGGTACCGCATCGGTCGCAAAGTCAGGTTGAATCCGGGATCCAAGATATTGCCGGGCGCTCCATACCCTTCTTTGACTTGCGGTGGGGATTCTTCTAGCGACTCTGGGGAGGCGAAGTTGTGATCTGGTTCAGTGAGTGCCATTTACTTTCGTTCCTAATTCTTCAACTAATCGCAGGCTTCGCAAGTCTCAGGGTTCTCCAGAGAACAAGCGATCGCTTCTTCATCAGTGAACGGCGAGGCTTCTGTGGGGCTGCCTTCCGGTGGTGGGCCAATCGGGTCATCGTCGGTTGTCGCGGTGGTCGTTTGATTGATTCTGGTGGCTGGCCTTGAACGCAGGTAATACGTGGTCTTGAGTCCACTCTTCCAGGCGTGCATGTACATAGATGACAACTTGCCAATGCTTGGACTCTCCATGAAGAGGTTTAGCGATTGACTCTGGTCGATGTACGCACCTCTGCTGGCTGCGAGATCAATTAAGGCCCGTTGGGGTAACTCCCAAGCTGTCCTGTAAACCTCTCGTAGATCTTCGGGAATCTCGGCTATTTCTTGTATCGAACCTTCCGCTCGCTTGATCCTCTGAGCCATGTCGCTATCCCAGAGGCCTCGTTCTTGGAGTTCGTTTACGAGGTAGCGGTTGATCTGGAGGAACTCGCCAGAAAGCGTTTCCCGCTTAAAGAGATTGGAAACTTGTGGCTCGATGCATTCGTAGCAGCCTGCTATTGAGGCGATGGTTGCTGTTGGAGCGATCGCTATCATCAGGGAATTGCGCAGGCCATGTTGGCTTATGCGGTCTTTGAGTGCGGCCCAGCGCGCTGTATCGCTCGGCTCGATACCCCATAGATCGAACTGGAGATCTCCCTGAGCTGCGCGGGTTTCACCGAAACTGTCGTGCGAGCCGTTTTCAGCAGCTAGGTCGCAGCTAGCCGATAATGCCCAGAAGTAGATTTCCTCGCTGATCTTTGTTGATAGTTCAAGTGCTTCCGGGGAGTCAAAAGCTATCCCGAGTTGAAAGAAAACATCTTGTAGACCCATGAGACCTAGGCCAACTGGGCGCCATTTGCTATTGGACGTACCGGCCTCGCTGGTTGGGTAGAAGTTGATGTCTATGACTCGGTCTAAGAATGGAACCGCTGTGCGTACAACCTCTCCCAAACGATCGAAGTCGAAGGATCCATCTCGGACAAGGCGACCTAGATTTACCGACCCTAGGTTGCAGACAGCCGTCTCTTCTTGGTTTGTGACTTCCAAGATTTCGGTACAGAGATTGGAAAGGTGTACAACATTTCCGGGTTCACCCGTTTGGTTGCATTTCATGTTTGATGCGTCTTTGAATGTGACCCATCCGTTGCCGGTTTGGGCAAGGGTGCGCATCATCCGGCTGTATAGCTGCCTCGCCGGAACCTGGCGTTCATAAAGTCCTTGCTGTTCGGCGGCAAGGTAGGCCTGTTGGAACTCTTCACCGTAAAGATCTGTGAGGTGTGGAACAGCTTTGGGGTCGAACATCGACCATTGCCAGTCATTTTCCACTCGCTCCATAAACAGGTCCGGGATCCAGTTCGCGAGGTTTAGATTGTGAGCTCGTCGCGCCGTATCTCCGGTGTTGTCTTTCAATTCGAGGAAATCGTCAAGATCGGCGTGCCAGGTCTCTAGGTATACGCAAGCTGCACCTTTTCGCTTACCGCCTTGGTTCACTGCCGCGACCGAAGAGTCCAGGGTCTTGAGCCAAGGGACGATGCCATTTGACAGTCCATTGGTCCCGCCAATCAAGGATCCTTTAGAACGGATTCGGTGCCATGCGACGCCTATGCCGCCGGCGAACTTAGAAAGTTGAGCTATGTCGGTGTAACGCTTGTATATGCCCTCAAGGGAATCCTCGGGGCTGTCCAGCAGGTAACACGACGACATTTGTGGATGTGCAGTTCCCGAGTTAAACAAGGTTGGGCTTGAGGTCAGGTACTCAAGACTCGACATCAACTCGTACAAGGTGATCGCCTCGTCTGGTGTGCGAGCTAAACCACACGCGACTCGCAGCAGGAAATATTGCGGGGTTTCAATAACTGTTCGCTCGGTGGGGTGCCTGAGTAAATAGCGGTCGTAAACCGTGCGGAGGCCAAAAAATTCGAAGAGGTTGTTTCGTTCCTCAAGCACTGAGTTGTTGAGTTTTCGGGCGTGAATTTGCACGAACTCCAGAACTCCGTCGTGAATGAGTCCACACTCGGCACCCAATTCGATGGATTGGCTAAATGAGTAGACATTCTGGTTCTGGACTTCTTTGTCGATGAACGTCCCCAAGAGTCGGGCCGCTAATCGTGAGTAGTTCGGCTCTTCAACTATGAGAGCCGCTGCCGTTCGTATCGAAAGCTCATCTAGTTCAGTAGTAGTCGCCCCGTCATGTAGGCCGGAAATAGTCCGTGTAGCAATACGCATTGGATCGACACCAGGCAACTCGTTCGCGCAACGTTCAACTGCCCTGACAATCTTGTTGACATCAACCGTCTGTTTGCTGCCGTCGCGTTTTTGGACCTGCATTCCGGTTGCGGCGCTGCCATCAACTACTTCTTCTGTTTTGGCCTCCGCCTGATCCGTGATCGCCACTTCCGCTCCTCATCTGCCACTTCCGGCTAGTTCGAGTTGGCTGTCCGTCAACGAAAGGACTCCTGCCCTAACTTGCCCAACCCTGTGTGGGGCTCGGGGGCGTCAGGGCTCAGAATCAAATCATCGACCCAAATCGATTAAGTTCCGGACTTGTGATTACACCCGTGTAGTTACAACGTTGTCAAGCATCTGTACCGGTCTCTTTGCCCGCGCGCAAGCACAAACGGTGATTGATTTATGTTTCCGTTGTTACGAGAGCATCTGCGCTCGTCACCCTGCGTGGTCAATTTCTAGTCTTTGCTTACTGTCATCTGTGAGACTGGACTGCCCGGTATCGTTTCTCCACGAGGTGATGGGCGTGAACGAAATAGTGGTAGTCGGCGCATCACTGGCAGGTCTTCGCGCCTGTCAAAATCTTCGCCGGGCGAACTTCGAAGGCAACTTGACCCTTGTGGGTGAAGAAAAGCATCTCCCCTATGACCGTCCTCCCCTATCGAAAACAATGCTCAGCACTGAACAAGACCCCGGCGAACTCAGTCTGATTTCAGCTCCTGATCTAGCGGAACTGAATCTGAATCTCATTCTTGGATCACCAGCAACGCGACTAGACACAGAGGCACATGAGGTCACGGTGGGTGACGAGACGATTTTCTACGATGGCCTCATAATTGCTACCGGAGCTCGCGCAAGAAAACTTTCAAAAAGTAACGACACTGGCGGCATTCACACCCTTCGGACCGTAGAAGATTCGTTAGCCATTCGGTCCGCTCTTCAGTCAAGTTCATCAGTCATCATCGTGGGTGCGGGCTTCATTGGATCCGAAGTTGCAGCAGCAGCTCTGCATCGGGGTTGCAAGGTATCGATAATTGAAGCTGGTGCGGCTCCCCTGATGCGGGGTTTGGGTTATGAGGTGGGTTCCGCTTGCGGACGGCTTCATCAGTCCCACGGAGTCGACTTAAGGGTCGGTGTACAGATTCGAAATATTTACGGAAGTCATACTGTGGAAGAAGTTGAGCTGACTGACGGGAGCCGGATAGGAGCGGATTTAGTAGTGGTCGGTGTCGGCGCTACGCCTAACACCGAATGGCTCAACGACTCGGGCCTAACGATCGATGATGGCCTTGTGTGCGACACGAACCTCAACGTGGGGGTCGCTGGAATTTATGCCGCAGGGGATGTAGCTCGAGTTCCTAACCAGTGGATGGGCGGTAGGCCGTTGAGAACCGAGCACTGGACGACGGCTACTGAGCACGCAGCGCTCGCCGCCAAGAACTTGCTGCAACCTGCTGACAGCACCGCTTACGACTCTGTCCCTTTTGTTTGGTCGGATCAATACGAAGACCGCATTCAAATTGCGGGAGACACTAACGACTTCGACGAGGTTTCTTTTCTAATGGGCTCAGCAGAGGAAGGAGCTTTCGTCGTCGCCTACAGAAAAGGGGAACGACTTGCGGGAGTTATGGCGCTGAACAGTATGCGACCTTTCGTCCAGTACCGACGCTTGTTGATGGCCCATGGTCAGTGGAATCAGGCTCTCGACTTAGCTCAAGAACTGAACGGCTAGCCGACAGTGCGAACACTTACATCAGTGAATTTGCCAGTGGGCGTTTTGCAGCTGGAAAGTAGTGGCCGTCAGAACGCACTGGTTGCTGCGTTGGGTTGTTTGAGCGGGTGATTGCAGTGTCGAAGGGATCCTCATTGGTTACTTCAGTTGCTGTTTTCTGTGCATCGTCTTTAGGAGAAGCAGAAGAATTTTCCAATCTTGCCCGTGCGCTCGGCGAACATCTAGCGAAACAGCGAGTGGCGGTTGTGTTCGGTGGTAGCGACTCGGGCCTGATGGGAGTTCTGGCCGATGCAGCAATCTCTAAGGGTGGGAAGGTGATTGGGGTCTACCCTGAGGACACCTTTTCTCGTGATGTTCGACATCGAGGAGAAATCGACCTGAGGTTGGTTTCGTCGATGCATGAAAGAAAGTTGGAGATGTTCCGCTTGTGCGACGCCGCTGTCGCCTTACCGGGCGGACTCGGAACGCTCGACGAGGTAGTGGAGCTCTTACTTTGGACTCAACTAGGCATTCATCAGTTGCCGTTAGTGTTGTTGGATCAAGGCTCATTCTGGAACAAGTTCGAAGAGTTTCTCGGTGAAGCCGAATCGAGCAGCGTTTTGAATCCCAACTGGCGCAATTATGTTTCGAGAACTTCAGACCCCGCATCGGTGTTGGACACTCTCAAAGATCTCAAGTCTCGACTGACCTGATTGTTCTGTGGCAATTACCAATTCTGGTCAAGTACACGGAAATGTGAACCCCCCCCTCCAAGAGAAGAAGGATCACATTGGTGTCGGGCTGAGAGGATTTGAACCTCCGACCCCTGGTCCCCCAGACCAGTGCGCTAACCAAACTGCGCCACAGCCCGTATCGAGGTCACGATACAGGGGCTATGCCACTGATCCGCAACTCGTGGGACGTCAACCTATCTGTTGGAGTCCCCAGTAAATTCCTTGCAAGGCTCTCCATCCCAAATAGATCACCGCGCCGATCAAGACGATCCAGAAATGCCAGGGAACTGAACCCGCTCCTTTAGGATCGGTCAACCAGTTTCCGCAGGCTGGGCAATCGCCATCCTCAGTTAGGAGACCTACGTCGAAATCGCGGTCGCAAGCCTCGCACCAGGTCATGGCCAACATTCGATCATTGAATCCACCCTGCAGCCAAACTGTTGCGAAAAGACTTCATCCCCGTCTGCGAAGCCTGATTTTTATTGGTGTCGCACCCAACGAGAACTCTTCACGTAATTTACGCTCGAGATAGCGCACATAGCTTGAAGGTAACTCTTTGTTTGTGAAGAGAGTAAAGGTTGGCGGGTGCGCTGCTCCCTGCGTCGCGTATAGGACACGGCCTCCGTGAGGCGCCGGTTGTGCGGACTGGGCTAGCTGAATTACCTCATTGACTTTGCGAGTCGGCACCCGCGTTTCATACGCGTCGATGGCAGCTTCTAGCGCTGGAACAAGCCGGTGAACCCCGCGACCCGTAAGTGCGCTGATGCGAAGAACCGGTGATTCACCTAGAAAGTGGAGTCGTCGGCCAATCTGGTACATCAGCTCGTCTTTTTCTTCCTGATCAACCGTCTCCCATTTGTTCAGGAGTACCACTATGGGACACCCTGCAGCATCGACACGTTCCGCTAAACGTTGGTCCTGAGTGGTGACCCCTTCGGTCGCATCAATTACCAATAACGCCACGTCTGCTTTGTCGATAGCTCGCAGAGCCCTCAGATTCGAGTAGTACTCGGTGTCGTCATCGACGCGAGCTTTTCTTCGCATTCCCGCCGTATCGATAAAGCGCAAGGGTCCAAGTTCCGTCTCCACAACTGTGTCTATCGCGTCGCGAGTGGTTCCAGGCATGTCATGGACTACTGAACGGTCATCTCCAATGAGCCGATTAAACAACGTCGATTTTCCAACATTGGGTCGACCTACGATCGCCACTCCGGGAATTTCGTCGGTACTCGAAGCTTCTTCCTCTTCGAAATCTTCCGGCGAATCGTGATCTGCACCTGGCAACGTCTCAATAATTCGATCAAGGAGGTCTCCGGTGTTGCGACTGTGCAAGGCCGAAACACCTAGGGGGTCGCCTAGCCCAAGGGATAAGAATTCCCAGATATCTGCATCTCTAAGGGGACTGTCAATCTTGTTGACTGCGAGAAGGACCGCCACCTTAGAGCGCCTTAAGATCGCAGCGACGCGACCGTCTTCTTCCGTTATTCCCGTGGTGCCGTCGACCACTAGGACGATCAGATCAGAGTCCTGAATAGCTTTTTCGCTCTGGGCAGAAACTTTGTCGTCAAGCTCATTTCCTGATGGCATCCACCCACCGGTATCTACCAACTCGAAGTGCCGTCCGAGCCATTCCGCTTCGAGCGCTTTCCGATCTCGGGTAACACCAGGCCGCTCTTCTACAATCGCTTCCCGTCTACCCAAGATGCGATTAAACAATGTCGACTTTCCCACGTTGGGTCGCCCAACGATCGATACGACCGGCAACACTCCTTGGGTCGTCATAAAACCGGCCCCGACGATTCGTTTGTGCGTCGAGCCTCTAGAGCCAGCCTCAAGTCGGCTCCGTTAGTCGGAACAATTTCCACAAGTTTTGGAAGCTCCTCTACGCTAACCCCATCCAGAAACTTGCCGTTGTTGAGGCAAACATCAGGAAGCAAGTATCGGTGACCTTCAGGTTCTGAATCCAGAGCGGTTTGCACATCTCCGCCGGCCATGAGGCCAGTGACCTTTATGTTGCCACCGAAGAATTTATTCTTAACTTCGATGATTCGAACGTCATTTCTGTCTAACTCTGCGATCAACGGGGTAAGAACTTGTGCTCCGTATTCGCCGGTAAGAATCGCTATCGGTGCGTCCCTTCTGGGCTTTATGCCTAGGAGATTTGTTTCGCTCGATGCGCAATTCGAGTCAGACAGCAGTTCCCCGGCGCGATTAGAGCCCTGGGAAGAGCGAATCGCCCGATAACCCTCAGGTGGGGCCCCGTCAACCCACTGAAAGAAACCTGAACGAGTTCCTATCGTCGAGTCGGTCTCACTGGTGAACTCCAGTCCAAAGGCCCTTGCCATCCCTATGCCATCTTCATGCATAGCAAAGTCTCCGTAGGTTTCAGCTTTAGGAAATGGCTCGCCAGCTAACAGGTAGTACTCGTCGGCCGCGTAGACGAGTCTGTGACCCACTGTTTTCATGTAACGCTCCTGCCAAAGGTCGACAATCTCGAGAACGCTGCGCGCTTCTTGTTCGGTATGGGGTCGCATTGCCGCTTCTGTGTTGTAGTCGCTGACTCCGAGCGGTACAACTGCCACAGATTGGAGTTCGGGAAATTGGTCTAGTACTCCCAGGAGCGTGTCATCTAGTTCTTTTCCGTCGTTGATCCCTGGACACACAACGATCTGACCGTGGATTTCTATGCCGAAGTCGAGTAGCGCTCTTAGCCATCGCAGGCTGTACCCACCTCGAGGATTCTTCAACATTCGACTCCTGAGGTCTGGATTGGTCGAATGAATGGACACGTAGAGCGGAGAGAGACGTTCCGAAACAACGCGCTCTAAATCAGCTTCCGTGAAGCGAGTAAGGGTAGTGAAATTGCCATACAGAAAGGAAAGACGGTAGTCATCGTCCTTCAGGTAGAGACTTCGTCGCATGCCTTTAGGAAGTTGGTAAATGAAACAAAATTCGCAGTGGTTGTCGCACGTCCTAACGCGATCGAATATTGAAGCCTCTACCTGTGCACCTAGCGGCTCACCGGCTCCTTTCTGAACTTCGATTTCTAGTTCTAAGCCGCCTCGCTGCAGGCTAAGAATCGGGTCCGCCTCGTCGACGAGCAATTGCCAGCGAATTACATCAGTGGGTACCTCTCCGTCGATAGCGACAATCTCATCACCTGGTAAAAGACCAGCGGTATCCGCCGCGCTACCGGGGACCACCTCAGAGATTAAGGGAAAGGACACAATCTTTAGGATACGGGTGTGATGGTCCGACACCCGGCAACCAACCTCAAGCCGGTAACCTCGGTTTCGTGAGCGTTGAGCAGGTGCTATTGGCTTCCCCTAGGGGTTTTTGTGCTGGGGTCGAGATGGCGATCAAGGCTCTTGCCTGGATGGTGAGGGCCTTCGACCCGCCGGTGTACTGCTACCACGAAATTGTTCACAACCGTCTGGTGGTGGATCGTTTCCGACGACTCGGCGTTGTATTCGTTGACGATGTGACAGAAGTGCCAGAAGGCAGACCGCTGATGCTTTCAGCTCACGGTTCAGCACCCGAAGTGGTCTCAGAAGCAAGAAATCGCGGAGGTTACGTGGTGGACGCTGTGTGCCCCCTCGTCACCAAAGTTCACCATGAGGTTCGCGTTCGTTCATCGAAGGGTTACAAGATCGTTTATGTGGGTCATCAGGGACATGAGGAAGCTGAAGGCACCGTAGCTGTCGCGCCAGATCATATACACCTAGTTGAAGATACGACTCAGGTCGATGAACTACCTGAGTTTGAAGCACCGATCGCCATGTTGGCTCAGACCACACTTAGTCATCGAGATTGGGAAGGGGTCCTGGAAGCGACTAGGGAGCGCTTCCCTGATGTCTGGATGCCCGGCAGAAGTGATCTATGTTTCGCAACAACAAATCGGCAGTCGGCCCTCTCTGCCATAGCCGAAAAGTGTGATGCGGTAGTAGTTATTGGATCAGCGAACTCGTCGAATACTATGGCGCTCGCGAAATTAGCTGAGAGCTCAGGATGCTCACATGTTTATCGCATCAATTCCGCCGAGGAGCTACCAGCAGATCTTCAAGGGACCGTTGGGGTAACCGCCGGCGCTTCCGCCCCAGAAGAACTTGTTGAGGCCATAATTGAGAAACTGTCGCCACGACTGGGTGTTGAAGAACTCAAGATCACAGATGAGGACGAGTATTTTCCGCCACCCAGAGAACTCCGCGAACTGCTATCTGTTTTAGAGACTGCTGTATATGCTTTGCTTGCAGTGCCTAGCGACGCTCGGATGGCGCCTCTTGATCGAGAGATCGCTGCCAGTGAAGTGCTGGCGTCTCTCTCTGATTAGGACTTCACTTTCAATCCCCTGGTTCTTGGCTTTCTGGCTCGCTGTCAGGGTCGTAGACGTTTGGGTTTCCACATACAGCTTGAGCGCGATCGAATAGGGTCTGGATTTCTTCGCGTAACGCCTCGGTTGTAGCTCGTACGTCATTGCGAGAGAGTCGACCCTTCTCATTTAAAGGTGGAGGGGGCATGGGCTTTCCAATTATGACGTGGACGCGCTTGGGGTATAGAAACTTCGAACCTCTAGGCATAGCCCTTGCTGTTCCGCCGATCCCTACTGGCACGATCGGAACCTGAGTTTTGGCAGCCAAATATGCAGCCCCGTCAAACAGAGGAAACACTCGAGGTCCGTCTTTTCGCTCTCCTTCAGGAAAGGCGACAACGGGATCAGTTCCATTTTCTAGAACTCCGAGCGCTGTGACGAGAGCGGCTCGGTCAGCACTGCCACGACTTACGGGGAAGCATCCGATCGTTGTAAATAACCATCCAAAAAAGCGACTTTCCCACATTGAGTCTTTGCCCATAAATCGCAATCGACGAGGCACGCACGCCTGCAGCGGGGTGTCAATGTAGCTCCGGTGGTTAGGGGCCCAAACGCAAGCTCCGACCGGAATATTTTCTGCTCCTTCGATCGTGACTCGGTTCCAAACTTTGAAGATTCCCCAGAGCAGATACTTGAGGAGCCGGTACATGAAACGGTTGTACCAGTGCGCTCTTTGGTCTTCCTTTTGATCGGTGTCTCCCATTAGTCGTCCACCAAACCACGGAAAATTGTTGCGAGATGCGACACCACATCTTCGACACTCAGACCGCTTGAGTCAAAGATAACGGCACCTGGAGCCACTAATAGCGGGGAGTCTTGTCGCGTCGAGTCCACTTGGTCACGGCGCTTTAGGTCCTCGAAGACATGGTCGAAGGTTTGATCTGAACTTTCATTGAAACGTCGCTCCGCTCTTATAGACAAATCAGCAGTAAGGAAAACCTTGAGCAGGGCATCGGGAAAGACTTCTGTTCCTATATCCCTGCCTTCCATCACTCCTCCTCCCAGACCAGTCGCCCATTCCCTCTGTCGCTGCACCAACACTCGTCGTACCTGAGGGTTCGCAGCGACGACGCTGACCATCTGGTTGGCCTGTGGAGTTCTGATTTCTTCTGTGGCGTCCACTCCGTCGATAACTATTCTTTCGTGAATTTCGACATTCGCCCGTTCCGCCAATTTGGTGATTGCATCGGCGTCTTCTATGTCTACTCCGGCCCTCAATGCCGCTACTGCTACCGCCCGGTACATGGCTCCGGTGTCGAAATGGGGTAAGTCAAGCTCTGCAGCTAAGCGCCGCGCAACCGTTGATTTACCTGAACCCGCAGGTCCGTCTATCGCTACAACGGCTGCAACATCTGAACGCTCCTGTGCTCTTGGTCTTAGCTCTTCGAGACGATCAAAAAACTCAGGAAAGGTTTTGTTTACGCAATCGGGGTCAAGAATCTCTATTCGGGGTACGCGGAGCCCGAGAAGGGACATCGACATGGCCATTCGGTGATCGTCATATGTGTTGATCACTGCACCCCTTAGAAGCCATTTGTTAGGTCGCACCAGCAGACCGTCGGGCTTTTCGGTTATTTCGACACCGCACTTAGAGAGCTCAGCGGTCATCGCCGCTAATCGGTTTGTTTCCTTCGCCCGGATAAAGCCGATGCCGCTGATCTCGACATCGGAATCAGCAAATGCGGCGACTGCGGCCAATGTTTGCGCCGTGTCCGAGAAATCCCGCAAATCAAAGCTCCCGCCGCCGATGCGATCTCCTTCAACTTCAACAAATCTGTCACCCCAAGTTACTTTGGCCCCAAGTTCTTCGAGCACGCTCACAAATTGAATGTCCCCTTGAATGCTTCGTTTATGGAGCCCGTCAACCCTGACTTTGCCTTGCGTAATCACTGCAGCGCCGAAAAAATAGGACGCCGCTGTCGCATCGGGTTCTACCTCAAGCTCAGTCGCCTTGTACTCGCTGGGTGGAACAACATATGTCGAGTCATCCACCTTGTTTACTTCAACACCGAAATTTCTCATGACTTCGACCGTCATGTCGATGTAAGGGCGACTAACCGGCGTGCCCACGAGTCGCACCGTTAAACCTTCATCGCATAGAGGAGCCGCCATCAAGAGGCCGCTGACAAATTGGCTACTGGTATCTGCTGCTACCTCAATCTCTCCACCTGCGAGACCATCGGCCTGAATCTCAATTGGCAGTTCGCCTAGCGCTCGAGTTTCTTGCAAATCGCACCCAAGCGACCTCAAAGCTGCTACCTGCTCAGCAAAGGGACGAGAACGTAGTTGTTTGCTTCCATCCAGTGTGGCTGCGCCATGCCCAGTGGCGAGAACCGGTAGCAGGAACCGAGAGGTTGTTCCCGACGATCTGCAGTCGATGGTCGATTCATCTAGTTGAGGGCACCCACCCGAGCCGGTTATTTGCAGACTCAAGTCTCTACGATTCTCTTCAACTTCGGCACCTAGCAATCTGATGGCGTCCAACATCGCCTCGGTATCGTCGGCGAATAGCACTCCTGACAATCGGCTAGTGCCTTGAGCTAATGCCGCGCACAGCAATGCTCGATTGGTGTGGCTTTTAGAGCCAGGGACTTTCACGGAGCCAATGGTCGAGGCACCGAAGGGACCAATAACTGCACTTTCGCTCATGCAAGCTCTCGAGTAGTTGGTTTATAGCCTTGGCCTGCAAGAACGGCGAGGAATCGTTGGACTTCTGCTCTCGCTACGATCAGCACTAATACGCCTTGAGCACCCTCGGTTGAGTGAGCGACCTCGATATCTGCCACGTTCACATCGCAATCGGCTGCGAGCATGGTGATGTTGGCGATCTGCCCCTTGCGATCTGGAATAGGGATCCTCACTTCGATTAGGTCCTGTGGCCGGACATACCGCGATGGAAGATTCGTGCGCGCTCGTCGGGCTTGTGTCAAGACGTCTGTCAGTCCGTTGCGATCCGAGTCAGCAACAATGGAACGGATCTGCTGAATGCGCTGGGAGAATTCATCCAAAACGGTGACTATCGCCTCTCTATTCTCTTCGCAAATGTCGAGCCAGATTTCTGGATGGCCGGCCGCGATTCGAGTCATATCTCGGAATCCGCCCGCCGCCAAACGCAATAACGGAGCATCATCTAATGCGCGGTCATCAGCAAGACACATCAGGCTGGCAGCGGTCAGATGGGGGACGTGGGACACTATCGCTACAAGCGCATCGTGACGTTCAGGAGCCATAGTTACGACATCGCACCCCATAGAACTCACTACGGTCTGAAGATCGCGTAGCCCTAGATCATCAGTCCCTTCGGTGGGTGTCAGCACCCACACCGCTCCGTCAAAAATCCCCGGGTCCGCTCCATCTACCCCCTCTTGCTCTGACCCAGCCATTGGATGCCCGGGAATAAACCGAGGGTCACGAATATTACGGGAAACGGCCGTTTTTACACTCCCTGTATCAGTCACTATTCCTTTGGTCTGTTCCAACGCATTAGTGACTTCAACTTCAAGCGCACTAGCTGGAACAGCGACGACTGTTAGCTCGGCGTTGCTATCCATGCCGATATCGTCAATGACGCTCAGTTCATGGGCGCGTTCTACCCGGCTCTCGTCTACATCTTTGCCAGTTACGTACCATCCAGCGTTTTTGAGCGCTATCGCAACGGATCCGCCGATCAGCCCGGTCCCCACGATTTGAGCACGGCGCATGTTGCTGTTCATAATCGTGTCAAACCTGTCCGCTCGAAGTGATGTCCTCTTCTGAAGATGGTACCGAAGCCTTCCCGAAAGCCTGAAGTGAGATTAAGAATTGGTCGACGCTTCGTAGAGGGACCGAACTTCTTCATTAGTTAATTCTCGCCACGATCCGGCAATCAGGCTGGAGTCTGTTATTGGACCAATACGAACCCGAACTAGTCGAACAACAGGGTGACCAACAGCGTCACACATTCGACGTACTTGCCGGTTGCGCCCCTCATGGATCGTTATTTTTAGCAGCCCCTGGTCTGGCATAGAGACTTGTGCGGGAGCGGTCATTCCGTCTTCCAACTGGATCCCTTCGCGTAGCGCCCTCAGTGCTGAGCGCTGCGGAGCGCCTTCGACATGAACCAAATATTCCTTTGGCACACCGAAACTTGGGTGAGTTAACCGATGGGTTAAGTCACCATCGTTGGTCAATATTATGAGACCTTCGCTGTCCGCATCGAGTCGCCCCACTGGGTAGACCCTGATTGCGGAAGGAACCAAATCGACGACAGTTTGCCGGTTTCCAGTGTCGCTAGCTGTAGACACCACATCACGCGGCTTGTGGAGTAAGTAGTGGACAAGGTTCGGGTCTCTCAGAACAGGGATTCCATCTAATTCAATGTGGTCGGCATCGGCCGCTTTGTCGCCTAACGAGGCGGTTCGCCCGTTGATAGTTACGCGTCCTGCCTGAATCATTTCCTCACTGGCACGGCGGCTCGCAATTCCCGCTCGCGCTAGGACCTTCTGGAGTCGCTCACGCGACTCCCCGCTGCTCACTTCGGAGGACTCACATCTTGAGCGTCAGTGGTGGCCTCATCTTCAGGTTCGCTTTCCTCGCCCAGTAAAACAGCCTCGAGAGTTTCAACCACCTTGGCTTCTGGGACGAAGTCGCTGAGGTTGGGTAATTCGTTAAGACTGTCAACGCCTATCCCTTCAAGAAACAGTGCGGTTGTGCCGTACATTGCGGCGTTCCCTGGCCCGGGGTCCCGTGCTACCTCTTTGATGTAGCCCCGTTGTTGCAGGGTACGGGTGACACCATCCACGTTTACTCCACGTATGGAAGCTATTTGGGCTCGCGAAACAGGCTGTTTGTAGGCGACTATGGCCAAGGTTTCTAGAGCGGCGCTTGAGAGTCGAGTTGATTGCCCTTCGAGAACGAACCGTTCTACATACGGCGCCTGCGCATCAGCGGTCTGATAGCGGTATCCCCCAGCGATGCGAGAGATCGTAAACCCGCGTTCTTCTTGTGCGTAGCTGTCGACCAAGTAGTCGCATAAAGCTTCAATCGTTTCCACGCCTACCTCTAGAAGCTGAGCGAGAACAGTCGGTGGCACGGGTTCGGTCGCTACTAGCAATATGGCTTCTAGAGCGGCGCGGACGTCAGCGGGGACCAATGTTGGATCCAGATCAGGAAAGTCTTGGTTTGTTGAATTGGAGTCCGCTAGTGAACCTTCATTTTCTAGTTGCGCTGCTAAAACCTCAAAGGCGTCAGCGTCGCCATTAGCCGTCATAGGACTCACCACCACTGGGGACGAGTAACTCTTGTTCGTTACCTGTCCAGGTCAGAGTTATATCCCCAAAGCGCTCTTTTTGTTCTAGTTCGATGTGTCCTTGCTTGTAGAGCTCGAGGATGGCGAGGAAGTGAACAACTACCTCGATCCGGTCGACTAGCCCATGAGTGAGTTGCTTAAAACTTGCCGTTCCTATCTGGGGAAGTTCGTCGATGATTTCAAACATCGCGTCCGTTACTGACGCTTTTACTGAAGCGACGTGGCCAAGGTCCACCCGGTTTACTGCTGTGGGGGTCAACGCACTGACTAACGCCATTGTTAAATGAGTTGGCTCGATTCCGTCGAGTAAGTCGGGTGCAAGGGATAGGAAATGCTGATCAGGGCCAGTGGTTCGCGGGTAACTGGCTGAAGCTTCGCTGCTCATCTGACGTAAAGCGGAAGCTGCGCTCTTGAAGGTCTGACATTCGAGGAGTCGAGCAAGGAGCAGGTCTCGTTCCTCCCATAGAGCAAGTTCTTCGTCGAGGTCACCATCGTTTTGGTCGGGTAATAGACGGCGTGTCTTCAGCTCAACAAGAGTGGCTGCGATCAACAAAAACTCCGTCGCCAATTCGAGGTCGACTCTGGGGGCGGAAGAATTTGTGTCAAGGCGAGCGCCAAGTATTTTGTCCATCTCGGTCAAATACGCATCCACAATCGCTGTAAGCGACACCTCATATATGTCGACTTCTTGGTCAAGAATGAGTCGCAGCAGGACGTCAAATGGGCCTTCAAAGACCTCTGTCTGTACCGCATAGGGCATTGCATAACGATAGCGGAGCAAATCACATTGATGTAACACGCTAAGCCTATCTTTTGGGGCTTACTGCTCTCTCCGGTCGGGTTCTGCGGTTTCAGGCTCTGGCTCGGGTACCGTCAAGTCCATGACGAGAGTCCTGTCTGGTATTCAACCCACCGGAGATATCCATCTCGGCAATTATCTAGGAGCTCTTCGCCAATGGGAACTCGATCAACACGAACACGACAGCTTCTATTGCGCGGTTGATCTGCACGCTGTGACTGTGCAACAGGACCCTGAAGAATTACGTGCCAAAACTCTGGAGACCATGGCTACCTTGGTAGCAGTCGGCTTAGATCCCGAGGTGTGCACGTTATTTGTTCAAAGCCATGTGCCGTATCACACGGAACTCTCATGGCTACTTGAATGCACAGTTTCATTCGGCGAACTACGCCGGATGACTCAGTTCAAGGACAAGTCAGCGAAGCAAGGCGATGGAAGTCAGGAGCATGTTTCAGCTGGCCTCTTCACCTATCCGGCGTTAATGGCAGCTGACATTCTGATTTATGACGCCGATCGGGTGCCGGTCGGGGACGATCAGCGACAACATTTGGAGCTGACTCGCGATATAGCGGAACGGTTCAATTCTCGTTACGGGGATACCTTCGTGTTGCCGGCTGCTGCTATTCCAAAGATCGCGGCACGGGTGATGGACCTTCAGGAACCGACTAACAAAATGTCCAAATCAGCGGAGTCAAGTTTGGGCACCGTGGGCATCTTCGAAGATGTTGGGTCGATTGCAAAGAAATTTAAGCGAGCAGTGACGGACTCCAGTAACGATGTGCGTTTCGACTTCGAATCCAAACCCGGCGTGTCGAACCTTCTCTCAATTCTGGGCGCGGCGACGGACAAAGATCCTGAACTCCTCGCCGATGAGTACACCCAATATGGGCCCCTTAAGACCGACGCAGCCGAGGCAGTAGTCAACGTTCTTGAACCGGTCCAGTTACGGCGATCTGAACTTCTTGCTGATCCCGCGGAACTTGATCGGATTATTGCTCGGGGCGCCGAGAAAGCATCTGAGGTAGCAGCTTTGACAGTGCGTCGCGCTAAAGAAGCGATGGGTTTCTTATCTCCGACCTAGCCAGTCTGATCACTCGTACTACAACTGGGTCTCACCATTTCTTTTGATTTTGCCGCCCCGAAATACCGAGACGTCAGGCACGTTTGAGGTTGTTTCATCCGAACGCCATTTCCGAAAGCCATAGACAAAGATGGCGATGCCCGCGACGTTTACGAGAGTTCCCACTTCACTTGCCAGCGTTGCTAGTCCCGCTCCAAGCACTATGACTCCCAGGCCCCATGCCATAGTCCTCACATGTCGGTTTTTTAGACTGAGCGGTCGACGACGTCTTCGGTTTCGCTCCTCAATCGTCTCTATCCGGCCATTTTCTAGCCGGGCCTCAAGAAGAGCTACTTCTTGGTCAGTGATCTCGGGAGCCATCTGTGCCACGGCATGGTCTTCTGCAGCGTGACAGGCTGTCTCTATGTCTTGAGGGGCCGGAGCTCCGGCCGCTACTCGTTCAGCAGCTTCGGGGTCTCTCTCGATTAGCCAGTCTCGGAACGGCACTAACGCTCGGTCAACTAATAGACGTTCTTCTTTGGACAACTGGGACCGGGCATGTTGTCTGGCTCTTGACGTCGCTTCGTCTACAGAACTCAACTTAAATGTTCCAACTCGATCTCCGTAAGTCCGCCGTATCACGTTTTTTAATCGCTCAGTGATTTCTGCCGCTTCCATACAACCTTCTTACACCGCGAATTGGTCCGCTCGCTGCAAGACCTCTGCTCTTGTTCTCTCCACGGTCCACTGTGCTGCGGGTAAATGGTGCTCCGTAGCCCACCTCACGATGAACTCGTCGCTCCCGGCTTCCCTAAGCATGCTGGCACCTAGTTGCGGGTATGCCATAAATACACCAAGAGTTGCTAGCGGGCCTTTCCCTCGCGACCAACGGTCGATTCTATGTTGGGTAACTAACGGCTTGGTGATCGCGGCGAGGACTCGGGTAATGAGCCCTGACCGAACAGCGATTTTCCCGACATCATGAAGCAGCCCTGCTCTCACAACCGTGACGTCATCAGGTAATTCATTGCCTGCCATTTGGGCCACTGCAATTGAATGCCTTTGGTCCGACGGGGTCATCTTCTCCCAGAGTTCAAATTCGGGTTCAAGTAAAATTCCCTTCGCCCAAATGACATCTGGGACGTCTGGGGATGTTCGTCCCAAACTTGTGAAGAAACGCCGCACGAGGTGCGCTAGCTGAGTGCGGTTCCCCGTGTTTGACTTAGACATCTTCTTTCCCTAGGACTAACTCAACCTCCGCTCGAGGGTGTGCTTGTAGATGTCTCCTTCGGAGATCTTCCTCTCTCAAAGCGGTATATCGCTGGGTGTTTCGAATAGACGCATGACCTAATAGTTCTTGCACGTAACGGATGTCGGCTCCGTTCAGCAGCATGTGCGTTGCGCATGAGTGTCGCAGGACGTGAGGCGTCAGTTCTCGACCCAATCCAACTTTATCTCCATGACGCCTGACGATCTTCCAGGCGCCCATACGCGAGAGGCGGGTTCCTGGACGTTTCCCCGCCAAACTTAAAAAAACTGCTACTTCAGCCTTTCTCTGCTCCGATCCCTTACGGAGCGTTAGCGCTGTGTTGCGGCCAACTCCGCTCATCCACTGTGACAGCGCAAGGTGAGCTTGTCCCCCGAGAGGCACCACACGCTCTTTTTGGCCTTTACCGAATACCCGCAGCAGTGGCACTTCCCCATCTAGGTCAACGTCGTCGGTGTTAAGGCCCACAAGTTCTCCAACTCTCAAACCGCATCCGTATAACACTTCGAGCATTGCGCGATCCCTGTGGGCACCTGGACCGTCACCCGCTGGAGAGTCCAGAAGTGACTCTATTTGTTCGACGGTTAAAGCTTTCGGCGGTCCATCACTAATGGTGGGGACAGCAATTGATTCACTGGGGTCTACGGCGAGTATTTCAGCTTCAACAACTAAATAAGCGAAGAACTGTCTAATTGCCACAACAGCTCTAGCCACAGTAGAGAGCCGATAGTCCGAATCATGCAGGTGTTCCACGTAAGAAGCGATGCAATCTTCATCTACTGTTTTCACGCGCTGGTCGCCGTGGTCTAACCACTCCAAGAAAGCTTTCATATCTCTTTCGTAAGCTTCTTTGGTTGCAGTTGTAAGGCCTTTGTTAGCAACTTTCCACTTCAAGAATTGGTCTAACCAAGATGCTTCAAGCGTGTTCATCTAGTTAGCCGGCCATTCTCTGGCGTGCTACCAGTAGACCCGCAACTGTTTTCGCGTCGATAATTTCTCCATCAGCAACCATCGCCGGCACATCAGCAAGCGCAACGTTCTCCACCGTCATCAACTTTTCTTCAACGCCATCTGCTCGTCGTTCTGTCCACGAAAGGCCGCGGGCAAGGTAAATCGAAATGGACTCGTCAGTGAACCCGACCGCCGTGGCTAGCGTAACCAAATGTTCCATAGTGTCGGCGACGCAACCCACTTCTTCCTCTAGTTCGCGGCTCGCAGTATCTACGTCGGACTCACCTTCTTTGTCTCGCAGCCCAGCCGGCAACTCCAAAAGCCAATCATTTACCGGAGTGCGGAACTGACGAACCAGCAGCACGCTGAGTCCGTCGTTAGTAATTGGCACAATCGCGACGGCTCCGCGGTGGCGCACTATGTCTCGATCAAAGGTCTCACCTTCAGAATCAACCCAGCTTGTGGAGTAAAGATCGAAGGCGTAGCCCGAATGAAGTAACTCTTCACTGACTAGTCGGTAGTCGGGGTCGGGTGTGCCGACCATCGCTCAATCCACCGACTCGGTACTCGACTCTATAAGTTTTGGATTTCGACCTTCCGCTCGACTAAGGGCGGCTTCCACAAGGCCCCTGAAAAGGGGTGCCGGTCGATCAGGTCGGCTCATGAATTCCGGATGCGCTTGGGTGCCAACCCAGAAGGGGTGGGAGTCAAGTTCAATGAATTCCACCAAACGGCCGTCGGGTGAAATACCGCTGCATTGCAGCCCGTTTTCTTCCATTTGAGCGCGGTAGTCGTTGTTCACCTCATAGCGGTGCCGGTGGCGTTCATAAATAAGAGCTTCTCCATAAAGGTCCGCAACAAAACTGCCTTCCATGAGCCGCGCTGGGTACAAACCGAGTCTCATAGTTCCACCCAGATCTGTTACCTCGAGTTGTGAGTCCATCAAATCGACCACCGGGTGGAGAGTTGTTGGGTCGAACTCGCGGCTGTTCGCTCCCGCCAATCCCAACTGGTTCCGACAGAAGTCCGTGACCATTACTTGCAATCCCAGGCATATCCCTAGACAGGGAATCGCGTGCTCTCGGGCGAATTGCGCTGCGGCAATCTTGCCCTCGATCCCCCTCTCACCGAACCCTCCAGGGATAATCATGCCGTCGAGGTGGCTGAGTCGCCCTTCCGCCAGAAGACCCTCAACATCTTCTGCTTGAATCCAGTCAATGTCTATCTCAGCTCCGTGGTGGTATCCGCCGTGGCGCAACGCTTCTACTACCGACATGTAAGCGTCGGGTAGGCTCACGTACTTACCAATAATGCCTATGCGCACTGTTGAGGTTGCTTGTTCTATTCGATTAACTAAAGATGACCATGAGCGAAGGTCTGGTTCGAGGTTGGCTAGACCGAGGATTTCACACACGTAGCGGTCTAATCCTTCTTCATGAAGGACCAGTGGTACCTCGTAGAGGTTTGATGCGTCTGGAGCATTCACAACACCGGAAAGCTCTACATCACATAGGCGAGATATTTTCTCCCGCAACGCTGTGTCAATTGGTTCTTCGCTTCGCAGTACGACCGCGTCGGGCTGGATTCCACGACTGCGTAGTTCAGTTACGGAGTGTTGGGTGGGTTTGGTTTTCTGCTCTCCTGAGGGTCCAATGAAGGGCACCAGGGTTACATGCACGTAGCAGACATTTCCACGACCGGCGTCCAGCCGCATCTGCCTAATCGCTTCTAGGAACGGCAGGATCTCAATGTCGCCCGCCGTGCCCCCTACTTCAGTAATGACTACATCGGTATCGGCGGTGGCCAATCGACGAATTCGTCTCTTAATCTCGTCAGTGATGTGTGGAATCACCTGAACCGTTTTCCCCAAGTAGTCTCCGCGTCGTTCTGCGGCCAACACCGCTTGATATATGGATCCTGTGGTCGCGTTTGAGTCTTTGGTCAGTGGTTCATCAATGAAACGTTCGTAATGTCCGAGGTCTAGATCGGTTTCTCCTCCGTCATCAGTAACGAAGACTTCGCCGTGTTCAAAGGGATTCATCGTGCCCGGATCCACATTGATGTAAGGGTCAAACTTTTGCATCGTGACGCGAAGACCTCGGGCTTTGAGAAGGCGCCCGAGGGAGGAGCCGGTTATCCCTTTACCGAGGCCACTCGCGACCCCACCGGTAACAAAGATATGTTTAGTCATGGCTGAGGTCCCAAGGCACTTGAAGTGAATTTAGCGGTTCAACTCCTCCATGGTGATGACCGTTGCGAACACTTTTGACGAAGGTACGCGCTCCAGCACCTGTCACAACTGTCATGTCATACCTTTGGCTGCCTGACGCCTGCTTCGTCAATTCGACTAAGTAATGGATTAGCCGCAATCACCTCGCTAAAGGAGGTGCGCTCGCTAGCGAGGTTTAGCGATGCAAGTACCGCTAGAACGACCCACTGGACAACAGGTGTGGCCACCATAAATGTGGAGAAGCCCAGCAAAGCACCCGTGACGTTTACGCCAGTGTCGCCCTGCATATGTCGTTCCATAAGTTCCGACGGCGCTAGTCCTGTTGTCGCTCCAACAGCGCCTGCAGCCCAGACAAGTTGCAGAGCAGTATGGGAGTCACTCCATATGAACACCGACGCTGCGAGCACTACAAACCACAAAAATGAAACTTTCGTCGATCTCGCTGGCGCCCGATCGAAAAGGTTGAGCATGTTGGCGCTTAAGGCGACAATCGCCGCTCCACGAATTAGCTCGACCAGACCGTCGGTCGCGTCTGCCACTAACACTGCACCTATTGAAACCGCTACGCCTGCTACCAGCTTGATTAGCCCAGTGGTAACAGCGTGGTCCGAATATGCGGAGCCCAGATGACCCCGGAAGCCTCCTCCGCTTTCTTTAGCTTTGGTGTCGTCGATCCACCCTAAGTATCCGAACACCACTACGAGCATCAACACTGCCACAACATGTGCTCCCCGTAGCGAGTCATTGAAGCCCCAGTACAGGTTGACAACAACGAGGATTTCAACGACAACGACAATGATCCCAGAAATCGCGAAAAGGCTTTGTCCTCGATAGTTGTCTTTTTGTAAACCCAAACTCAACAAGAAGGGACCGGTGCGACCCCACGCGAGTAAAGCCGCAACGAAAGCGATGAAGAAGGTGCCTATTACAAAAATCAAGTGTTGGTTCTCCTCATCAAAGATCGACTCATTGACTCTAGAGTGCCTCGCCATCCAAGTCGGGACGCGGACGCTTGCGCTACATCGCGAAATTGTTTCGCCCGATGCAGGATGCCCTTAGGCCCGCGACCGGTGGGGAGATGCGAAAAGTCTCCTGCAATTTCTTCGATACGTCCGCCAGCTTTGTCGACATCGATGGTCAACCCAATCTCGAGCCCGAAACGCGGAGCAAGATTTAGAGACCGCATCAACGAACCGTCCACTGCTCTTTGACCCGACAAGGGTTCCGCAAACTTTCGGCCAGTGGCATCGAAGAGGATTTGGGTAGCCGCCCGTTTCAATAAGCCGAATCCCTTAGATCGTCCAGCCTTGGGGAAAACTCCAATCACCATCTCAGCGGCGTTATCACTTAGCGGCCTTAACAACTCTGCGGCGTGGACGGCGGAGTCGCCAAGGTCAGCGTCAACCAAAAGGTAGCTTTGGGGTGCTCCCGAAGCCGCGACACCTGCCAGCACTGCATCGCCCTTACCAACATTGGAATTTAGAGACACGATTCGCGCCCCTGCTTTCTCTGCGATCTCGCCAGTGCCGTCGATTGATCCATCGTCAACCACTAACACTTCAACCACATCGGGGATCTGCGAGAGAGCTGTCACGGTTGCTGCTATGGAGTCCACCCTATTTTTTGCGGGAACTATAGCCACGACATGCATCACCGCGGGTATCGCTCCTCTGCAGTTGGAAGGTCTCCGTAGTGACCTATAGACGGGAGGCGGTCGAGACCCACAAGCAAACCAAATCGAGCTTCGAAGGAGCCGACATCATCAAACGTCGCCCATGTCTGGGCAAGATCTGAATCATTGCGGATTCTGTCGACCACTTGGCCTCTAGGAAGGTTTGGTTTTTTTAGCTCCAAGACCGCTCCGACCCCCGTTGCGCCTCGATCAGAAATTTCCTCAATAAGTGGAACAAACAATTGTTGATGGAGAGTTAGGTGATCTGGGTCGTTCACGATCAGGATGCTGTTAGCGGCGTTCGACAGCTCGTCAATGGTGGATGTGGCCTGATATCGGTCGTATCGAATTAAGCCGATATCGATTAACCGTTCGATGAATTCTTGTACCTCAACGTCCTGAGTGTTGCCGGACTTCTGACCGGCTGCCAGAGCGGTCGCAAGGTTAGAAATGGTGACGCCCGCGATTTTCTCTGGAGGAACTTCTTCCCCATAAATCTCGGAGAGCTCATGAATTGTTTCTTGGTCTTCGAAGTCCATACTCGGTCGAATCCACAACGTTCCAAGATAATCGCCGTCTGAACGGGTCAAGATTTCTCGGATTTCAGCAACTACCAGGCGGTCGGCCGCAGTAGGTGCTAGGAGAAGCCAGGACGTCCCAGCAAGCCGACCTCTTGACATTAACGTCTCGATGGAATTAAGTCGCAGCTTCGCGCTTTCGGTCTCTAGTTCAGCTTGATCCATCAAAGCTTGTCGCTCTCGATCACTAACCTGTCGAAGCTCAGCAAGATTTGCCAAATGGTCGTCTTCCAAAGCGGCTATTTGAGCCCGCATTGTCTCATTATTTTGCGCTTCTAAATCTCTTTCCTCTATTGCCTGGTTCTTTAGTTCAACTGCCTCTTCTTGTGCTACGTCAAGTTGATTTACTTGGTCTTCTAGTTCGTTAACGAGAATTGAATCGACGAACGTAGAGCCCAAAGCCAGACCTATGCCTAGTGCTAGAAAAACTGCGACGACACTAACAATGTGGTAGCGGAGGTTAATCACCGGACATCACATTCCTAGATTCAACCAAAGAGTGCGCAAAAGCAGACGAACTGGTTCGGTTACTACGGCGATCACTACCAGCGTGAACAAGGCCGAGAGCACAAGGAGCGCGAGATCCCGTTTACGGACTTGGGTTCGGTAAAGACGACCCACTCCCTTAGCGTCTACTAGTACCGAAGAGACCTTCATGCGGGTCAAAAAGGTTGAAGCCATACCTCGTCGACCCTTGTCGAAAAAATCTGCCATCGAGGTGTGCGAACCAACTAGCACGATGAGCTCTGCCCTATTTTCGAAAGCTATGCGCATCGCTATGTCTTCGCTTGTTCCTACTCCCTCGACCACTTCATATTCGACTCCGAGTCGATCCAGTCTGCTCGCACCTGGAGCTTCACCTCCGGGGTAGGCGTGAACTAGTAGTTGGGCCCCGGAGTTCAGCGCCTCTCGGGATACGGAATCAAAGTCGCCGACTATTAAGTCAGGGTTAAGGCCTACTTCCAACAATGCGTCGGCCCCACCGTCTACACCTATGAGGATGGGGCGCATTTCGCTTACATAGCCAGATCTCTTAAGCATTGATAGGTCTTCTCGGTAGTCAATACCGCGGACGACCACCAAGACTTGTCGCTGGGCGAGCTCGACGGACATTTCGGGAAGTTCAAGATCATCAGTGACTAGTTCAGGTTCAGTCGCCAAATAATGCAGTGTGTTCGCTGCGAATTCGCCGAGTTGGCCCCGAACGGCTTCGCGAGCTACCTCAAGTTTCTCTTCGACTTCTTTGACTTGTAGAAGGGTACCGTTGCAGATGACCTCGTCGTTTAGAAGAACCCTGCTTTTAGCAACTGCTACTAGGTCGCCTTCCTGAATCCTGTTGAATGCACTTGTTCCTACGCCGTCAATTACGGGGATTCCGGATTTCAGGAGGGCCAGCGCCCCTTGAGCGGGGTATTTTCCCGACAAGCTTTGAGCGCCGTTAATGACCGCCGCTACTTTGGCTGCGACCAGCCCTTCCGCAGCGACTCGGTCAAGGTCTTCGTGGTGGATAAGAGCTATCTCACCGGGCTGGAGACGAGGAATGAGGTTTTTCGTTCGTCGATCAACACGAACCTTGGCTCTGAGTATTTCACCTCGATCAGCTAAGTTTCGGCGTTTCAGTCTCACGACTAACCCCTGCTCTTCAGGGCTTCTTGCAGAAGTTCTGCGGCATGGTCCTGACCGGTTTCCGAGTCAGGTTGTCCAGCCAGCATACGAGCTAGCTCACGTATCCGGATATCTCCGTCGACCTCATGAACGGTGGACACCACTCGTGAGCCGTCATCGAACTTATCTACGACGAGATGCTGATCACCGAATGCTGCCACCTGCGGCAAGTGTGTGACTACTAAGACTTGATGATCAGCCCCCAAGCGACTTAGTGCTTGGCCTACGGCGAGCGCTGCAGCACCACCTATACCAGCGTCTACTTCGTCAAAGACGAGTGTTGGTGGGCCCGCGGTAAGGACCAATCGCAACGCAAGCATCACTCTTGCTAGTTCTCCTCCAGAGGCAACTTTGGAGAGGGCGTGCCAGTTCGTGCCGCTGTTGGCGCGGAACATTATTTCGATCTCGTCCGCCGGGTCGTCACCATCGACGATGACTGAAACGCTCGCGTGGTCGAGAGCTAAGGCGGGGAGATATTGGCTAACTTCGTCGGCAAACTGTGGCGCGCTTTGTCGCCTAAGTTCCGCGACTTTTTTCGCTTCTTGCGCCAGATGTCCTCGAGCTGTGGTGAGTTCAATTTCTAACTTCGCTGCTACAGCTTCGTGGTTCTCTAGATCTTCGAGGCGTTGAACACCCTCAAGGTGGTACTTGATGACATCGCCAATGGTGTCCCCGTATTTTCTTTGCAAGTCCAGCAGCAGTTGCCGACGCTCTCGAACTTCGGAAAGGCGTTGGGGATCATCTTCTATCGAATCCACTTTGTCTCTCATAGCGGCGCCGACATCAGAAAGTTCTGCTTCGAGACTTCTGAGCCTTTCAGTTACATCCCGGTATGGGGCTCGATCAGCGAGACTTGCGAGGATCGCTCCCAAGGTATCGATTAACCCGTTATCACCATTGATATTTTCGAGGGCTCGACTTCCTTGCTCAATGTGTTCCGAAGCGTCAGCCAAGACTTCTTCGAGTTCTTCCAGAGTTTCTGGTTCTGAAGGATCAACTAGTTGAGCTTGCGTGAGTTCTGCGATCTGAAACTGCAATAAGTCGATTTCTCTGGCTCGTGCTTTGGTGTCACCTCCCATTTGGTCAAGTTGATCCAATAGCTGCCTTATCGCGCTTCGCGCGTCGTTAAGGGGGGTTAGGTCTATTTGGGCGTAGTTATCGAGAGCTAGTCTCTGCACTTTGGCTTGCAGAAGAGATTGATGCTGATGCTGTCCGTGTAAGTCAACCAATATCGAGCCAGTGTCGGCCAGTTGGGATGCGCTGGCAAGAGCATTGTTGAGGTATGCGCGGCTCCGTCCTTCGGCAGGGATGACGCGCCGCAAAATAAGCTCCTCGCCGTCTGGAGTTTCGAATCGACCCTCGATTGTCGCCTCTTTAGCTCCGCTTCTTACCATTGAGGGGTCAGCCTTCCCTCCGGTCAATAGCTGGATGGCTTGAACCACCATTGTTTTACCCGCACCGGTCTCCCCAGTGAGAACGCTGACTCCTGGGCCTAACACCAACGAAGAGGATTCAATCACTCCAAGGTTCTGGACAGAGAGCTCCAGAAGCATCAGCGATCCTTTAAACCAAACTTTTGTTTCAGCACTTGGTGGAACCCACCAGATCCAGAGGTCACTAGCCGAGCGATAACGTCCGAGCGTGTAGCTATCAGCACATCTCCGCCGCTCAGCACGGCGACGCTTCGACCGTCTACGGAAAGATTTGCTTCTCGTTCTCCCAGCACTGCTATTCGGATCTCTGTATCTGGGCGCAACACCAGGGACCGGTCGAACAACATGTGGGGCGCTACTGGTGTGAGTTGGAGCGACCAATGGGTAGGGGCAACGATTGAGCCACGGGCGGACAGGTTGTATGCGGTTGAACCGGTAGGCGTAGAGACGATGAGTCCATCACCGGCGTAGGTAGCAAAGGCGGAACCGTCGATTGTTACTTCAAGCCGGACTGTATGTCCTTGCGATTTCTTCTCCAACACGGCTTCGTTGAGGCCTGTCCATATTCCGTCGCTTTGACCGTTTGGTCGTTCGATTCGACTCTGAACCATCAATCGTTCTTCCACGGGGAGCGCGCCTTTTAAGGCAGCTTCAATCGCCCCCTTTGCTTCGTCGGCTTCGAATTCGGTCAAATAGCCTAGGTCACCAACGTTGACTCCCAGCACTGGGATCCCTTGGCGAGCTACTCGCTCGAAAGTTCGCAGCATTGTCCCGTCGCCGCCAATGCTCACCGCTAGGTCAACCGAGTCGGCGAGTACGTCTAGAGAGCATCCGAGTTCTGGTCTATCTATGGCCGCAGCTTCGGTTTCGTTCAAGCGAACGGTGTTGCCCTGGCCGATCAAATGATCTGCCAGTTGTGTTGCTAATCGCATGGAGTCACCGCGTTCTGGGTGCAGCATCATAGAAATGATGCTCATGCCAGCACCATTTCTCGGGCCTCGTTGACGACACCTTCTATCGCTTTACTGCAGACCCGCGATTCGACCCCTGAGCGGCAATGAACGAAGAATTCAACGTTTCCGTTAGCGCCGCGAAGCGGCGACACCATCAGGCCCATAACCCCAAACTTCGCTTTCAGTATGCATTCGCTAACTTCTTCCAAAACTCGCTGCCAAACATCGGGGCTTCGGATAATTCCTTGGCCACGGGCAGCTTCCGCCCGTCCCGCCTCAAATTGAGGCTTTACCAGGATAAGTAGATCACCTTGAGGTTCACACAATGCTGCAAGTCTGTCGAAGACAACTTTTAACGAGATGAAAGACAGATCGGCTACCACCAGGCTGGCCGGTCCTCCAACTTCGTCGACTTCGAGAAACCTCACGTTGGTTCTTTCGAACACTCGCACGCGAGGGTCTGTACGTAATGTGTGGTCTAGTTGTCCGTGCCCTACGTCGATCGCCACTACATGTGCGGCTCCCCGCTGTATCACGCAATCTGAGAAACCGCCAGTGGACGCACCAACGTCAGCGACTCGTTTACCTTGCGGTTCGATCCCAAATCGCGTAAGCGCTGCATCAAGCTTTTCTCCGCCACGTGAAACGAACCTAGGGCCTGGTCCGGTTAGGACTATGGGCTCTCCCGGGTTTACTAGGCGAGCAGCTTTGGTTGCTACTGCTCCTCCGACGAGTACCTGCCCTAAGCCAATCAGTTCTTGAGCTTGGCTGCGGGTTAAAGCTAGTTCGCGTCGGATCATTTCTTGATCGAGTCGCCGGCGGCTCACTTCGTCTGTCCTCTCAGCCTATGTATTAGCGTCCGCACATAAGTTGAAGCTACCAGCACAGCTATACCGACGATGAGTCTTGGTCGGTCCTGCCTTTAGGCTGAAGATAATACGGCTTCCACCATGGCTTCTAGATCTTGAGCGACTATGTCGGGCTTTGGTTCGCATGTATCAACTTGGTCAGCGGGGGTTACTCCCGATAACACCAATCCGAAGTCGAAACCTAGCTCAGCGGCGAGTAGCCCATCGGTGGCAGGGAGGTCACCGACCACGATATTGCCTGGGGTTCCGCGTTCGACTCCCAGTCGTTCCAGAACAAGGTTTGCTATTGGAGCATGAGGTTTGCCGGCAATTGTGGGTTCTGTTTTGCCCGCAACAGCAACAGCTGCAGTCAACGAGCCGTTCCCAGGTAGTAAGCCGTGCGGCGTCGGGTATGTAGGATCGTTGTTGGTCGAGATGAGCCTCGCTCCGTTATGCAGAGCATGTGCAGATGCCGCCAAGCGCTCAAAGCTGAACTCGCGGTGAAATCCAACGATCACCGCATCGATAGCGCTAGTTGGGACGTGTTCCTGGAGTGGGTTGAGTGGTGTTGCGCCGCGATTCTTGACTGCTTCGATGATGCCTTCGCCGCCACACACGATGACCTGTTCTCCTGGCTCCACTAGCGAAGCCGCCGCCATGGCTGAGGTCAGCACACGTCCCTTGGCCTTTATTCCGCAGGTTTCGAGTTTTTGTTCTGCCTGTCTACTGGTCAACGCCGAAAAGTTAGTTACGAAGAGGACTTGGTGATGTTCCGCATCAAGTAGCTCTATTGCTGCAGCTGAACCAGGTATCGGTTCATCTGCGAGCCATACAACTCCGTCAAGGTCAAGTACCCAGGAGATGTCGTTCAGACCTGCCAAGTTCCTCTTGAACGCAACAAGCTAGCTAGGTCGCCCGAGCCCTGGTTTTCATGGGCCATAGCAAGTTGGGAGGTAGAGGAAGTGGCGTATTCAATACGTTCGATAGCTCGGAACACCCCAATCGGAGTCGGTTCAAATGGGCCCCTTGAAAGGCGGCTGAGCATAAACGCAGTTGACGGGTCAGGCTTGTGTTCGTCATGAACGAGCAATGCGTCCACTCCGACGTCTGCGACCGATACGACCTTGGCGGCTCCATTGTCAACTAATACACCGAATTCCCCGTCGGCGCCGAACCTGATTGGTTGACCGTGTTCGAGAGTGATGAGGTTGCTATCTCGATTTTGTTTCTTAGTGATACCTTCCCAAGCTCCATCGTTGAAGACGTTGCAGTTTTGGAACACCTCAACAATCGATGCGCCTTTATGGTCGTGTGCACGCCTGAACATATCCATCATATGTTGACGGTCCATGTCGTGAGTACGTGCAACAAAGGAAGCTTCAGCGCCAAGGGCAACCGACACTGGGTTAAATGGGGCGTCCAAAGACCCCATTGGGGAGCTCTTGGTCACTTTACCCACTTCGCTTGTGGGCGAGAACTGGCCTTTGGTAAGGCCATAGATCATGTTGTTAAAGAGGAGGATTTTGATATTGACGTTTCTCCGCAAAGAGTGAATCAGGTGGTTGCCACCAATTGACATCATGTCGCCATCGCCGCCGATAACCCAGATATCAAGGTCGGGCCTCGCCATTGCGAGTCCGGTCGCGATTGCTGGTGCTCGTCCGTGGATTCCGTGCATGCCGTAGGTGTTCATGTAATACGGAAAGCGTGCAGCACATCCAATGCCGGAGATGAAGACCGTGTTTTCTCGGTCAACGTCAAGTTCGGGCATAAGCATGCGCATCGCGGTGAGAATGGAGTAGTCACCACAGCCTGGACACCATCGGACCTCTTGGTCGGTTGCCCAGTCTGCTGGTTCCGTGCGTGGGGAAGTATCAGTCATATTGATTGATCCTGCTATCTCTTAAGAGGCGTCCATGGCTTGAAGTGCCGCAGACTCTATTTCTGCGGTTGTGAACGGCACACCGTTCATTTTGTTTACCGGTTTAACATCGATCAGATATTTTGCTCTAACTAAGTTGACAAGCTGTCCGTCATTCATCTCGGGGCAAATAACTTTGTCGAAAGCCGCCAACACCTCGCCCAGGTTTTTGGGTAGAGGGTTTAAGTGACTTAGGTGAACGTGAGCGACCTTTTTCCCACCTTGTTGCAGGCGATCCACAGCCGCGTCAATTGCGCCCCATGTTGAGCCCCAGCCCAACATACAGAAGGTGGCGTCTTGGTCACCTGCGACCTCAACGTCGGGAACATCGATGGCTTCAATCTTTGCGGCACGAAGGTCCACCATCTTCTGATGGTTTTCGGGGTCATAGCTGATGTTTCCTGAGCCATCTTCTTTTTCGATTCCACCTATCCGGTGCATCAAATCAGGTGTTCCCGGGATTGCCCATGGGCGAGCAAGAGTTTCAGGGTCCCTTAAGTATGGGAGGAAAATTCCTTCGCCATCTTCGTTGGTGCCGTTGAATCCGGTGTGAAAGTCAACGCCGATATCTGGGAGGGAATCGACATCCGGTAGCAGCCAGGGCTCCGAACTGGTGGCCAGATAGCCGTCACTAAGCAACATGACGGGAGTTCGGTAGCGAAGAGCAATGCGGCAGGCTTCTATCGCCGCGTTGAAACAATCTGCGGGGCTCTTGGGGGCAACGATCGGCATCGGCGATTCGGAGTGACGCCCATACATGGCCATCAGCAGATCGGCTTGTTCAGGCTTGGTAGGAAGACCCGTCGAGGGTCCGCCCCTCTGTATGTCAATGACGATCAGGGGTAATTCAAGACTGACCGCTAATCCGAGGGATTCTCCCTTGAGGGCAACGCCGGGTCCTGAGGTCGTGGTGAAAGACAGCGCACCTCCAAATGCGGCTCCCACAGCTGAGGCCGCGGCTGCTATCTCGTCTTCAGCCTGAAAGGTTCGAACGCCGAAGTTTTTGAGGGCGGACAGATCATGAAGAATATCTGAGGCTGGAGTAATCGGGTAAGAACCCAGGAACACCGGTAATCGAGCAAGCTGACCCGCAGCAACGCAGCCCCAGGCCAAAGCAGTGTTTCCATTGACATTGGTGTATTCGCCCGATGGCAGCGACGCTGGCTTTATCTCGTAGTGGGACTCGAAAAGTTCAGCCGTTTCTCCGAAGTTGTATCCGGCATGGAACGCCGCTTCGTTGGCTTTGATGACTAATTCTTTGCCACTGAACTTGGTGCTGATGAACTCCATTGTCGGCTCGACTGGACGCGTATACATCCAAGAAATGAGACCTAAGGCGAAGAAGTTTTTTGATCTTTCAGCATCTCGCGGCTTCACTCCGTGTTCAGCAACGGCATCCCTAGTGATTTGACTCATCGGAACCGGGTAAGTTCTGTAACCCTCTAGCGAGCCATCCTCTAAGGGGTTGCTGTCGTAGCCGGCCTTCTCCAGGTTGCGTTCGTTGAACGCATCGGTGTTGATGATGATGGCTCCGCCCTGGACCACATTCTTGACTTGTGCTTTGAGGGCGGCTGGGTTCATAGCGACTAGGACAGTGGGGGCGTCGCCCGGTGTTGTGATAGCAAAATCTGAGATGCGGACTTGGAACGCCGATACTCCGGCCAATGTTCCTTGGGGAGCCCGAATTTCTGCTGGGAACTCTGGCAATGTCGCCAAGTCGTTACCCAGCGCGGCCGAGATACTAGTGAACTGGTCACCGGTCAACTGCATGCCGTCGCCGGAGTCGCCGGCAAATCGGATGATGACTTCATCTAGTTCTTGAAGTGGTAGTTCTCGAGGTGCTGTATCGGTCACAGACCCTCCCAGGGGGTGGTGGTGGTCCGACTCCGAAGAATATACGCGCGGAGCGCTAAATACTCACTTAATGCGAGGCTCTTCATATTGTCGGCTCACGCGATGGTAATTGATTCATTGAGATAGACATCTTGAATTGCGTTAAGTAGTTCGATTCCATCTCCCATAGGGCGCTGGAAAGCCTTGCGTCCTGATATCAAGCCAAGGCCGCCCGCCCTTTTATTCACGACGGCTGTCATCACTGCTTCAGCTAAGTCGGTTGCCCCGGAACTGGCTCCGCCGCTGTTGATCAGCCCCACTCGACCCATGTAGCAATTGGCTACTTGCCAGCGGCAAAGATCTATTGGGTGGTCTGATGTCAACTTCTCATATACGTCTGGGTGCGTTTTGCCGAACCCTGAAATCAAGTTAAACGCGCCGTTATTCTCGGGAAGTTTCTGTTTGATGATGTCCGCTTCGATAGTGACGCCAATGTGGTTCGCTTGGCCAGTTGCGTCGGCTGCGACGTGGTTGTCCTGGTCGTCAGTATCAATTGCGCTATTTCGTAAATAGCACCACAAGACCGTGAACATGCCTAGTTGGTGCGCTTTTTCGAATGCTTCGGCCGTCTCTTGAATTTGGCGTCCGCTTTCGTCACTGCCGAAGTAGATCGTGGCTCCTACTCCGGCCGCGCCGAGATCGTATGCCTGTTCCACCGATCCGAACATAATTTGGTCATAGGTGGATGGAAATGTGAGTAGCTCGTTGTGATTTAACTTGGCGATGAACGGAATCCGGTGGGCGTATTTGCGGCTTACCGAGCCCAACACTCCAAAGGTCGTCGCAACTGCGTTGCAGCCGCCCTCTATCGCAAGTTCAACAATATTTGCCGGGTCGAAATAAATGGGGTTGGGGGCAAACGAGGCCGCTGCCGAGTGTTCTATTCCTTGATCTACGGGGAGGATTGACACATAGCCTGAGCCAGCGAGCCTTCCGTTATTCAACAACGCGTGCATGTTTCGCATCACTTGGGGTGAGCGATCTGTCCCCGACAGGACTTCGGTGACAAAATCAGGACTAGGCAGTGTCAGTAAATCTTGCGAGATGGTCTCGCATTTATGGTCTAGGAGATAGGTTGCCTGATCTCCTAGTAATCCTTCGATGTCGAGGCTCACGAAACGCCTCCTTGGGTAGCTAGTAGGTGGGTCAATTCGCGGCCAACGGGCCGAAGCAGATCGTAGCCGCGAGATCTGATGAAAAGGTTGAGGCAAATGCCAGAATCTGAAGTTAGGCCCGTGTCGCCCTTATGAGAGTGACTCAAGGCGGTTAGGTACGTCCGCGTAGCTGGGCTCAACTTGTTCGATTCGTTCAAATCCTCGACGGGCTCTTTGATGATCTCCGCCTCGTTCATATAGATCCGCGAGCGCATACCAGAGTCTTACATGGTACTCACGGGCCCGTTTAGTCTTTATTGGCCCCTTCTCTAGCAGCCGTATTCCTGCTGCTACGTCGCCGGTGTCGGCTAGTGCTCCAGCCATGACTATTCGACCTTCGGTCAAGATGGAAGGTTCTGGACCCGCGGACCTCAATTCATCCCAGAGTTTTCGGACCGATTCGATCTCCCCGAGCGCTCGATGGCAATCAGCCATAACCGGGAATTGATCGACATCTCCGGTCAGTTGTGTAAAACGCTCAAGTCGTTCCAACGCGTCACGCCACCTGCCGAGGCGATACAGGGTCAATCCATGAAGTTCATGAATCTCGGCAACACTGGGGTGCTTTTTTAGAAGCTGTCGCGTGATCTTTTCCACTTCACCGAATCGATCTGCCAGAAAGTGTTCCCCTGCATTTGCGATGTTTCGAGCCAGTCGGTCACGCTCTGTCTTCGATAGGTGTTTCGTTTGGCTTGGATCGAGCTCTGGTATTGGTGCGACGGGGCTGCGTCGCCGAGGTTGAGTGGTTCGTGACTTCTTGTCGACACGGCGCCAGACATCTTCGTCTCGGTTCGGCGGCGGAGATGCATCCTCGCTTGAAGGTCTAGGGCCTCCTTGGTCGATACTGGCGTTGTGTGCTCCGCGTCGAGCCACGCCTCCCCAGCGCGACCCACGGGCGTTTTCTCCAAAGTGCCGTTCTGGTTTTTCGACGCCGTGGCCACGGCGCTGATTGTTCTCGCCACGACCTGCTGACGTTTTTCGACGGTCGCGGTCTTGGTTGTTGTTGCGTGAGCGCGGAGGACCGCTTCTGTTATCCCTCTTGTTGCCCTGGGAATGTTTTTGGTCTCTCCGACCAGTGCTGCGCGGACGGCCGCTCCGGTTGTTCACAGAGGACCAGGGTACGGGCTCTACCTGCAAACAATTGACAGATGTTGCGTCTATTGACGCTGAAAACTACGAAGGGCCTCTATCACCCGTGTTCGTCAAAGCCTGACGAGGGAGTGAAAGAGGCCCTTCTTAGAGAAATTCTGGCGGCGTCCTACTCTCCCAGGGGGTCTTCCCCCAAGTACCATCGGCGCTGACAGGCTTAACTTCCGTGTTCGGAATGGAAACGGGTGTATCCCTGCCGCCATAACCACCAGAAATATGTTGCGCTTGCCTCGCTGGGAGGAAGCACGTTCTTGGTTCGCTCTGGGTGTCCAGAGTCGAGATGTGCGAGGGACTACTGTCCCTGAGCACTTCATAGCGATGCACGATTCTTTGTTTTCAAGGGTTTGTTTTCTCGAAGCTGAGT